>PBTW01000025.1 GCA_002729315.1 Gammaproteobacteria bacterium
TAGGTGATTTAATCAAGGCTGAAATGGATAAAAACTAGTTGTTACAAAGGTTTACGTTCTGATAATCTAAGGTAGGCCGCTCGTGAAATCAGAGCCGGTCACTGAGGCTGGAGGATAACAATGACAAAGTCTGAGCTTATTGAATGCATTGCGGAAAAACAAACTCAGTTATCCTCCAAGGACGTCGAGTTGGCGGTGAAAGCAGTGCTTGAATACATGTCCCAGGTCCTTTCTGACGGAGGCCGCATCGAAATTCGAGGTTTCGGCAGTTTCTCATTGCATTATCGGGTACCGCGAATAGGGCGAAACCCGAAGACCGGGACTCCAGTTGCGCTGAGTGGGAAATACGTACCCCATTTTAAACCTGGGAAGGAACTTCGAGATAGAGTTAATGCAAGCATGCTGAGTGAGAGCCTGTTCTGAATGTGTCTGCTCCTTGGATCGCGATTCCAAATGTAAGTCAGGACTGCAGGCCCCGACTGGTCGCCAGCAAATCCTGAAAGCCCGGTTTAACCCAAGTCAAACTTTCCCGTCCCATCCTCTCCTTGTTTTGTGATTAGCGCGTACAGCTTTTACTCATGCGAAATTTAAGCAATTTGCTGTCTGGATTTTTCCTGCTGTCAGTATTTATCACTGCAATCACATTCACATACTTCAACACTGAATCCGTAAGTATCAGCTTTGGTACTCGTGTCTTTTCACCGCGGCCGGTTTCGGCCTGGATTATCGGTGCGTTTGTTTTCGGGGGTGCGTTAGGCCTGCTCTTGGGGCTGAATTTTTTCTACCAGCTAAAGTTGAGAGCTAAGCTTAAGCGCTTGACCAAAGAGCTTGAAAACGCCCGTCGGGAGGTTAAGCAATTGCGTAAATTGTCCCTGCGGGATATCGAATAGATGGAGGGGGTAGGTATTTATGCGCTTCTACTAGTCGCGATATGTACAGGCTGGTTGCTCGGACGATCTGACTCCCGCTCCATAAAAGCTCTTCCAAGGCTAACAAGAGATTTTTCTCATGAATATTTTGCCGGGCTGAATTACTTGCTCAAGGACGAGCCCGATGAGGCGATTGACACCTTTATCAAGGCGCTGGAAGTTAACGGAGAGGCTGTGGAGACGCATCTCGCGCTTGGCGCGCTGCTTCGGCGGCGAGGGAAGGTCGATAAAGCCATTAAAGTGCATCAGGCGCTGCTAGCCCGTCCAGGCTTAGAGACTCGACTGGCAGATGAAGCGCGCCTCCAGCTTGCAAAAGACTATATTTCTGGGGGGCTTCTAGATCGAGCAGAACGTCTACTGAAAGAACTTACGCAGGGGAAGTCTCAAGGAAAATGGGAAGCTCTCACGCTTCTCGTCAGTATTTACCAGATCGAGAAAGAGTGGCACCCTGCGATCACTTGTACAAAAGAACTGCTCACACATTCAGCTTTCCGGCGTGACGCAGAGTGGAATGCTCGCGCGGTGCACTATCACTGTGAATTAGCGGAACGACTTCTTGTCGAAGGGCAGTTAAGTGAAGCCCGTCGGCAGCTGCGAAAAGGAGCCGGATTTCAACGCCAGCATCTCCGAAGAAGTTTATTAACAGCCAGACTTGAGCATGAATCCGGTAACCACAATGCCGCGATCCGAGAATGCAGGCGCATCGCGGAACACAGCCCTGGATTTCTTACTCAGTTACTTGATCTGATGGCGGTGAGCTATTCCAAGCTTGGTCGAGATGACGAGTTTATCAAGTTTCTCGATGGGTTCATTGAAAAGCGGGCGGACCCGGTTGCGCTTCAGCTCATGTCTCGACTAATTGTTGAAACTGAAGGCGTTGGAAGGGCTATCCAATATTTGCGTCGTCATCTTATTTCACAGCCTTCGCTTGCGGCAGCAGCGAAGTTGCTGGAATTTGAGGCGGAATGCAATCAATTCGACTCCGCAATGCTCAGCGATATCGAGAAGATTCGTGAGGTTTTGCTGACTCATATAGCCAGTCAACTCGGTTTCCAGTGCAGCGACTGTGGCTATGAGGCGAGACAGCTGAACTGGCTTTGTCCCGGATGTCACAGGTGGGATAGTATCCNGCCAAAACTTGAGAANGGGCGTTGACGGTCGCTAGAATCCGAGGTCAAAAGTTGCGTCTTGCCACTTGCCTGGAGTTCGGCTCAGATTTTTATCTGTATGATGAAAGCCAGATGGCATACAGACAGGGGGTTTAAATGACTGAGAGTAGAATAATCGTCGCTCTGGATTTTCCTACTGCGACTTTGGCTGAGCAATTTTTGTCCGGACTAGATCCCGCTAGCTGCAGGGTAAAAATTGGCAAAGAACTATTCACAGCTGCTGGGCCAGATTTTGTCAGACGCATAGTCGCTCTGGGTTTTGACGTCTTTCTTGATCTCAAGTTCCATGATATTCCGAACACCGTAGCTGGAGCCGTCAGGGCCGCCGCTGACTTGGGCGTCTGGATGATAAACGTTCATGCATCTGGTGGGTTCGATATGATGAGCGAAGCTCGGGTGGCGCTCGAAGAGGTTCCCGGCACTCGACCGCTGCTGATTGCAGTGACTGTTCTGACTAGTCTGGGTGAGGATGATCTCACCAAACAAGGGATTCTGTGCAGTCCGGCAGAGCAGGTTGTTCGCCTGGCAGAGATGACATCTGAAGCGGGGCTAGATGGGGTGGTTTGCTCAGCCGCCGAGACACCCTTGTTGAGGGAGCGGTTCGGCGACGGATTCGTCTTACTTACGCCTGGTATCCGGCGAACGAGGGACGTCCGAGGGGATCAAAAAAGAGTCGTTGGTCCCGCGGAAGCATTGGCCATGGGCAGCACTTATCTCGTGGTGGGAAGGCCCATTACTCAGACCGCCTCTCCCGCACAGGCTCTTCGGGAATTTAACTCAGCCGCTGCTGGCGATTGCTGAGATTCCAACTACGTTTAACAGAGGTGGTCGGTGCTCCAGTTAAAATTGTAAAAACTGATGAGGGTATTGAGCCTGGCCACATCTTACTTGCTCGGTAAACAGTTTTTGACCTTGCTGTCGACCGTAGCGGAAGGACTTCAGCAAATCACCGTGCAAGGCATACCGATTGACAATAATAAGCAAGCGCGGGGGCTATTGTGGCAGCCTCACGGGCATCAAGCTGGCTATTGCCAAGGGCATCGTGGTTTAGAGGGCAATGTTTTGGAGCTTTCGCGCACTTGAGGAACTGCTCGCAATTTTTGGCGTCGGGGAAACGACCTCGGAGAGACGGATCGGCAGGATTCCTATAGTTGGCAATTGAATATGAGTCGTTTCGGGTGTTCCTGTTCGCACCCCTGCGCCCGAAATATTGAAAAATTCCGGCCAGATTCACGCTATAATCATCCGTTTGATAGTCTTGGCATCTAGGTCAGCTGTTATGAATACTCTGGTTTTGCTGACAGTGAGCTTTGTGATCGCAGTTATGCTAACAGGTCTGCTAAGAACTGCTGCACTGCAAATTGGTTTTCTTGATAAACCAGTGGCTCGATCGTTGCACTCCACGCCGACACCACTTGGCGGTGGGTTTGCCGTCGTATTTCTCGTTTTTATCGCTTCAGCTTATGCTTTTTACGCGGGTCAGCTTGAAAAGGGGTTTTTTTTGTCGCTCTTCGGCGCATATGCTGTGGCCGCAGTGGGCTTGATTGATGACTTGAAAAATGTCCATGCGGTTTGGCGGATTCCTCTGCATTTTGGCGCTGCGCTCTGGTCACTATTCTGGCTTGGTGAAATCCCTGAGCTTGACTTTGGTCTCTTCACAATTTTTGATCAGTCTGTCTTGATTCCCCTTGCACTTTTGGCCCTCGTTTGGCTGACCAATTTGTTCAATTTCATGGATGGTATTGACGGACTGGCTGGTGCAGAGCTGTTCTTTGTTACCGGCTTTTCGCTTGCGGCAGGTATCAGCGGGATGGACAGCGGCCGATCAGAACTTCTCACTGTAGCTTGCGCCTCAGCGGCGGGGTTTCTTGTCTGGAACTGGCATCCTGCTCGAATTTTCATGGGTGATGTAGGGAGCGGTTTTGCCGGCTTTTTCATTGGCCTTATGGCGTTATTCACCGTACAGGCCGGCGTCATGACTTATTGGACGTGGTTGATACTATTGGCGATTTTTGCGGTGGATGCGACATTGACGCTGGCGTGCCGGTTCTTGCGCGGTGAGCACTGGTTTGAAGGGCACAATACTCATGCCTACCAACATGCCGCCAGAAAATTCCAGAGCCACAGTAAAGTGACGATCGCCACTATACTGATAAACGTGTGCTGGTTGACCCCGTTAGCGTTAGCTAGCGTACTCTACCCTAGTCTCGGTGGGCTTTTTAGTTTGATTGCTGTAGCCCCCTTAGCTATGCTGGCTCTGGGCTTAGGCGCGGGGAGGCCCTCACGGGTCAGGAGATAATATGCGGATCCCTACAATTCCTCTCTCTCGGTCATTAAAGCAGGCGCTAATGATGTCCGCTGACGCGCTGATGCTCTTTATGTCCCTGGCCTTTTCATTCGCCTTGCTCGACGGTGACGCCTTCGAACAAGGGCAGCGATTTTACGGTTATTTCACTCTGGCAATGGCACTTAGCATCGTGTTTTTTGCCCGTCTCGGCCTTTATCGGATCGTGCTGCTGTACATGGGGTTGCAGGCTGGCTTCCTGATTCTGCAGGCAGTGACCATTGCCACTGCGCTTTTGGCAGCGACTTATTTCTTCACTTCCACGGCCGCTGCCGCTGACTTCTCGGTTTTGCTAATTTTCTGGATGATCTCTCTAATGCTGATCGGTGGGAGCCGTTTTTTTGTAAAAGTACTCCTCCAACACCTGATTCAGAATTTTCGACCGAAGGAACCCATTATTATTTATGGTGCTGGCAGCTCTGGCATGCAGCTGGTAGTAGCGCTACAGAACGGTGATCAGTATTTGCCGGTGGCTTTTGTGGATGATGGTCATCGCATGATCGGCAGCTCGGTTCATGGCATCAGAGTTTACTCGCCTAATTCGCTATATGAACTCATTGAGACCTATTCCGTCAGGCAAATTTTGTTGGCCATTCCCTCCGCAACTCACGCTGAGCGAAAAGGAATTCTGAACCGTCTTGAGCATTTGCCGGTGCATGTGAAAACCGTGCCAGACCTGTTCGATATGGTTTCTGGAAAGGTCGGGGTTGATGAAATTAGGGATATCGACATCGAAGACCTTCTCGGGAGAGATATCGTACCACCTGACCCACAATTGTTGGGTGCTTGCATAACGGGTCAGGCGGTAATGGTTACCGGCGCCGGTGGCTCTATCGGCTCTGAGCTCTGTCGTCAGATTGTAACCATTAACCCATCTCGGTTGATAATCCTCGATGCGTTCGAATATGGGCTCTACGCCATCGAAGCCGAGTTGCGCGACAAGATTAAATCAATCGAAGGAGGTGAAAACATTTCGATAGTTGCCTTGCTTGGGTCGGTTTGTAATCGAGCGCTCATGGAAAATGCCATCAAAACTTTTAAGGTGGAAACCGTTTATCATGTTGCAGCCTACAAGCAAGTGCCTATGGTTGAGAAAAACATCGTTGAAGGTGCGCAAAATAATATTTTTGGGACGCTGACTTCCGCCCGAGCATCGGAGGATTTCGGCGTTAAAAACTTTGTGCTGATCTCTACTGACAAAGCGGTTCGGCCTACCAATTTCATGGGGGCAACTAAACGATTCGCTGAGCAGTTACTACAAGCAATGGCTCAACGGGCTAGCAGAACTCGGTTTAGCATGGTTCGATTCGGTAATGTGCTTGGCTCTTCAGGATCGGTTGTGCCGTTATTTCGGAGGCAAATCAGCACCGGCGGCCCCATCACGGTGACGCATCCGGAGGTTACCCGCTACTTCATGACAGTCCAGGAGGCGGCTCAACTCGTGATTCAGGCGGGATCTATGGCGAAGGGTGGTGATGTCTTCGTGCTAGATATGAATGAGCCTATACGTATTGTCGATTTGGCAAAAAAAATGGTGCATTTGATGGGCTATGACGTAAAAGACGAGAATGCCTATCGCGGTGATATCGCTATTGAGTACACCGGTTTACGTCCGGGGGAAAAGCTCTATGAAGAACTACTGATAGGCGAGTCGGTAACCGGCACCGAGCATCCGAAAATTATGCGGGCCGAAGAGGATTTTCTGGTCTGGGAAGAGCTGCAAGACTTGTTAAACCGGCTGCAACTGGCGTGCAAGGAGATAAACCTGGCTAAGATCCGAGAAATTTTGCTCGAGGCTGTGGATGGATTTGAACCTAAGGAAGAAATCAGCGACCCGCTCTGGGAGGTAAAGACTGAGGCACATGCCACAGATCTTGGTAGTAACGACGCAGGTGCGGCAGGCGCAGTGGGTGAGTCAGCAACAGTGGCCCGCCTTTTCAGAGAGTGAAATATCCTCTTGCATTCGGCATAGTGTCCCTGCGCTAAATCTCTTGTTTCGCGGAAACAATGAAGACCGGTTCAGTTGGAACGTCGTTATAGGGTCCGTTGCGACCCGTAGCCACCCCGGCGATTTCATCCACAACTGTCATACCCTCTATCACCTCCCCGAACACTGCGTATCCGAAACCCCGGGGGGTCTCGTCAGTGTGATTCAGGAAATCATTATCCACCAAATTGATAAAAAACTGGCTTGTTGCACTGTCCACGACGGTCGTTCGTGCCATGGCCAGAGTGCCCCGATTATTGGGAATGTTTGACTTGGCCTCATTCTTTATGGGTTCGTAAGTAGATAGCTGCACCATGTCGGCGTTGAAGCCGCCTCCTTGAATCATGAAGCCGTTTATCACTCGGTGGAAAATTAAGCCATCATAAAGCTCGTTATCTGTATACCGGAGAAAGTTCTCCACGCTTATCGGCGCTTTATCCGCCCACAATTCGATTCGGATGGTGCCCTTAGTTGTCTCCATTACCACAACGGGGTTTTCCTGAGCAAATGACGCTGAGCCAATGCTAATTATCAGTGCAGTAAACAGTGAACGAATCATAAAGCCTCCTCCGGTGTATCGTGTTCAAGAGCCCACTATACCTTAAATCTTTGGAATGGGACTACTGATATCTATCGTGCGTAACGCGGAGCCCCGAGGCCATCGCTGAGCCAGAGTAGGGTGAACGGGAGCGTCAGAAAGTAGGTTGGTTGCCGGCGCAAGTGGATGTTGAGGGAAAGATGAGAAGTCAGCATGGGGAAAACAGCAGAAAATGGCTGCCCAACCTGGACTCGAACCAGGAACCAAGTGATTAACAGTCACCTACTCTACCATTGAGCTATTGGGCAGCAGAGTCACCTTTTCCGAGTGATCCGAAGGACCTGGCCGGCCGTTGTGGCTCGGTGGGAGGCCGAATCCCAGAGAAGGCGCGTAGTCTAATGAGAAAACATAACACGGTCAACCTCGGCGGCTTAAGTCGCCCGGAATGGTAGCATCCTTTTTGTCTTTGTCTCTGAGGCGTTCATTGGCCAGATGGCTTGAGCAGGCTGTGCCTCCGCTCAATGAGTGATAGTAGAACGATGTCGAAATTATTTACCTTGGAATCCAAGTTCAAACCTGCCGGCGATCAGCCAGCGGCGATCGCAAAGCTGGTCGAGGGCTTGGCCGATGGGCTCCACGCCCAGACTTTACTCGGAGTTACCGGTTCGGGGAAAACGTTCACTATCGCCAATGTCATCGAGACGGTGCAGCGTCCAGCGCTTGTCATGGCGCCGAACAAAACGCTTGCTGCACAACTTTACGGTGAGTTCAAAGAGTTTTTTCCCAACAATGCGGTGGAATACTTTGTCTCTTACTATGATTACTATCAGCCTGAAGCATATGTGCCATCTTCCGATCTTTACATTGAAAAAGACGCTTCTATCAATGATCACATTGAGCAAATGAGACTGTCGGCAACAAAAGCGCTGCTCGAGCGTCAGGATGTAATTGTTGTCGCCACTGTGTCGGCTATTTATGGTCTGGGGGATCCGGGCTCCTATTTGCAGATGGTAGTGCACCTCGATCGCGGTGACCGGATGGACCAGCGGAAATTACTGAGGCGGCTCACGGATCTTCAGTACACACGCAATGACATGGAGTTAAGAAGAGCTACTTACCGAGTGCGGGGGGATGTCATCGATATTTATCCCGCTGAATCGGAGCGTAATGCGATCAGAATTGAGTTGTTTGATGATGAGATCGAGAAGCTGTCCTATTTTGACCCTTTGACCGGCGCACTGATCAAGGAGGTGCCGAGGCTCACCGTCTTTCCGAAATCTCATTACGTGACCCCACGAGAAAAGCTGTTAGGCACGCTTGACGACATTCGACGTGAGTTAAAGGAGCGTCTCTCGCAGTTGCAGAGCAATAATCGACTGGTTGAAGCGCAGCGACTTGAGCAGAGAACCAAATTTGACCTGGAGATGATTCAGGAGTTGGGCTACTGCAACGGCATAGAGAATTACTCGCGCTATCTGTCAGGCAGGGTTGCCGGAGAGCCTCCGCCTACGCTTTACGACTATCTGCCGGAAAACGCCTTGGTCGTCGCAGACGAGTCGCATGTCTCGATACCGCAGTTAGGGGCTATGTATAAGGGAGACCGTTCGCGTAAGGAAACGCTAGTGGAGTATGGTTTCCGCTTGCCATCAGCGTTGGACAATCGCCCCTTGCGATTTGAAGAGTGGGAGTCGCTTACCCCTCAAATTATATACGTGTCTGCCACTCCCGGCCCATACGAAAATGAACATGAAGGGCAGCAGGTACAGCAGGTGGTTCGTCCAACTGGGCTGGTTGACCCGGAATTAGAGGTGCGCTCAGCCTCAACTCAAGTCGATGATTTGTTGTCCGAGGTTAACAGGGTCGTGGCAAATCAGGAGCGCGTTCTTGTTACAGTCCTGACCAAGCGAATGGCTGAAGATCTGTCCGATTTTCTCGCGGAACATGGCGTCCGGGTTCGCTATCTGCATTCAGACATCGATACGGTAGAGAGGTCTGAAATTTTGCGGGATCTCAGGCTGGGTAATTTTGATGTGCTGGTGGGCATTAACCTGCTGCGGGAAGGGCTTGATATTCCAGAAGTTTCTCTGGTTGCTGTGTTTGACGCAGACAAAGAAGGGTTTCTTCGATCTGAACGTTCGTTGATCCAGACTATTGGCAGGGCAGCGCGAAATCTGAATGGCAAGGCAATTCTGTATGCGGATGCTATCACCGGATCGATGCAAAGAGCTATGGATGAGTCCAATCGGAGACGTGATACACAACTCACTTACAATCGCGAACACGGCATTACGCCGCAAGGGGTGACCAAGCGCATTCTGGATGTAATGGAGGGCGCCTATGCCAAACAGGAGGCAGATTCTCGGCGTTCGGGTCGCTCGGTGGCCGAAACGGTGAATGCTTATGGAAAAATGGATTTTTCGGCTCCGGAAGAAATCCGTAAGGAAATTTCCCAGCAGGAATCGCTGATGTATGAGCAAGCTAAAAACCTCGCTTTTGAGGAAGCAGCAGCCACCCGGGATCGCATCGCGAAGCTTAAACAACGGATGCTAAGGTAATGACTTGATGGCATTTTTTCCGATAAATTCGTCGACATGGGTGCGCGTAATTCCGTATAATCACGCCGCCTTCTCAATAGAGCCGAAAACTTCGGGAACACCAGTTTTGTTTCATTGGCTGGCGAATTGATCAGGCGACAGGCGCGTAGCTCAGTTGGTTAGAGCGCTACCTTGACATGGTAGAGGTCACCAGTTCGAATCTGGTCGTGCCTACCAAACATAATTTCCGGTTAATATGAGTTTTTATATTCTCCAATCAAACTTTGATTAATTGAAAATCCGGGCTTCAAAATGCCGACCATTACATTGCCAGATGGTACTCAGAAAAAATATGACTCTCCCGTGTCAGTATATGAAGTCGCTACTGACATTGGACCTGGCCTCGCTCGAGCAACAATTGCAGGCGAGGTGAATGGCGAGTTATGCGACGCCTCTGATCTTGTGGAGGTTGATTCTGGACTACGCATTATTACTAGCAAAGATTCAGAAGGGGTAGATGTAATAAGACATTCGTGCGCGCACCTGATTGGTCACGCCGTTAAGCAGCTCTTCCCTGAAGCCAATATGGTGATAGGGCCCGTCATTGAAAACGGGTTTTATTACGACATCGCGGTCGAAAAACCTTTCACTGATGATGATTTGCACCTTATCGAAGAGAGAATGCGCCTTCTGATCAAACAAAACTATGACGTTATCAAAAAGGTGACTCCAAGAGACCTAGTGATCGATGAGTTCACAAAAAGAGGAGAGGAATACAAGTTGAAGCTCATTCAGGATATGCCAGATGAGCAGACTTTGGGTCTATATTACCATCAAGAATATTTGGACATGTGCCGCGGCCCGCATGTTCCG
>PBTW01000026.1 GCA_002729315.1 Gammaproteobacteria bacterium
GATGCGCACTACGAATGGAAATATGGGTTCACCAAAAACTGCTGATAGAGTTTCGATATCCAGTGCGCGCATTCTCAGTGGCCACTGGCTGGCATCAATGGTGTTTTCGATCGTGCGAGTGTTCCCGGAAGGTACGAATATCTGTGCATCAATCTCCACAGGCCCTGTCACTGGGCGGGTGAAAGGAGGCGTATCAGGTGGCAGTATTCCCGTAGTCCAGCCCCGATGCACCAGAACCAAATTGTTGTTGCTGCTCAGCCGGAAGGGTGTCACCACTCCATAGCCGATTTGACTCTCATAGAACTCTGCAAGCAGCAAGATCGTGCGCTCATTCCAGTATTCACCGATGAGTTTGACATGGCGGTTTTGCAGCTCTGGGTTTGCAGAATGTAAATGGCCGGGAGGAATCGATTCAATCGGCTCGGCATTCATCTGAAGCTCTGCCAGCAATTCGTTCTGGGCATCGACTTTCTCAGCCGCGCGGTCCAATTGCCACAGTCCCAGACGCATGAAGGTGGCTGCGGTTATCACGACGCAAGCGGCAAGAGGCCAGTTGACGTGGATCCGGAAACTGCCAAACGTGTATTTTTTTCGGAAGTCCATCATCTTAGTTGCGCTGAAAATAGATTAAGTTCAGGACCTCCGCGGTCTAAGGGCGGTAGTTGAATTAGGACTGCTCTCAACACCAGAAGCACCAATGATAAGGGGGGCGATAGTATGTGATAAGCCGACCGCAAACAATAATTGTGCACCAAGCAAGCAGGGAAACTGTGCCAATGAGCTTCGCGCGCCCGGAGACCGGCAGGGAATCGGACGTGGTTCTGACCTCCGTGCTGCAGGTGGTGTAGAACCAGATCATGTTGCATCCTGCCAGCAACATAAATCCCAGTTTGGTTTGAAACGCGGGATTGTATAGATATTGATCGGGTGCGCTACTGAGGAACATCGTGCCGGTTACCAAGTTTATTGCGTAACCCAAAACGCCAATGGGAACCATTCGGTGAAGGTTACGATAAGGAATGCCGGGGCCCAGACCAATCATGCGAAGGTCGAACACACCCACGGTGCCGATCAGCAGGCTTAATCCCAAAAAGTGCAGTGATTCCGCTACCGGCCATCCCCAGGGAGAGTGCATGAAATCGAAGATTCCGGTCCCATGAGAAAATGCCAACAGAGCTTGTTCCATGTCTAGTAAATAATTCCTCAGGCAGGCTTAGAAATAGCGGGAAGCCAGCAATACAGAATGCGTGTATGCCAAAAATCGGCCGGCTCCGATGGTCAGCATCCAGCAAGAAAGCATGGCAAGCGCTGTCGGAATTCTACTGGAGAACTTGTCGCCCGGAGGTGGTTGATGGGCTGCAGTCCGGCCGCTCACGGAGCGTTGCAGCCGCCGGGTGATCAGCAGACCTGCACTGAGTGCAGTGAACTTCAGATAAAACACGGGATTGGTCAATGCTTTGGCTGGATAAGCGATTAGCAGCGCCACGCCAGAGACGAAAATCAGCCCAACTGCCCACCAGTGCAGGGCAAAAAAAGGCTCAAAGCGCCTGTTTAGCAAGCTGGGGATCAGTCCAAGTAAACTGAACGCCAGTGCCAGATTAATCCCGACGACGAAGGCCATCGCCAGCGAGTGAAGAGTCAGGGAGCTGAAGAATGCGACGCCGGATTCGCGCAGCAAGAGGCTGAGGCCCGTCTCTTCTATGATTGCCAGTAAATACAGAACGCTTTCTTCCGGGATCGTGGCCGAAGGGCCTTCATTTTGTGCTCATTATAACGCTTTACTGACACAAAAGTGAGTCTCCGGGGTTGTACGCTGACTAGTCACCCGCTTGAGGGGGTATCGGTGTTAAGTAGGTGAGAAGCCGACTTGGAAGCACAATGTTGCGGGCTGAGGCCTGTGCTAGTATTTTTAGCAAGAGAAACATTCAGAATAGCGAAGAGATGCCCATGCTTGAGCCCACCCGTCACCGCACTAGACCGTCACTGATCAGATTCGCTTTATGTATAACGCTGCTCTCAGTGAGTTCGCTCACTGCTGCTCAGGACATTCCGAGAACCGCTGACGGGCGGCCAGATTTTAACGGCATCTGGCAGGCTATCAATACGGCAAATTGGGATGTTGAGCCTCACGCCGCAAGTTTCGGCCCTCTGGTGGCAGCGGGCGCCATCGGAGCAATTCCGGCGGGTCTGGGTATCGTTGAGGGCAACGAGATCCCTTACACCCCTGAAGCTCGTGCACAGCAGCAGGAAAACAAGTCGGATTGGCTTGCCAATGATCCGCTGGTCAAATGCTATATGCCGGGGATTCCTCGGGCGAACTATCTGCCTTTTCCATTTCAGATTGTGCAGTCGACGGATCACATTATTTTTGCCTATGAGTTCGCCAGTGCGAGTCGCATTGTCTACGTCGATCAACCAGACTTTGAGGCGCCGATTCTGAGCTGGATGGGCCACAACCTGGCGCGATATGAGGGCGATACGCTCGTGATTGAGGTGACTGATCAGGTGCCTGAGACTTGGTTGGATCATGCCGGAAATCATCACACGGATGCGCTTCGTGTGACCGAGCGGTATACCTTTGTTGGCCCGAACGTGATTCAGTACGAGGCGATCCTGGAAGATCCGAATGTCTATACACGTCCTTGGAAAGTCAGTTATCCGCTGTACCGCCGCCTCGATGACAACATGCAGTTGCTTGAATTTAAGTGTGTCGAATTTACCGAGGAACTGCTTTATGGACATTTACGAAAGGGCGCGGATACCAATGATTAGTGCGAATTGGCCTGCATGGAGCAATCAGCTGATGGGTGGCACAGCGCCAGCTGTCGGACAATGGTTGCGCGGGCTGCCTCCGGTAGCGATGCAAAAATTGCTTTTGCGCGGCTGTTGCAGGTTTTTACAATCAGAGATGAATCATTACGGGACAGGGGTTGGGTGTCACCGATGAGCGGTTTGGGTCAATTCGATGCGGGTTATAACAGCGCACAGGATCGGATTTTACTACGAATCACCAATACGGCTGGAGCAGAGTACCGACTCTGGTTAACGCGCCGTTTTTGTTTCAGCATGCTAGGTGATTTCAAAGTTAAAGTGAGTGCTTGTCGACTCCCCGCTGAGGAGGGAGAAAGTGTTTTAGACAGCGCGTCAGCAGTACCGGGTAGTGCCGGATTTTCTACCGTTATGCAGGCCGATATCCAGCAAGAGCTAGTAGCGTCTCAGCAGGACTTCGGACAGGCATTTCGCCCGGGTGAACAGTTTCCGCTTGGCGAGCAGGGCGATCTGGTCGAGCGGGTAGATCTCACGCCGAACGGAAAGGGGGAAGGGACTCATGCCCTCAGCTTTCAGTCAGTTCAAGGTCAAGCGCTGACAATCGCCGTGACGCCGGAATTGCTGAATTCGATATTTGAGGTGATTGAGCGGGTGACGCAACAGGCGGATTGGGGTCTGGAAACGACTGCAGTAAGCATGGCGAAGTCGGCAACCCTGCAGTAGCTTTGCTTTCTGCGGACGAGTGCTTTGTGAGTGGGTTTGACTCCACAACCTCAGAAATCCTGGGATACCCTGTCAGGGTTTTCTCGCGCAGCTGCTAGACAGCTAATCTTTCATCTCTTTCAAAAGAGAGGCTAGCTGACATCCTCAATGCCAGCCAGAGCCAGCAGCGTGATCATCAGCAATTGCGGGCCCAGATGTGAGTCGATCGGACTGAAGCAATCGCAGCGACATATCAAAACTTCTCTGCAATCTGTCGACCATGTAGTGCGTTCGTCGTCTGGATTTCTTCTGATTTTCTCCATGAAATTTCTCGTTGCCAGTCTCAAGCTTTTACGTCGGGCTTCTGGTCCGCAGATCGCTGGTGAGTAAATGGCGCGATGGCTCGGTCGATGATGGATAGCACCGTGCTGGCAATAAGTGCCCAGGTCAGCAGATTCAACCCAGAGAAAATGATTTCGGTAGCCCATTGATTGTCTTCAAGCAATCTTGCAAAGCTGATTAACAAAAGGGGACCGAAATAGAACACACCATTCCAGCGCCCCAGAAAGCTCATTCGCAAATTTTTCTGGCGGTAGAGAAAATAAGATTCCAGCACATACTGACTGAAGGCAACGGTAATCAGAATCGGCAAAATCTCAGGGACGAGGTCGGCATAGACAGCGCCCGCTAAGCCTGAAGTCACGAAAAGGAAATCTGTTGAGTGATCAAAGATCTGACCGTGAGCGGACGCGGTGCCGAGGGCTCGTGCTATTTTCCCGTCAAGATAGTCACTGGTAATTGCCGCAAAAAGGCATAGAGCGAGTGCCCAGGCTGACAGGAATTCACTATTAGCCATCGCCCATCCCACTGGCAGGGCCAGCAGTAGGCGAAGAAGGGTGAGCAGATTGGCCATGTAATTTCAGGCAAACAGATCGCGCTGTGCTCGGCGCCAGAAAATCAGGCCAATGATTGCGTTGAACAGAATAAAGAAGTTGTGCTGGACAAATCCGAATGCCGCCATCTGTCCTTCGTTTTCTGGAAATAAAATGACCCAGAAAGTGATCGCGGCGGCTCTCATGGGAGTTGGTACGGCGGCAGCAAAGAAAACCACTGGCAGGTAGGGCAAGAGCGTTAGGAAAGAGGCTTCGACACCGAACAGGTTTAATGCTGTCGTATAGACCACTATCGCGGCCAGCAGGGCCGGTGATCGGAGCAAAAAGAAAGCGCCATAATGCCAAAGCTTTGCGCGGCGAAAGCCGTGAAGAATTCGCTTTTCCCGAAGCTGATTGTTTGGAAGTAGGGTGCCGTTGAAATACAGCAGCCAGAGAATCAGTAAGATGGCGGCTCCGATACTCATGACTGGCATGATCTGGAAGACTTCCGGGAGCCCGTCGCCACCAAAAATGTAGCCCACTGTGGCCCAAACCAGCAGATAGAAAATTTCGCAAAACATAATGAACAGCATGACCGAGCCGACTTCCCAGCCCGGAATTTGATCCCGCTTGTTGAGGTAGTAAGCCATAGCACCCTTACCGATTTGTTCATTGAATATCGATATGATGTAGGCGCTCGCGCGAATTGGCAGAATGTCTTTGTATTTGATATCTGCTAACAGCCAGTTTAGTGCCCGAGTGACGACAAGCGTGTCTATGAGAAAATAAAACAGCGAATAGGTCACCATGAGCGCCAGCCACGGACCCCAAGCGACATTTGCAAAGACCTGTGTCATGTATTCGGTTAACGGCATGCCCTCTCTGGCTGCTGCGCCGTTTAATTTAAAGTAAAGATAGACAAAACAAGCGCTGGTGATCAGTAGGAAAATTAGCCTACCCAATGGGCTTTGCTTCTTTTTATTTGTAGACGGCTCTTGAACAACCTTACCGGTTGTTGCTTCAGCGCTATCATTGTCACTCATATTAGGACTCGCTTATCAGTATTTTTCTGAGAGTATCTTCAAGAGGGGTCAGGTTGATGCCGACTTTCTCATCAGCGTTTTCAGCCACGAATTCGTTCATGGTGATAACATCGATAACGGTTGGTGTGATACCGCCCCCTTTGAGCGTGCTGGTAATTGCCGCACCTAACTTGGCTATCAGGATCGGTACGGAGCCTACTTCAACTTCTTTTCCCACCAAGCTGCCCGCTTTTTTGATTAGGTTGCGGTAGGCAATCGGTTCCGGGCCCACCAGTTCATGCACTTGACTGCCCGTCACAGGGCTGCAGGCCAGCTTTGATAGCGCCTGACTGAGGTCATCCGTATCGAGGGGACGCATGCAGTATTCCCCGCCGCCCAAGACTTTAGCTTGGCCGCTAAAGACAGCGCTGCGCAACGAGTTCGCGCCGGCGGTGCCGGGCCCCATCAAAATCGGCGTGCGCAGCACCGTTGCGGGGATACCTGAATTCATTACCAGCTCCTCGCCTACTCCTTTGGAGCGAAAATAGGCATTGTTCGAGTTGGCGCTGGCTCCGACCACACTTATAAAGATGATGTGCCCCACATTGCAATCCTGCGCCGCTTTGACAACAGCATCAGTGGCAGCAACGTTGGCGCTGGCATAGTTGGAATGCTTATTTTCAATCAGGATGCCGGCCAGATGAATCAGGCAGTCAGCGCCGGCGAGCGCTTGCTTGAGGCTCTCTGGATTATCGTAAGCAATAATAGCGGGACTGATCGAAGACGATTTAGGGAGGCTGGACAATGCAGACTCTGAGCGCACTCCGGCGACCGCCTCGATGCCCTCTTTCTCACTCAAGTGGGACAGCAGGTTTATGCCAACGCTGCTGTTTGCTCCTGTGATGCCTATTTTCATGCGGAGTGTTTCCTGTGCTGACGTGCTCTGATGGTGTCGATCCCTTCATCTCTACCGACGGCGAAAAATTGTATCAGTGTAGCTACGCCACAAACAGATGTGTCGATCGTTTACTTGCGCTCGGAATTGGAACTAACGGGCTTGGCCGGCAGGGCAGTGTGATGTCTGCGCATCATCCAGAGACTTTTTTCTCTGAAACTTTCCGGCGTCACTGTTAATAATCTGACTGAGCGCGCACGCGTTGAATGCCCGCTCCTGCTGCGCAGCAGGAGCCTCGCCATACAGCGTGGTGCGCATTCTCGCTTGGCGCCCAAGATACCTGATGGCGGCAGCCATCTCTGCAGGTGGCCATTCCTGGCCGTGCTCAGCGCCCGCTGCGCGGGTGATACTCTCGTTCATCAGACTACCGCCTAGGTCATTAGCCCCACACTGCAGGGCGAGCATGGCGCCATCCCGGCCCATTTTCACCCAGGAGGTCTGAATGTTGGAAATAGCGCCATTCAGTGCCAACCGAGGCACCGCATGCATGAGAAGGGCCTCACGTAGTGTCGGTCCCTGTCTGGATTTCCCTTTTCTGTACATCGGCGCCTCTGCTGCGACATAGGGTAGCGGGACGAATTCAGTAAAGCCTCCGCTTTCGTCCTGTAGCTTTCGTATGGCGTGAAGGTGGGCTGCCCAGTGCTTGGGACGATCAACATGCCCGAACATGATGGTCGCGGTGGACTGAAAGCCAACTTCGTGCGCGGTCCGCATGACTTCCAGCCACTGCGCTGTGTTGAGTTTGTCGGCACAGATCTGTTCGCGGATCTCGTCGTGCAGAATCTCTGCTGCAGTGCCGGGTAGGGTGCTGAGTCCTGCCATTTTCAGGCGGGAGAGGAATTCCTTGAGACTGACTTCGAGAGTCGCTGCGCCCTGCCACACCTCAAGAGGCGAAAAGGCGTGTACGTGAATGTCCGGTGCAGCACGCTTGACCGTGGCCACTATGTCCAGATAGGTCTGACCGGTGTAGTCCGGATGAATACCTCCCTGCATACATACTTCCGTGGCGCCCCTGTTCCAGGCTTCTCTGGCGCGCCGCGCGATTTCCTCTGCTGAGATGTCGTAGGGTTTCCCTCTCAGGTTTTCACTCATTTTTCCTTTCGAGAAGGCGCAGAACTGGCAGCGAAAGTAGCAAACATTAGTGTAATTAATGTTGCGATTCACGACGTAGCTGACAGTCTCGCCACACTGCTCTGCGCGTATCTCATTGGCGGCATGCATCACCGCGCTGAAGTCAGAACCGCGAACTTTATAGAGTGATTCAATCTCGTCTTCTTTCAGAGCCTCTTGTTGGTGGGCGCGCTCAATAATGCTCGCGATCGGCGCAGACGGACCGGATTTTTGCTGGCACAATCCGCGTTCAACCGCGGGTATTTCTGCACAGCTGCCGGGCTTCCAAGGGTCCCGTCTGGCAAAACCCATGCTGTCGCTGTGAGACATTGCGACCGGTAAGACGGATCCATCAAGCCATTGAGGTCCGGCTCGCAGATATTTTGGATAGACCGTTAGGCGCTGTTCCAGAAATTTGCCCGCTGCTTCCGTTTCCCGTGCCAGATTATCCAGATGAGGCCAGGGGGCCTCGGGATTCACATGATCCGGTGTCACCGGAGAAACGCCGCCCCAGTCGTTGATTCCTCCGGAGATTAGTTGCGGCAGAACGCCAGGGCTCAGGTTAGGAGGCGCTTGAATATTCATTTGGGGCCCGAAGATCAGACGGCTAATCGCGAGCGTCCAAATTAACTCTTCCAGATCTGGCTCCGGTGCCTGCGCCATTTTTGTTTGTGATTTGGCTCTGAAATTTTGGACGATCACTTCCTGGATGTGACCATATTGCTCATGAATTCGACGGATCGCCAGCAGTGATTCAATTCGCTCGAGTCGGGTTTCGCCAATACCGATTAGAATGCCCGTGGTGAAGGGTACACTGGCTTTCCCGGCGAGTTCGAGCGTCTGCAGACGAAGCCCTGGATCTTTGTCGGGCGAACCGTAATGGGGCATGCCTTTCTGACACAGTCGGGGTGAAGCGGATTCCAACATGATCCCCATCGATGCGCTCACTGTTCTCAGCATATCGATTTCGCTGGCAGTCATATTGCCAGCGTTAATGTGTGGCAGCAGCCCTGTCTCTGTCAGTACCTCCTCAGCCACGGCTCTCACATACTCCAGCGTGCTGCCGAAGCCGAGACCGGCGAGGGCCTCGCGGGCGGCTCGATATCGAAGCTCAGGTTTCTCACCTAGAGTGAAAAGCGCTTCTTGGCAGCCCAAATTAGCGCCGGCCTGACACAGGGCGACCACATCTTCCGTCGACATAAAAGCCTGATTCAGATGCCTTGGGGTCTGGGCGAAGGTGCAGTAGTGGCAAACATCTCGGCACAGTTGGGTAAGGGGCACAAAAACCTTGCGCGAATACGTGATCAGATCGCCGTGATGACTGTCCCGAAGCTGAGAGGCCATTTTGGCAAGTGACGAGGTATCCGGATTGTCGGCGAGGGCTATTGCTTCGCTTTCGCTTAACCAGTCGCTACTGCTGCTCACTGCTGAGTTCCCAGATAAAATTGCTTATTATGGAGTAGGTAGGACAGAGAGTATCAGGGTGAACGACCTGTTGAGAACCCGATTCGCTCCGAAAAATAGAATTGCGACAGTCTAAGGCCGCCCAAAACCACTTGTACCGACGCCAACTGGATAAGAGCGGCTGGAAATCGTTCGCCAGAGCCATGTATTAGGAGAGAGCTATGCGTTTCCGTATAACGATCAGAAGCCACCCTTGGCTTCTCGGCATTTGCTTTGCAGGCGGCGTGATTTGCGGAGCGCAGGCCCAGAGCAAGATGCTGTTTGAGAACGCCAGCCTGATTATCGGAGATGGTAGTGTGCTCACCAGCCATGATTTGTTAATTGAAGACGGTCTGATCGTAAGTCTGGGCGAGGACTTGCCGCCACCGGACACAGGGCTGGTGGTTGACCTTCAGGGCAAATGGGTGATGCCTGCCCTGATCGATGCCCATGCCCATCTTGGATTTCAGTCACGGCAAAGCTGGGGTGCCGATAATTACAATCTGGAAAACCTGACTGACAACCTCGATCAATACGCCTACTACGGGTTTGGCGCGGTGTTTTCAGCCGGGAGTGACCCCGCTGAATTAGCGCAGTTGCTGACGGCGACCGTGCGCAGGAGAAATAATCTGCCAGAATTTCTTTATGCAGCGGGCATGGCACCACCTGGCCAGGGACCTAACAATCAGTTTCTCGAGCAAACAGGTCAGGTGCAGGCCAGAACCGGGCTCCAAGTACTTTACGGTGTAACGGATCCTGAATCGGCGCGAAAGACTGTAACAGATTTAGCGCTTCAGGGTTTTAAGTTCCTCAAAATTTGGGTGGACGACAGAGGTGGCAGCCAGACAAAGCTTGCACCAGAAATCTACAGGGCAGTGGCTGAACGTGCCGGAGAAGCGGGCCTGAAGGTGTTTGTGCATCAGCAGAATGCATCGGACATGCTGGATCTCATCAGCGCTGGCGTCGATGGCTTTCTGCACGGACGAATAGGCCATGATTTTACGGAGCAGCTGATCGCGCGGGCAGAGCAGTCAGATGTCTTTGTGATACCCAATCTGGGTCTGGGTGAACTGCGCCGGGAAGCCATTGGTGAGGATCAGTTTTTGACCCCGTTTTTATCGCAGAGACTCAGGAAATCTTTGTCGGCTTCACCGTTACGTCACGTGCAGCCTATATGGGGCGCGGCTAATGAATCTGAGCTCGTCGCCGGCTTCGCACGGATCGAGGCCGGTGGTCTGGATCTGGTGCTTGGCACAGATGCAGGGGCGGTGCCGGGACATCCATTCGGTTACACGGGCCATCGCGAGCTGGAGATCTATGTGCGCTTGGGCATGCGCCCTATTGACGCTCTGCGCTCTGCTACCTCTCTTGCCGCCAAGCATTTGGGCCTGCGGGGGCTGGGTCTGCTGGCGCCGGGCAAGCAGGCGAGTCTGCTGGTTCTGAACTCAGATCCGACTTCAGATATCCGAAATACGAGGGATATTCACTCGGTCTATCTCAACGGCCAGCGAGTTGACCGGTCTGCTATTGCCTCCCGAACGCCATAAACGCTCAATTGGCCGGCCGTATGACGTGGTACTCGGTCTGTCGCGGAGCGATGTACTTGAATTGCCGGCCATCAAAGAAACCGTCTTCCTCTAATTTCATACGCATGGGTTCTCGGCTCCACTCCGGTATTTCTACCAGCGCAGTTAATTCGATGGAATAGGCAGTATTCGGCTGCATGGCGTAGTCTCCGGATCCGGGAACGCCTTCCTGCTTGTCCCACATGCCTATGGTGGTGCCGGCAGCGTGCCCATGAAGACCAATGGGGTGCGTATAGATGATGGGGCTTATGCCTCGTTCAAGCGCCCGTTTTCTCGTGCGACGAAGAATGTCGTTCCCTGTTCTGCCTACCCGAAAATTGTTGGTCAAAATATCCTGCAGTTCATTCCCTTTTTGAAGCGCCAGTTGCAGCGAGGACGGTACCTCCGTTTCTCCTTCGCGAAGGATATAGGCATTTTGCTGAGTGTCTGTCTGTAGGTTCAGATAGCTGATGCCAAAATCGATATGAACATGATCGCCGCGCAGAAGCAGATTGGGATCCAGATTGTTTGCTGCGATCTCCTGTTTCGAACGGTCGGAGCGTTCGATTTCAATGCTGGTGTGGAACCAGGTCTGCAATCCGAGGTCATTGACCCGTTGTCGAAACCACCATTCGAGGTCTTCAGTGGAGGTAACGCCTGGGGTGATGACGTCGCTTGAGAATCCCTCTGCAATGATCCCGTGGGCTATTTCCATGACGGTCTTGTAGGTGGCCATCTCAGCCGCCGTGCGCGTTTCTAACCAGCCCACGGCTACCGCTTCGCTGGAGACAACCCGATCGTGTAAGCGGATAGGCAAAGCCTGAAGGAAATCACGTTGCTCTGAATAGGTCAGGCCGTCAGCTAACGCATAGACATCAGAGTAGTTCAGGGCTATACGGGCCGGATTTGCTTCATCGAGAATCTGTGCAATCCGTCCATATTGATTAGGCTGTTGTTCCGGGTTCCAAACACTAGGGAACAGATTGCCAACCGGATACCGAGCTACCGCCATACGCGCGACGCCAAGCTCAGGCCCTTGGTCGATAAACATCAGTACCGTGCGTCGTCTCGCGTTCAGCCAGGTCGCTGGCAGCATGGTTTTTACGATCGGGTCTTCATTGTACTCTCTGGCGATCAGTACCCAGGCGTCTATCCCGGCAGCACGCATGACTGCCGGCACAACGGTTTCAAGTCGGTCCTCCAGAATTTGATCGGTGATCTCAGCCCGTTCTCTGAGGGAAAGAATATGATTGTTCAAATCATCGGCAAGACAGCTGCGGGCAGCAAAGCTGAGAGCAAGGCTAAGCGCAAAACCCAGCCAGGGTGGTGTGCAGGGAAGCATTCGCATGAGATAGGACTCCGTTAGCTCGCCATGTCAGGTTAACACCATATGCCTGCTGACAGCCAGATGGGCATCAGCCGGTCGCAGTGTTCATCCTGCCGCTGAACTGCGTTGAATAGATCAGCCACCCAGGCTGTGTGGTTTAATTTGAGGAAATCTTACGAGTCAATTTTCTGTGTCAGGGTTTGATCCTTCCCAGCATGTTCTGTTGGAGTCTCACTACTTTGAAGACTTAACTCTTGGTCAGCGCTTGAATAACCCATCACGAACTCTGGGTGATGCCAATTTTGCAGCCCTTCAGCTAGCCTCGGGAGACAATCATCCGATCCACTATGATGCGGAGTACTGCCGGTGCAAGGGGCACCGGTAAATGGTCGCGCATGGCCTTCAGATTGCGACGCAAACCGCGCCCGGCGCCGGGATACTGCATCATGTTCTCGAAGACAGCCTCACCGGACTCCTAGAGTAAAGCATCAAATTCTTAAAACCGGTCGTGGAGATACCGTGTACCCTTCTTTGGACATCATTGAGCTGATCCCTGGGAAAACGACGGGAGTGATTCGTCTGAAAACGACCGCTTATAAGCAAGAGGGGGAACTGGTGATGTAGGGTGAGCAAAGAATGTTCGTCAGAAAGCGACCACTTGATCAGTCTGCCAGTTTGTAAATTGCGGTGTGTTCGACTTCGAGAACTACGACGTTATCGCAGTGGAAGACAAGGTAAAGGGAAATGAACTCATGCCCTTTGCGAACCCATTTGTTTATTGGTATGGCTTTGATCCGATAGTCCCGTCCCACGCGAACAGAGTCCCTCAAAGTTAACTTGCTGGACGTGTGTACCCAAGCTGGCATCAGATACATGTTTTTGAGCGCAGCATTACACATCTCCAGCAGATAGTAAGGATGCACATGGCTGTCTTTGCTCTGATAAATGGGTGACATATCGCGTTGGACTGAAACATGGGCTGCATTGTCTTCAGGCTTCGGTCTCCAGTGCAGCGCTGGGCCCGGAAGGTTTAGGCTGATCGTCTGATCACTGATTTCTGGACGCACGCTGATGGGCTTTCCCGGTTCGCTGTCAGCAAGGGTGTTGATCGCAGGAAGTTCAGCAGGCAACCAGCTTTCCAGCTTGGCGAGAAGTATTTCCTGCTCATTATAGGCATAGGTAACGTGACTCCGACTGCTGGATTCTTGCCCGAGGCTCTCGCTTCGGAGGGTCAGCAGGTCGTTCTGATACGCCGGTTTTAGAAATACGACATCCAGCATGCCTCGATGGAGGAATTGTTCGCCGTATTGCCTGACAAGGGGTTGGGTCAAGTATCCGAAGAGATTGACGCCGCTGACCAGAGCGCTGGAAAAGCCGTAGCGTCTGGCTATCTCGTCACTGTGTATTCGGTTTTCAGAATCTTCTGCATCGTTGAGGGCTAGAATTTGCAGTGGCGCTGGCGACGTGTTCATGCTGTTCATCCCGATCTTGGCTAGTTACTGAAACTAGACGCCATTTGCTGGCGTTCAGACTATCTCAGGCCTAAATTGAACTATCTGGCAAAACCGTAGAATTCAGTGTTCGGCTGCAGCGAAGTCATATTAGCTATTCGATTTGACATGGCGAAGAACGCTGAAATCGCACCGATTTGCCAGATGTCATCCTGAGAAAAGCCCTCAGCCCGCAGCGGGGCGTGATCTTGCTCGGTTATTTCATGCGAGGCTTGTGAAACTTTTACGGCATAATCGAGCATCGCCCGCTGTTTAGGGGTGATATCCGCCTTGCGATAATTAGTGGCCAGTTGATCAGAGAGGGTAGAATTCTTCTCCCTAATCCTGAGTATCGCGCCGTGCGCAACGACACAATACAGACACTGATTCAGACCGGAGGTTGCCACCACGATCATTTCCCGCTCGCCTTTCGTCAGGTTGCTTTCGCTGTCCATCAGGGCGTCGTGATAGTCGAAAAATGCCCTGAACTCGGCAGGCCTGCCTGCCAGAGCCAGGAAGATATTGGGAATAAAGCCACTTTTTTCCTGTATTCTGAGCATTCGCTCCCGGATGTCGGGCTCGATGTCTTCGAGGGCAGGAACGGGAAAGAGCGCGATTGGTTGCTTGGGCTTCATTGAATTTTCCAGTAGATGATCTGTTGGTCTTCCTCGCGGCCACGCCCTCGAGCGCGTTGGATCCGGTGGCTGTAAGCTCGCTTCAGCTTGGCCTCGATTGTCGGTGTCGATCAGGCGAGCGTCTCGATGGTCTAAGTCTAACAGAGTCTTACCCAGGCAACATCGGCGCGGGCAAGCAGTGCTGAGGTGGGTTGGCCCGGATATTCTTGGCGCTTAGACTGAGAATATCGCCCCATCGTTGCGGATAAAATGAAGCCTTGCAATTTTTTGCCCGGCAAGGGTCGTTAAAGGCGGAGTAGGTCATGAATGAACTCGCAGAGAAAGTTTATGTCGTCACTGGTGCAAACTCTGGTATCGGATTCAAAGCAGCTCAGCGCTTCGCTGAAAGAGGGGCCGAGGTGGTGCTGGTTTGCCGTAGTCCTGATAAAGGCCGGGCAGCACAGGACCGAATCATCGAATCGGCCGGACACGACCGCGTTCGCCTGGAGATTGCCGACTTCAGTTCGATGCTAAGCGTTTCCGCTTTAGCTGATCGCCTCACAGAACAGTATTCGGAGATACACGTCCTGTGCAATAACGCGGGTGGCGCTAATGCCAGTCGTCAACTTACGGCTGAGGGGTTTGAGCTGACCTTTGCGGTCAACCACCTGAGTGGGTTCCTGTTAACCAGAAAACTGATGCCGAGCTTGCTTGCCTGTCAGTCCGGCTCGGCGCGGGTTGTTTTTACGAGCTCACTGGGGCACCGAAACAGCCCTCTCGATTTTGATGATCTAGAGCTAGAGCAGAATTACAGTACGCTGAAAGCCTATGGTCGCAGTAAGCTGATGAACCTTCTGACTGCCAGAGAACTCCACAGGCGACATGGCCACTCGAACCTGATAGCAAGTTCATTTCATCCGGGTGCGGTGCGGACTCCGATCTGGAGCAAAGGGGGTGTGTTGGCGAGATTGCTTGGCCTGCTGATGTACCCGTTCATGTGGCCTGTTGCAAAAGGTGCTGATACCTTTATTTGGCTGGCCACTTCAGATGATGAGGCCGTACTCGGCGCGGCAGGAAGTTATTTTTTTGACCGCCGAAAGCGCCGAACCGCTGAGTTTGCGACTGATTACGCAGCTGCGAAACTCTGGTCAGTCAGTGATGAACTGATCGCTCCATATCTGTGAATTTCTGCCAGCGACCCTCAGGCAGACCAGCGTAAACAGAGTGCTACTGCTGACGCTGGCCACAGTTCACTTCTTCAGTTGCGTAATCCAAAGGTGTACACCACATTGCCTGAGGCGATGGTGACAAACTGCTCCCCGTCCACGGCAAAAGTCATTGGTGCGGCATGGACTCTGCGGCCGAGAGAGATATTCCACAATTCCTCACCGGAACTCGCATCCAACGCGAAGAAATAACCGTCAGCACTACCGGTAAAAACCAAGCCTCCAGCTGTTGTCGTGATACCTGCTGAAGAGCGGGGCATAATCGGGAACTCCCATTCGATTTCGGCGGTTTCAGGATTGATGGCTCTTATTGAGCTGTGAAACGCATCTATAGGTGAAGTGTAGCGGCCTCCGCCACCGGTAAAGCGCTCACCTTCCTCGTAATCTTCATCGCGCTTGAAGAATTCCTGCTCGCCATCAAACGAAGTCACGTAAAAAAACCCGGTGTCCTGACTATAGCCCGGAGAATACCAGTTAGTGGCTCCAACGATGGGTGGTGACACCATGATGCCTTCGTAGGTGGGCGCCATTCCGGGCACCCGAATGGGTCGTCCAGTTACAGGATCTAAGCCCTGCGCCCACGTTTGTGCGGCATAGGGTTTGCCGATTAAGAACTCTCCGTTGCTTCTGTCGAGCGTGTAGTAGAACCCGTTACGATTGGCCCACATCATCACCTGACGTTGGCGACCTTTAAATTCGATGTCAGCCAGAATCGGGACCTGTATCGAGTCATAGTCATGAACGTCGTGCGGTGTGAACTGGAAATGCCATACGATTTCGCCGCTGTCCCCGTCCAGCGCTACAACGGAGTCTGAATAAAGATTGTCCCCGAGCCTGACGTCACCATTCCAGTCCGGTCCCGGGTTGCCGGTTCCCCAATAGATCTGATTCAGATCAGCATCATAGGAGCCGGTTATCCAGGTGGCAGCGCCCCCGGTTTTCCAGGAGTCGCCGGACCAGGTGTCGTTACCAAATTCACCGGGGCCGGGAATGACATAGGTTCGCCATTCACGTTCACCGGTAACTGGATCGTAAGCGTCGATGAAGCCGCGAATGCCGAACTCTCCTCCGGCAATCCCCGTGACCACCTTGTCTTTGACAATGAGTGGAGCGGCGGTTTTGCTGTAGCCGCTGTCATGAGGCGCCACTTCGGCGTTCCAGAGGAGGTTGCCGGTGCGCGCATCGATCGCAACGAGATGGGCATCGAGGGTCGACATAAAAAGCGTTTCTCCGAGGATGGCCACGCCGCGATTATTGCGCCCGCAGCAGATTCGGAGATCGTCAGGCATTTCATGATCATAACGCCAGTACTCGCGTCCCGTGCGAGCGTCGACGGCGACGACGTTTGAGGGGGCTTCGGTGATAAACATAATGCCGTCAACGACCAGGGGGACTGTTTCAGCCCGGTCAATAACCGGAATCTGGTACGCCCATTTCATTTCCAGTTGGTCAACGTTGTGGGTGCTAATACTGTCGAGCAGGCTGTAGCGCTGACTGTCCAATGTGCCGGAGTACATCAGCCAGTTATTGGGCTCATTGTGGGCGTCTACCAGCCTCTCCCAGGTTATAGGCGAGAAGGCGGGAGTGATTACCGTAGAAAATTGATCTTCCTGTGCGCCCGCGATGGCAGTCATGAATACGCTTAAAAACAGTGCTGTTGCATGTTTCATTGGGGGAGTACCTCTCGTCGAAGCGAAAACAAGTAAGCCACCAGGTTGTCGAGTTCGCCATCAGATAGCGATTCGGCATAACTTGGCATAGTGGATTTCTCCAGTCTTTCATAGTTTTCGAGCTCACGTTTTTGAAAAGACCAGAGGTTAGAGTCGGTATCCATGATACGAAGTGAAAAGCTGTCTTCATTCATCCGGAAGCCTTCCCGTATTACACCGTCGATGCCGGCAGCGCGGACTGTCCACCATCGTGGAGCGACCTCCTGGTCGGGGTCCATCAGGGAAAGTAGTAGATCTTCCGGTGTCTTGTTTTCACCAATGCGCGTGAGGTCCGGCCCGAGTCGTCCTCCCTGGCCATTGACCATATGACATCGACTGCAGTCTGCTTTGCCGTTGAACAGCCTGCCACCCGTTTCGGCATCTCCGGCAAGTTCGACAGACAGCGGGTCATATCTTAATGAGTTTATGTAGGCAACGAGTTGCCACACGGTGGCGTCGGGGACATCTGCTGCCACAGGCAACATGGCGGTGCCCGGCACCCCTTCTCTGATGATGTTGAAAATGCCGGCATCTGAACTTGCGCGGCGAAGCCTGCCCGTTAAATTCGGCGCGCCAGTTTCATCATTGCCCTTGGCGTCGAAGCCATGGCAACGGGAGCATTGTCTTTCGAAATACCGGTTACCCATCCGAATGTCGACGGCAGTATTGTAGAGGTTTCCGGCATCTTCGGCCCGGGCGGATTGGAATAGCATGCCTGAGGGATAGTCGGAGAATCCGAGCACTACCATAGGGATTGCGAGCCATCGCAAGATGGGTTTCAGACGGCCCAGATTGATCATCATTTTAGCTCCTTTTTATTGTAGTTGTTGGAGTAATGACAGTTTCAGTGTAACACCCAAGCAGTGGGATGCAATGCGGCGTCGAACAATCTCTGAGCCTTATGACGCTGCGGTCTGGCCATCAGATTTATGGGGTAGATTACACTATCAGAAGAATGCGTTTTTATGGATCTCCTACACCATGTAACTCGCCTTTAAATCAGCTTCTGGGCGCTTGTGAGGACTCGGACTTCGCTGGGCGCCGAACTTTTCCAGAGCGCGTTGTGAGCGTTTGTTGTTTCCACCTACCCAGAGCAGCACCGTTTCCCCGAACGTGAAGGCTTGGCGGATCATCAGAGTTTTGCTCTCGACATTAAACTGCTTGCCCCAGTAGTCTTTGCCAAGAAAGGTCCAGCCAATTTCGATTTCATGGCGATCGGGGCCGAAAGTGCCGTATCGGGAGGAACTCATCAGCAGGCCGGTGGTTTCATCAACGAAGCTGAATCCGCTGCCACTTTGTGGCTCGGCATCGAAGAAGGCCCTGAATTCAGGGACCCGATAGCGATTCTGCGCGGAATGTTGTTCCTAGACGCTCGGATCGCATGCCAGCGAATACAGCTCAGCAAAATCCTCTGAGCTGATCGGGCGGACAATGATCCGCTGTCCTTCGCGTGTTGGCTGCAGAATGGTGCGGTCTGACATGGGTTTATTTCAATTGCAGGTGCACCAGCGCCTTCGCCGCGAAGAGGAATACGAATCTCTCAGATTACAGCCGGTCGTTGCAGTTAAACAATATGGCCCACCCAGCGACCTGCGAGCATCACCAGTGCCCACAGAACCAGTGACATCAGTCCTGCTGTTTTCGCTTGTCTAGGCGGTTCCGTTTCCCCGTTCCATTGTTCGCAGTTTCTGTTGAGTGCGAAATGGAAGTAGGCCATGTTAGCGCCAGCCAGGGCCAGCAGTATGGCCTTTGTCTGAAACGCCGGATTCTGAAGATGCCCCGAGGCGCGGGTGATGAACATACCCAGTCCCGTTATTGTGGCGAGGGTGAATGCGCCCCAAGCCCATGGAATCAGTTCGCGATTCAGCACGCTAACAGGGTAGGTCAATGCGGCTATCCCGATCAGGCGCAAGTCGACCCACAGGATCGACCCGACCAGAAGGGAAGCGGCTATGACATGGACCGTTTCAAGAGTCGGGAACCAGTTGGTCGCAGCGATGATCTGGGAGATACACCAGTTTTCAACCGAAACCCAGAAGGGATACTCGGTGCCGTCGAAATAGGGTTCTACATACCACAGTGGATAATCCAGGTACTCAGTGTAGGCAATCCAGCGCCCTCCCGTGCAGGCCAGCAGTACCAAAGTGAGCGACAGGAAAGCCATGAGGCGTGAAACCAGTATTCGCGATGGATTGAGCTGCCAGAAATCAGGCCCGCGTTTGCTGAGCTGATGATAGGCTAATGTAAGGATAACGATGAGAAGCAGGGCGGCCATTTTCCACAGGAATACCGGGTTGTTGAAATACCGCATGGGCCGAGCAAAGACAAAAAATGCCCCGGAGACGAGGTTGCTGGCCAGTGCGAACCAAAAGAACGGCATGACGCGCCGGGCGATCTCAGGCAGTGACTGCGAAGGGATGGCGAGCTTCAGAATCCGCAAGTTGAGAAGCACAATACTGCCCATAACCACGGCGATACCGAGAATGTGCACCGTTTGAATAACCGGCGGAAAGCCCGGAATGTTCTGCAGCGCCCACAGGGCACCGTCCTGAAGAAAAGAGCCTGTCAGGCTATTTCCGATCCTGTCGAAAAATGCATACATAGGATGCACTTGGATCCTTCGCGGTCACTTGTCTAGAGATATTTATCGGTCACAGCACCTTCTGACGCGGAAGCCGCGGTGGCGGCGAACTTGGCAAGCACACCCCGGGAGTAGCGGGGTGCTGGTTTTTTCCATTCCGCCATTCGCGCCTGCATCTCCTCATCGCTAATTTCAAGGGTGATGATGTTGGCTTCAGCGTCAATCGAAATCCGGTCACCTGTCTCGACCACAGCGATGGGTCCGCCCTCTACAGCTTCAGGTGTCACGTGTCCCACGACGAAGCCATGTGAGCCGCCTGAAAAGCGGCCATCGGTAATCAGTGCGATATCCTCACCAAGCCCTTTGCCCATGATGGCAGAGGTAGGTGAAAGCATTTCCCGCATGCCCGGTGCGCCTCTTGGGCCTTCGTAACGAATCACTAAGACATCGCCTTTGACGACAGTGCCGTCGAGGATGCCTTTTAAACAGTCTTCTTCCGATTCAAACACCCGAGCATTACCGGTGAAGGAAAGGCCCTCCTTGCCGGTGATTTTTGCTACTGAGCCCTCCGGAGCGAGGTTGCCACGCAGAATACGCAGATGCGAATCTTTCTTGATGGGGTTGTCCAGCGGGCGAATTATGTCCTGACCTTCCGGGTAAGGTGCTACGTCTGCCAGGTTTGCCGCAAGAGTTTTTCCCGTGACCGTCATACAGGAACCGTCCAGCATTCCCGCCTCAAGCATGGCCTTCATTAGCGGCTGAATGCCACCTATTTTAATAAGTTCGGACATCAGATATTTCCCGCTGGGTTTGAGGTCCGCCAGCATAGGAACGTCCTTGCCAAGCCGGGTAAAGTCATCCAGTTCCAGATCCACTCCGATCGTGTGCGCCATGGCCAGCAGGTGCAGTACGGCATTGGTTGAGCCGCCCAGTGCAATGGTGACTTTAATCGCGTTCTCAAAAGCGGCGCGTGTCATAATGTCAGACGGTTTGATGTCGTGCTCAAGCAAATGCATGATTGCTTCTCCGGCGCTCAGACAGTCCTCCACTTTCTCCTGGGAGATTGCATCCTGAGCCGAACTGTTGGGGAGACTCATACCCATGGCCTCAATGGCTGAGGCCATGGTGTTGGCGGTGTACATACCGCCGCAGGAGCCGGGGCCGGGGATGGCAGTTTCCTCAATATTTTTCAGCTCTATTTCAGACACTTTGCCCGCAGCGTGGCCACCAACGGCTTCAAACACAGAGATTATGTTCGTGTGGTTAGGACCGGGCTGGATGGTGCCGCCATAGATGAATATCGAAGGACGATTCAGGCGCGCCATTCCCATCAGCAGGCCTGGCATGTTTTTGTCGCATCCGCCAATGGTAATGACGCCGTCATGTCCCATACAGCCGGACACGGTCTCCACGCTGTCGGCGATAACCTCCCGGGAAACCAGAGAATACTTCATTCCCTCTGTGCCCATGGAAATCCCATCGGAAATGGTGAGAACGTTGTAGATGATGCCTTTACCACCCGCGTCGTCAGCCCCCTTGTTGACGTCTTCTGCGAGCTTGTTGATGTGCATATTGCACGGCGTCACCATGCTCCAGGTCGAAGCGATTCCGATCTGAGGTTTCTTAAAGTCACCATCTTCGAAACCCACTGCCCGCAACATGGAACGGCTTGGTGCCTGTTCCACCCCATCAACAACAATCGAAGAATTTTTTCGTAAGTCCCTGTCAGCCATCTGATTTTAAATATCTCTTAACAGTCTACTTCAAATGTAATTGCCGGGCCGGATGACTTGAATTGCGTCTTATCTTGGCACAGGCGAAGAGGCGGATACTATACACCAGCCCGCGGTTTATGGGCTATGGGGCATTGTCAACAGATCTGATCCTGCGCGAAAGCGCCTGAGTGCGAATATTCCCTGACACTGAGTCGAAAATCGGGCGGGCGGCGCGACTCGATAAGACCGGGCACTCCTGGATAGATGCCTGACTCGCCGAGAGGATCCACGGGGGCTCCAGGAATATTTCGGGAAATTTTCTGAAGATATGTTTTCGGTCCATGGCAAATGGCCAAGAGGGTTCAAAAGAGAATACTGAGAGACAGCCAACGCAGCGTCTGGCTCCTGTGGGAGGATTTTCAATATGAAGTCTGAAAACGGCTATTATCGGATCCGTTTAGCAGTATGATGACTTTAATTCAGACAAACCGACTTTAATTGACCCATGCTCCTGAATACCGATGAGTTCGAGAATGCACGACAGATTCGTGACCCGCGCTTTGACGGGCGATTTTTTGTTGGCGTACTCACCACTGGTATTTATTGTCGCCCGATTTGTCCGGTCCGGGTCCCCAAGAAGGAGAATGTCCAGCTCTACAAGTCAGCCGCAGCTGCTGCTGAGGCGGGCTTCCGTCCTTGCTTGCGCTGTTGCCCAGAGTCCTCGCCGGGAACGCCAGCCTGGAGCGGTTCCTCCTGGAAGGTTTCTCAGGCGCTGCAGCTGATTGATCAGGGCTTTCTGGATAACCACTCCGTGGGAGAGCTTGCTGAGCAGCTCGCATTAGGGCCCCGACACCTGAGTCGTCTATTTCAGGATCATCTTGGTGCATCTGCTGTGGCAGTGGCTCAGACCCGGCGGCTCCATTTCGCGAAGAAGCTCATTGATGAGACCTGCCTGAATCTTTCAGAGATCTGCTTCGCAGCGGGTTTTGGCAGTGTACGTCGGTTCAATTCGCTGCTCAGTAAGGCCTACAGCCGCTCACCGCGTCAGCTCCGGGAAAAGCGCAGCGTGAACCGCAATCAGCTCAAGGAGGGCGGTGCTATCGAGCTATCTCTGTCTTATCGCCCCCCGTTTGACTGCGAAGCCATGCTGGATTTCCTGGCTTACCGCGCCATACCCGGAGTTGAGGCTGTTACCGGGTACAGTTATGCGAGAACGTTTTGCCTGGAAGGCCTGGCCGGGCACTTTCAGGCATTTTTTGAGCCGCGCAGCCATAACATCAACGTGTGTGTCAGCTACGGGGAGACCCGTCATCTTAATCGGATCATTGAGCGCATTCGTGCGCTGTTCGATATCAGAGCAGACAGTACACAGATTGACGAATTCTTGGTTCAGGACTCTCAGTTGGCGCCGATGGTAACGCGGTTTCCCGGACTCAGAGTGCCTGGGTGCTGGAGTGGTTTTGAGGTGGCAGTGAGAGCGATTCTCGGTCAGCAGGTCACTGTGAAAGCAGCGTCTACTCTGATTGCACGTGTAGCTAAGCGCTATGGTGAAGTCTACGAGTGTGACGTAGAAGGGCTAAGCTACACGTTCCCTGAACCGGCTCGGTTAGTCGAGGCGGATCTTGATGGCATGGGCATTGTTGGTGCGCGCATTGAGGCTATCCGGGCGGTCGCGGAACAGGTCGAGCGTGGCGAGTTGGACATCGGGGGCGGCATGGACACTGAATCTTTTGTGCCTGCCATTTGCAGAATCAAGGGCGTCGGTGAATGGACAGCGCAGTATATAGCGATGCGAGCGCTTGGTGACCCCAATGCTTTTCCCCATTCTGACCTGATTCTCAGACGCGCAGTGGCGGAACCCGGAGATACCCTGACGCCATCAGCCTTGCGGCAGCGCGCTGAGTCTTGGCAGCCTTGGCGAGCTTACTGCGCCATTTTATTATGGAAAAACTATGCTTTTAAACAGGTTAATAAGCCTATAAAACAATAATATTTACCCTGTTAATCATATTCGTAAGAATTTGCAGAGAACAACTATGGCGACTTTTTATTGCTACCATCAGACTCCGATGGGTACACTGCTGCTGGCCAGTGATGGTGAGTGTCTGCAATTATTGGGATTTCCTACAGGCGCCATGAAAAGGCGTCACGACAGCAGTTGGGAGAAGGATGATGAGCCTTTCGAGGCAGTGATTAAACAGCTGGATGAGTTCTTTGATGGCAGTCGTCAGGAATTTGATCTACCTCTGAGGCCAAAGGGTACTGAATTCCAGCGCCGGGTCTGGCAGGCGCTGCAGCAGATACCCTATGGCGAAACCTGGAGTTATGGGGAGTTGGCGAGGTATATCGGTAACCCAAATGCCTCCCGGGCGGTGGGTGCGGCCAACGGTATCAATCCTATTCCGGTAATTATTCCTTGTCACCGGGTCATTGGCAGCAATTGCAAGCTCACGGGCTTCGGAGGAGGGCTGGAAACGAAGGCGTTCTTGCTGGACTTGGAATCTAACCGGCGTACGCCGGGTCTGAATTTTGGTCTGTAGATGCTCGAGGGGTAACCGGGTCATACTCCCGTTAATACTTGATTGCGAAGAATGCGCTGTGGCGGTGCGAGGCCGCTGTCGGGGTCACCCTCGAACGCTTTGAGCCAATTTCTGTCTCAGCTTCTAATTCCCAGGGTAGGCCAAGGCCTCTGGGTTGCAGTGGCGGTGAGCTTATTGCTACGCGTGCTGATGGTGAGCTTACTCTTCAAGGTAAGCTTGGGGCCTGGTAGGGCGGTGACTCCCACTACGGTGAGTGTGCGTTTGGTGTCGAGCAATAAACTGCGCTTGCCTTCTGAGGCCGAGAATTCGGTTACTCTGCAAGAGGAGCGGGAATCATTGACAGCAGAGCCTTTGGTCTTTGAATCGGATCAGTTTACGGAGAGCATCGATACCTATACTAGTCTTGTCGACTCGGCGCCTGAACTCTCTGATACTGCGGAGAGAGTTGAAGCTTAATCTGCTATCGCTGTTACAGAAACAACAGCATCTATAGAGCGAGAAGATTTCTCGGAGGGCGCAGGCGAATTTGCCCCGCCCCGCTCTGATTCTGAGAAAGAACTACCGTAGATTGTGCTGCCATCCAGTTCGGATCTGGCGCGCTCCTTGCAAGTCACAGAGCAACAGGATCAAAATGCTTCCCGCCTCTGGACCTACGATTGCCGTCCACTTCAGCGCGCGCTAGAGCTCATTGTCTATGACGACAGTCCGGTTTTCGAGAACTCCTCACGTGCTCGGCATTTCGACTCCCAAATGCCAGTACCAGTCAGATTTATCTGCGCTTTAATCCAGCGCCAGAATTGTCCCGAGCTCAGCGCAGCTTACCAGCTATCAGTCGTGAAGCGTCTGGCTTGGCCGCGCGTTTGCGAACAGCTGGTATCCCTGAACATCTCCGAAATTATCTGAACGCTGAGGTTGAAGCCGGTATCACTCATAATGCTAATCAAGACGGTGTCACGGCAGAAGTGTTGGGCCTGCTAACTGACCAAAGTGATGCAGCAAAAATTGTGCGCGAGTCTCGCAATGACCCCTGGATCAGAAGGAGGCCCCAACCCAGGATGTCAGAAGGCAACTGAGTATGCTGTAGTGTCCATCATTTCAGAACGGCTATACTAACGTCATAGTCCTTGGCGCGTATTAGGCTCGACATTCAAAACGCTCGATTGGGAAAACAGCAACTTGCAGGAAAGCACCTGTGTCCATTGGAACAATGGCCAACTCACGTTAGGAAAGACTCAGTATGCTAAGCAGTCAGCAGCAAATTATCGGCCGTATACTGCACTGGCTTGGATCAGAGCAGTCAGTATGGTTATGCACAATTATCAAAACCTGGGGTTCATCTCCGCGTCCTGTCGGAGCCATGATGGCTTGTACGCCCGAGGGTGACTTAGTTGGCTCAATTTCTGGGGGGTGCATCGAAGAGGACTTCCTCGAGCAGCTGCAAAACGGCCAGTTAAAGCAACGGTTCCATGATGAGGGGGATACCCCTTTTATGGTGAAATATGGCGTCACCGCGGAAGAGCAAGCGCGGCTCAAGCTGCCCTGCGGCGGGCAGCTTCATGTGCTGCTGGAGTTTATTGAACCAACCGATCTAAACAAGGGTATGTTTGCGCGACTCCATGATGCATTAGAGCAACACGCCAGAATCAGCAGGATCGTCAACCTGGAGTCCGGTATAATTTCAACGGCGGACGAGAGCCGGGATGACGCGGTCATTATTCAAGGAAACCTGATGAGTCATAGTCTGAGTCCTATGTATCGTTTACTGCTGCTTGGCGCGGGCGATGTAGCGAAATATGTCGCCGAAATGGCCATAGCACTTGAATACGACGTCACTCTTTGTGATCCGAGGCCCAATTACCTCGATAACTGGGAGGTTGAAGGGGTGGAAAAAACATCGCGCCTGCCGGATGACGTCGTTCGTGAGCATTTCAGTAATCCCTACAGCGGGATCATTGCGCTTGCCCATGATCCACGGGTGGATGATATGGCGCTGATGGAAGCTTTAAAAATCGACGCTTTCTATGTGGGTGCGATGGGATCTGAACGCACCTCGGCGGCGCGGAGGGAGCGCTTACCGGAGTTGGGGCTCAATCCGGCAGAGATCGCACTTTTGCATGCGCCGATCGGTTTTCAGATTGAGAGCAAGACGCCAGCGGAAATCGCTATCTCGATCATGGCTGAGGTGACGGCAAAGAAGCATCGCGCCCGTAAGCCCGCATGAAAACCGGCTTTTCAGCTACGACATGCGGAAACCAAAGGTTTTGGTAGACCTCACAGAGAGGACAGCACACTGACACAGGACTTTCTTTCTCCTCGTTGAAATTCCTGTGGGACACCTGCGTATTCACACCCTCAGAATAATAGAATCGCGCCCATCTTTCGCTGCCGCTGACCTGAAGCCTTCGCGGTGCTGAACCCTGTCCAGCCAGGCGTTGCATTCGGGATAATCCACATCCAGATAGAACCGGTCTTTTGCGGCGGCCATTGGGTAAATCATCGCAATATCAGCGGCTGTGACTCTATCTCCTCCAAAATACGGGGCCAAGTTAAGGTCTTCTTCAGCAAGTTTCAGCAATGAGGCCATGCGTGGTTTGATCAGGCTTTGTGTCGCTTGTTCCAGAACAGCCTTGATCATGGGGCGTATAAAAAATGGTACTCGGGAGATAAGTATTTGAAAGACCGCCTCCATCAGCATAAGCGACATCATGGAGCCTTGCGAGGTGTGCATCCAGAAAAGATAGCGGACACGATCCTCGTTGTCCGAGCTCACGCGCAAATCGGATTCGGGGTGGTTATCAAGTAAATAGTCAATAATGGCGCTACTTTCTGCAAGCGTGACGTGGTCATCGGTGATGACCGGCGCTGAACCCAGCGGCGACAGCTTTTTGAGCTCTGCCGGTGCCTGATAGGTCTTTGGGTCTCGCTCATAAATTTTGAGCTCATAGTCAGCCCCTAGCTCCTCAAGTAACCAGAGAATGCGGAAAGACTGAGAGTATTCCAGATGGTGGAGGGTGAGCATAGGCGACTCCGGGGGTGGGCTGTTCAAGGTTGCTCCGGTCTTGCCAAAGGGGAAGGACCATTGCCTTGCCTGAGTGCTTAGTTCAGACATCGCCGGCTAGTGAGCAGGAACGTAAGGATTAATACGCCCCCGAATGATTCAAGGATTACTGGTTGATCGCATGCTCGATGCCGATTTCCTGCATGACTTCAAGCCTGCGCGCCCCTGCTAGGATGCCGATGATGCCATAGTTACCCTCGTGGCAAGCGTATTCATATACGGGCTCTTCCATTTTTGAAAGAGGATATTCTCCGGACCATTTAGCGGTGTAAACACTCGGGTCATCCACGGTAAAACCATAGATGATCTTGTTTGGTCCTTCGCGGCGAAAAGTCTATATCACGGTCAGATTTTCGGTAGTAGCGTCGCGATACGTTTGCAGAGGGTTATAGTGTTTGGTCTCAACAATCAGTGTATCGCCTTCCCAGCGGCCGATTGAATCACCCATACATTTATCAAGCGATGCCGCTGTTACGTCCCGGGAACTGGCAGCACGTATGATTCGAGTGTCGTGCATTAACTCTACCATGATGTAGACAAAGCCCGGCGACTGCACAATCTGCATCTGTGAGTTATACACAACTGGTGACATAACCGGTCCGAAGCTGTTTCCAAATGCTAACACTCAGCGCTCTCCTAAACTGCGACCTTCCGGGCCGTCCCTACGGTCAGACAGCCTAGCACCAATCCCAACATTCGTTCACTGAACCCGGCTACCCGTTCAGGTATCCGGCCATTTTGGGGGTCAATGATCGCTGAGGTGCGGAATTCCGCGTTAATTGTTGGCAAGAACATCCCGCGATCTGTCCAGAACAGGTCGTAGTTACCGACCGGCGGTAGGGCTTCCAAGGCTGGCGCCGGCCGGTCAGGGTCAAGCGGTTGATTGTCCTGCTCGACACGCTGCTTTGCAGCGCGCTCTAGCTCTTGTGCCTCCTGTTTGGTGAAGGCTTCCTTGTCACCAAGTTCCCGCGGTCGTTCGAACGGCATGACTGTATTGTTTTTCTAATAGCCCTGTAGATCCGGAACGCCCCATTCAGTGACGGGCGTCTGAAACTCTGGTGCAGTCAAAGCGCCGGGAAGTAAATACAGTAAACTGCACGCGGCTTGCATCATTGACGCATAGAATCTGTCGCTAGGCTGACCAAATAGNCTTTTCATGATNTACTTCCGTGGCGGCGCAGNGTNGCGACAGCCAAGTCTTTTNCGTGTAATCGTGCCGGCGATCCTGAGCGATGAAACTTCAAANTTATCGCTCACTCCGAAACTGCCATCGGAGCAAGCAGCGGCCAAGGCCGAGCTCCTTCTAACTGTCTGGCGAATTGCAATAGTAGCGCATCGCCGCCCCACGCAGCGGTTGCCATCACGCCTACTGGTAACCCATTCGCATCACTGTGCATTGGCAGTGAGGCGCTCGGTTGACCGGTGCCGTTATACAGAGCGGTAAAGCCAGAGTAGCTCCGATATCTGCCACCGTAATTTTTCAGGTTACTGGCATTCATGTTCAACCAACCCAGTTTCGCGGTCTTTTTCGTGAGAACCGGTGAAAGCAGGACGTCATAATGCGCGTGAAATTTCTGCATCTTGCCTGCTATTGCATTGAGTGTGTCTCTGGCTCTTAAATAATCCGTCGCTGAAAACTGCGCGCCCATCTGTGCCATTTGGCGGGTTGAAGTCTCAAGGTCTGCTGTCTCGACATCAGTGCCCAGTTCGTCCAGCCGTTTTTTGACATTTTGATACGTATGAATGCAAACCAGAGTATTCATTGCCCTTGTAGCAGCTTTGTAGTCAGCTGGATGCTCGACTGGCTGGATTTGATGGCCCAGTGATTCACAAAGCTGCGCGGTCTCCTCAATGGCCTGGAGACATTCAGTGTCGATGGGTTCGCCAAAAGGGTGCTGAATCTGCAAGGCAATCTTCAAGCTGCACGGGGGGGTATCGATAACTGTCGCAAATTGCTTAGGAGTGGCAGGTTTTGGAAATAGCTTGGCTTGCTGCAGCGTTATCACGTCCAGGAACAAGGCGCTGTCGCGAACGCTGCGACTGACAACATGGCCAACACTCATGCCGCTCCAGCAATCGCCAAGCTCATTGTCGATGGAAGTCAACCCGCGGCTCGGTTTCAGTCCAAACAAGCCACAGCAGGCAGCGGGAATACGAATCGATCCGCCTCCGTCAGTTGCGTGTGCTACGGGTACAATGCCCGCTGCGACTGCTGCTGCGGCGCCGCCGCTGGAGCCACCGGTCGAATAATCATGGTTCCATGGATTACGGGTTGCGCCGTTTGCTACTGGCTCCGTTGTCAAAGTGAGGCCGAACTCTGGTGTATTCGTTTTACCGAGGACGATCAGTCCAGCATCCAGATATTGCTGGACGATCGAAGCACTGTGGGTCGGGATAAACCCCTGATATAGGCGACTCCCGTTACTCTGGGGGAGACCGGCAAGAGGGCTGAGATCCTTGATGAGGAAGGGCAGGCCCGCGACAGCGCTATGGCTGTTCTTTGCTCGATCCTTGTCGGCAGCATGGTGCTGAGCCTGTTCGTAGCAATCGCCTGTCAGGGCATTGAGGGTCGGATTGATCCTGCGTGCCTGTTCGATCGCTAGGTTAATAAGCTCTGAGGATGTGAAGTCGCCGTTTTTGAGTCCATGGGACATGGCGGTGGCATCCAGTGCCAGATATTCTTGTTGTGTCAGCATTTTGGCCTCTATCTAACAGCGGTCAACCCGCGTGAGATGCAACAGTGGTTCTGAGACAGAAATCGGATCAGCACCATTTTGAGTAAATCGTTAAACCCCAGATGTCTGCTTCTTCACAGCGTGATATTTTCTGCTGAGCTAGTATGAAAAAACGGGCTTGGCTCTATGGGCCAAAGCGTCGCCCTGTATACCAACCGATTTCCTTTGTAGATTCTGTAATTTTGTCTGTAATGTCCAGTATCAGCGCAAACAGTGCCATCCGTATAAGCACGCCATTGTCTGCCTGACGGAAAATCGCGAGGTTCGGATGCTGATTGAGATCCGCGTCGAGCTCATTTGCTTCCGCTCGCGAATCGCGCGGCAGAGGATGCATGATGACCGTGTTGGGCTGGCAGTGTCGCGTATAAATCGTTTGATTTAACCGAAAACGGCCTCGGTAGATGTTGGCCTCAAGCTTTGAGTCGAACCGTTCTTCCTGTATGCGGGTCAGATAAACGGTATCATTTTCCTGCAGACCTGCTTCCATATCGTCAGTCTCAGTCACCTCGTGGCCTGCCGACTTTAGATCGGTGACGATATTAGCTGGCATCCTCAATTCCTGCGGAGATATCAGAGTCAGATGAATCTTTTGGTACATCTTTAGAAGTCGGGAGAGGGAATGGACTGTACGACCGTATTTAAGATCTCCGACCATGGCAATGCGCATGCCATCAATGGTAAGGCCATTCGCCTGAAGTTCTTTTCTGATGGTATACAGATCCAGCAGAGCTTGTGACGGGTGCTCATTGGGGCCATCGCCGCCATTGATGACTGGCACTCTGGACGCTTTGGCAAATTCTGCGACGGAGCCGGGCGCCGGATGACGCATCACAATCACATCGCTGTAGCCCGAGATGACTCTTGCGGTATCGTAGAGAGATTCACCTTTGGTGATTGAGGAATGTTCCGTGGCGGTGGTTTCTCTTACATGCCCACCAAGAAGATTGAAGGCGCAACCGAAGCTAACGCGGGTTCGGGTGCTTGGTTCGAAAAACATGTTGCCGAGAATTGCACCGTCAAGTGCTTTGGTCATCCGTAGCCGATGCGCGTAGGGCTCCATATTGTCGGCGACCTGAAAAACCAATTCGACATCGTCTCTCTGGAACTGGTCAACAGTGAGGATGTGGGCACCGCGAAAACTCATTTGCCTGCCTTTATAAGGTCTTTTTCATTTAATTGCGAGCCTTGCAGGGCATTCTACACTATTTGCAGATACGGAACGACAGCGTCGGGCAGGCAGGATAATTACCGGACTAATGCAGGAGCCGCGGCGGCGACAATTGTGCAGCTTTGATCGTGGTATGCTGTTCTTCAAGCGGACCGGAACAGAAAGCAGTGACCTCAGCAAGCATCTATTGGTATGACTTTGAGACTTTTGGCAGCGACCCCCGCCGGGACCGCGCGAGTCAGTTTGCCGGCATTCGTACTGATGAAGATCTGAATATTATCGGTGAACCGCAGGTGCTTTACTGCCAGCCTACGATGGACTTTCTGCCTAACCCCATGGCATGTCTGATCACCGGTATCACCCCCCAAAAGGCTGTGTCTGAGGGTGTGTGTGAAGCAGAGTTCATCCGCTTGATACACTCAGAGTTCGCTAAAGAGGGCACCTGTGTTGCAGGCTATAACAGCATACGCTTTGATGATGAACTGACGCGCCAGCTTCTTTACAGAAATTTCTATGATCCCTATGAGCGTGAATGGAAAAACGGCAACACGCGATGGGATATTCTGGATATGGCACGTCTAGCTGCAGCCACTCGCCCCGAGGGAATTATCTGGCCGAAGAAGGAGGACGGAACGAGCAGCTTTCGACTCGAAGCGCTGACCGCCGCAAACGGTATCGAGCACGCAGATGCCCACGATGCCTTGTCCGATGTTTTGGCAACGATTGAACTGGCCCGACTGATCAAGCAGGCGCAGCCGAGGCTGTTTGATTATGTTTATCGATCACGGTCCAAGCAGGCTGTTCGCTCCCAGCTTGATCTCAAACCCCCTAGACCGCTCCTCCACGTGTCTGGAATGTATCCAGCTGCGCAGGGATGTCTGGCCGTGGTTGCGCCGGTGTGCCCACATCCCACCGACAGTAATGGTGTAATTGTGTACGATTTGCGACTTGACCCTGATACTTGGATTGATCTTCCTGAAGATGAGATCAGGATCCGAATCTTCACGCCCAAGGAGCAACTGCCGGAGGGAATCTCTCGCATTCCGCTCAAGACAATCTATACCAATAGGTGCCCAATTTTGACTGCTCCCACGGTGCTCTCATCAGAACTTGCGGTTTATTACGGTGTTAGCGAAGATCTTATTAAAGCTCACTGGGAAAAGATGATGAAAATGCCGCATCTTGCTCAGAAGGTAACAAATGCTCTGCGGCGCGAAGATCTTTCCAAACCGGATGATCCTGATTTTATGATCTACGCCGGCGGCTTCTTTAGCGTCGGCGACAAAGAGCTGATTAGGGTTGTAAGAAAGACAAACCCATCAGAATTGGGCCGTCTTGATCTGCCTTTTAAAGACGCCCGTTTGAAGGAAATGTTTTTCCGATACCGAGCACGTAATTTCCCCGGAACCCTGACAGAGGAAGAGTCTGAGCGTTGGCGAGTGTTCTGCCGGCAGAGAATTGACAGTGCTGAAACACGTATCAAATATGCAGAAGATCTCGAGAAAGCAAAAACAATGGCTGACCCTTCGCAGCTAGAGTCGCTCGCTCAGCTGGAGCACTACGTGTCGAAGTTGTCTGAGAGTAATTCAAGCTGAAGAACCAATGCGCTGCTCTGGAAATGAAAGCGCAGCTCCGTGTTTGACAACGATTCAAAGCCTATGGGACGTTTTATTTTTTGAATGAGGCTGCTACCGGTCTAATCTGACGCCTTCCCGTAGTTGATAAGACGCTTCCGCTCAAGGTCTTCTGGGTTCGGTGCCGCATGCAAGGGTGGTGGCCAACAAGACTGGTGACTCTTCGAAAAACAATTCTTTGCCTGCTTTTGGCCTGGGTAAGCGTCGGGCTGCAAGCAGCAAGTTTTGCTGACAAAGAGGCTTTGATATTCCTTTACGGCTTGCGCGGCCTAGTTGCGTCACGATCATTTGTGTCTATTGCTTAATGTGATGCCAGCGAGACTATGATGTGTCTTCCGGATAATTTAAGCGAACTATCTTTCGGGTGATTGGTCTAAACCTTGGGCAATGAAAGTCTATCTCGGTGGCACACGTCCACGGGCGAGCCTTACGTCCTCGGTTTGAAGCGCCTGAATTGACTATTTAGTGCTCTTCAGCCGTACCCATCCATATTTTTAAGCGCTACAATGCGCGACGGTTTTTATTACAAAATTAATAACAAGACTTGTATTAAGCATCTGTTATTTAGGTAATTAATTGGATAAGTTCAAAAGCATCCGACCCTATCAGGATAGTGAGATTCGCCCTGTGCTCGACGAGCTGATTACGGATCCCGAGTTCCTTGAGTGTATTGCGAGGTTTTACTTTCCAAAACTGACGCGCGTTTTCCCGGGGCTAATTAAGTTCGCCGCTAGCCATAAGCTGAAGCGTCAAGTAAGAGGTGTTACGGATGTGAACTCCATGCAGGATGTTATTGCTACCTACATGGACAAGATGATCATTGATACAACGACAAATCTGACGCAATCCGGAATGGAACGGCTAAAAGAGGGTCGCAGCTACCTCTTTATTAGCAATCATCGCGACATCACGATGGATCCGGCATTTGTCAACTATATGCTTTATCACGGTGGTTTTGACACCCTTCAGATCGCCATTGGGGACAATCTTTTAAAAAAGCCCTTTGTTACTGATCTGATGCGACTGAATAAGAGCTTTATTGTTGCGCGCTCCGCAAAAGGGAGGGTGTTACTGCAGTCAATGAAAAACCTTTCTGAATATATCCATCACTGTATTTCTAGCGGTGAAAATGTCTGGATAGCGCAACGGGAAGGCAGGGCAAAAGATGGAATAGACCGAACTGATCCCGCTTTGTTAAAAATGCTTAGTATGGCAAAAAGGGAGCTCAAATTGTCGGGGAGCTTAAACGCCCTGCACATCGTCCCTGTATCTATCTCATATGAATATGATGCCTGCGATGTGCTGAAAGCGCAGGAACTGTGCGAAATTGAGAAACACGGCAATTTTATCAAGACCGATGAGTCTGATATCACCAGTATCGTGACTGGCATGATTGGATTCAAAGGGAATGTTCATGTCGCATTTGGAGAGGAACTGAATCTGGGCACCGATGACCCTGATGAAATTGCCGCAATAGTGGACGAACAAATAATTGGAAATTACCAGCTGAACGAGACAAACTACCTGGCACTTGAGCGTCTGAGGGAAGATGGACTTTTCTTACCGCATCGCCTTCGCAGCCTGGTCGAAGGAGAGAATATTTCCGCATCAGCCAGGTTGAAATTCGAAAAGCGACTCGAGTCTGTCGATGTTGGGCTTCGAAAATACTGGTTGTTTAACTATGCTAATCCGATTCTGAACAAACTTGGGGTTATCGAATGAATTTCGGATTGGCCAGGTAGCGCTCTAGCGGCAAAGCAGGCGAAGGCAGTTTTCATTCAGGCGCTCCTGCAGCGAAGCGAGGGCTCGGGGCTCGATTGGTCCCAAACACAGGCTCAGCAAACGACTGTGTTGTGCGAATTGAATGTTTTCGCTTGGACTGGGCTTATTCCGCCCGAACCCCGACTGCAGTTGCGCCAGCTGCAGTGACATGCGCTCGGCCTGATCTGATTCCGGGGTATCCGTGCCTGCGCGAATTTCCAATAAAATGCACAGCTCCCTGAGACGAGACTCAGCGGCTGCCGCACATTTCTGATATTCGAGAGGGTCATTCTTGTTCATCACGTCAGACGCCCGGCTTTGCAGCAACGAATCAAGTTCAGCGTTGTCAGTCGGCTCCAACTTTTGCCATGCCTCAGTATCAAATTTCGCTTTCACCTGAGAAAAATCTCTAACGCCGGTCAGCAATTGTCCTTCAACCTCTTCCAGTAATTGTGTATGTGCACCTATGCGGTCCATTAAAAGCTGAGTTTTTTTGTCAGGGAGGGCTCTGAAGCGAGAATCTAAACTGCGCTTAAGGTGATTGAATTGATCAATTAACTGGCTTCGCTGCTTTTTTTTCTGATGCTCCAGCGCGCCTGTAAAAGACCTGACAGTTGCATTGAAATCCCCTTGGGCTTTTCGTAATTCCTCGTCGCTAAGCGCGTTGAGTATTTGTAGGGCGTCGAGTATTTTCTGAACTTTCTGTTCAGCCAAATTTTTTCCAGCTGTCTTTCTGGTTTTCGAGGATTTAGGTTTGGCGAAGATCTTATCGCAGATTTCTCTGAACTGTTCCCAGAGCTGCTTGTCTTCCTTGTAGGGGGCCGGTCCCGCGATTTTCCATTCTTGCTGCAAAACTTTGGCTTGCGCTTTTGCCTCGTGTTTGTCCTCCAAGCCAATCAGTTCTTGTGCCTGTGATATCAGGGACGCCTTTTTAGCAGCGCTGTCGCGGTTTAGCTTTTTACGAAATTTACGGAGAGTTTCTAACAACCCGTAGTAGCGCTTTTGTAGTGATTTGATCCTAGACTGTTCGACCGGGGCCGATTTTTTCCATTCAGAATCTGCTTCGCGCAATAGCCGGTTTAGCCCAGCAATGTCCGGCGGTGATTCAGTAAAGGATGCGATGGTTTTTTCAAGAGATTCGCAAAGTGTCTTTCTGGTTTGAAAGTTTGCTGCCATTTCCTGTTTACGTGCTTTGAAATGGGCTTTACATGGTTTGTAGGCTTGGTCAGAGGCAGTTTTGAACTGCTGCCAAAGCTCGTCGTTGAGACTGGAGCGCCCCAGAACCTTCCACTGCTGGTGGAGCTTACTGATGGACTGAGCTCTATCGCGAATCTTGAGATCAGCCTGATGAAGCATTTCCATCTGCTGTATCAATGATTTCTTTTTTTCTGCTGCCAGAGCAAGTGCCTGTTCTCTTATGTCGTGAATTTTCTCCTTGAATGGGCTGGCCATTTCCTTGATGCGGGCCCGCACATCACCACTACTGTTACTGAGATTGTTCTGGATGGTGCGCCAATCTTCCAGCACGATAGGTATTTGTGAATCCATTAACTCAGCGTTGACAAGTGCCTCCAGCTTGCAGACAAGGTGTTTCGTGGCGTCTTCCATCTCAAGCTGGTACTGGATATTTTTTGACAGCTTGGGCTGGAGTGATGCTGTGAGTGCAGTCAGGGCTTCAGTGAGCTGTAGGCTGTCTGATGGTATTAATTTACGCAGCCGGTTTAGTCGGTTTTCCACCGTAACCAAGCGAGTGGTCTGTTGAATATCGATCGCGATGAGTTCATTTTTCAGGGTGTTCAATTCTTCAGGAAAATTCAGAGGTTCTGATTCAGGTGCGCCTCTGATTTTTTCGTCCGAAGCGAATTCATTTCTCCGGCTTGCACTGGCCGGTGGAGGTGTCACTGGCTCCTGAGAATCGTCGTTCGGTGACTCGGTCACGAGGTTTTCAGAAACTCGATCAGGAACGCGTTCGAGGTCTTCGGCGGGCGTCGTTCGACGAGGCGTTTGCAATGCCGGGGGAGTATCAGGATTTGCTCCATCACGTGGAGATTGCGGCAGGCCTTTCTCAGACGGGGGTTGTTTCGCAGTGATGGGTACAGAAGGTCCCGCCACTGTGATGAAGGAACTGCTTGAGTCGCTGTTGCGTGATTTTGAACTCATGACTTGGTACCCAGGGAAATAGAAGGCTTAACGCTTTTTTGCCTGTATACAACATAGGACTGATGTTAACAGAATTTCATGCTGGCTGATCACTTCGCTGGGGCAGAGATTTTTTGATTGAGTTATTAAGTAAGCAAATAAATACGCCTGTGGGCCTATTCAACTGCCGGTGAGGTATAATCACGGCCCGACACCGAAGCGCTGGCACTCGGACAAGCTGCATGTTGGCGGAAGAAATCAAAGATCTTATTCAAGAAAACTACCGTCAACTTCTGAAGTCACGGGATTTTACGCCCCGCTATGGTCAGCGATTGATGATAGCTGAGATAGCGAAGCAACTGGCAGTTATTGGCGGTGCGAACGTTCCACAGAAAGGTCATCCAACGTCACATGCTTCTGAAAGCGGATCATTCAATAAAAGTGCACCAGTGCAGGCGGCTGATTTGCATAAAGCGCCAATTTGCGTGATTGAAGCAGGTACTGGAACCGGCAAAACACTCGCATACCTGCTGGCCACAATTCCGCTCGCCCAGACATTAAATCTGAAAGTCGTGATTGCCACTGCTACAGTTGCCTTACAAGAACAGGTTATCTTGAAAGATATACCGGAGTTGCTTAGCGGTTCTGAACTCGATTTTTCTGTTGCGCTTGCCAAAGGAAGAGGTCGATATGTTTGTTTGTCTAAATTGGACCTGCTGTTAGAACCCACTGACAGCCTTCAGGCAATGCTGGGCCTTTACGAGGTTGAATCGGTCAATTTGGGAGAAGCGGATGCTCGTCTTTATCAGGAAATGCTGGATGCTTTGGCGGAGGGTAGTTGGGATGGTGACAGAGACAGCTGGAAAAGGCCGATCGCTGAGCAAGAATGGCGCCCTTTAACGGTTGAGAATGCGTCCTGTTTGGGCGCGCGATGTAGCAACTTCCGGCAATGCGTATTCTTCAAAGCCAGAGAATCACTGGATAATTCTGATGTTATCGTGGGTAATCACGATCTAGTGCTCTCAGATCTTGCCCTTGGTGGTGGAGTGATTTTGCCAGAGCCCTCGAATTGTATCTACATCTTTGATGAGGCCCATCATTTGCCGATTAAAAGCAACAATCATTTTGCTGCAAGTATACGTATTCGCAGTACACGAGCATGGCTAGAGCGCACTGGAGACCTGATTTCGCAACTTCTGGCGGAAGATTTCATTCCTGTCGATTCACAAAGCAGTTTTGAAAAGCTGCATTCTATTTTGCAGCCACGCCTCGAAGAGTACTGGCAGATGTTACAACCAATTTTTCTAAATGAGGGGGAAATACGTGACAAACGCAGTCGTTATACCTTTCCGCAAGGCATTGTTCCGGCAGAGGTTCGAGGCGCAGCAGGAAACCTCTTCAGTGCTTTTTCCCAGCTCGCCGGCCTGTTCGGCAATATTGCTGAGGAAATAGCGATCGAATTAGAGGAAGCCAACGATCTTAGCAGGAAAGAACTGGCTGAGCAGTTTTATCCGGTCATTGGTGGTGCGCAGCGTCGTGCTGAGGCAAGTGCTTTACTCTGGTTGGCCTATTCCCAAGAGGATGACTGCGCAAAACCGCCAGTTGCGAGATGGATGACTTACCTGGAGGATGACACGCAGATTGAGACTATTCTTTCTGCCAGCCCAGTTTTAGCGGCAGATAACCTGAGCGAAAAATTGTGGGAGCAATGCGCTGGTGCTGTGCTTACTTCAGCTACCTTGTCTTCTCTGGGTAATTTCAATCTATTGAAGCTTAAGGCAGGGCTGCCAGAGTCGACTTTTTTTCTTAGCATACCCAGCCCGTTCGACTTTGGCCGGGCGGCAACTTTCGCGGTGCCAAACATGGAGTGTGAGCCGTCTGATACTGAGAGTCATACGGAATTCATCGTGGCTGCGCTTCCGCATCTGTTAACTGAACCGGTTGCAGCGCTGATGCTTTTTTCGAGTCGGCGTCAAATGGTTGATGTGATCGAACGCCTGCCGGACGATTTTCAAAGCATAGTGCTTTGCCAGGATGATTATCAGAAAGCCCAACTCTTGAAACATCACAGGCAACGGATCGATCAGGGATTGAACAGTTTGATTTTTGGTCTTGCTAGCTTCGCTGAGGGGGTAGACCTTCCCGGGCATTATTGCGAGCATGTTCTGATTGCTAAGATTCCTTTTGCGGTGCCTGACGATCCGATAGAAATGACGCTGTCAACCTGGATTGAGCAACAGGGTCAAAACCCCTTCATGACTCTGGCAGTCCCGGATGCTGCCTTTCGGCTGGTGCAGGCCAGTGGTCGGCTGCTTCGGAGTGAATCCGACTCTGGGCGCATCACACTTTTCGACGAGCGGCTTTTTACCAAACGATATGGTAAGCAAATTTTGGCTTCACTCCCTCCGTATAGACAGGAACGAATACAGATTCCGCGAGCGTAGCCGAATGATACTGCCTTATGGAGACGGCGCTGTTGTTTCGATTACAGACGAGACCACTGGGCTTAATGGATGCTGAAAAGGCGGTGTTCCAGCATGGGGTGCGCAGGTAAGAAAAACAGTGTCAGTTGAGCTTTCTGATCGAGTAAATGCGACTGCTCTCTGAGTCGGGGGCAACAGGATGAATAGGTTTTTCACCTATTCTGTCTGCTGTCTCCATGCCCTCAACAACCTTGCCAATAACCGTATAACGCCCATCTAACCAAGGGGCGTCTCTTAGTAAAATGAAAAATTCTGGACCGTTTCTGTTCGGCCCGTCATTTGCGAGGGCCACTATACCTCGGGTGATTGCTCTTGTGGGATATCTGTTCTGGTAGCGGTACCCTTCGAATTCGTAAAGCCGCATAACAGTCAGTGATTGCAGTGCATCGATTATGATGCTTTCCTCTGTTTTTAGCTGCTCTGTCGAATTTATCCCGAGTTGCCGGTATAGCGGTTCGAGTACTCTGCGGGCGAATTCCTGTTGGCTGTCTGCATTTAGTATCGGGTTGATTTCCCCTGCTTGAAGTATGACCGGGAGTCGGTCGAGGCCGAGGGCGCTGGCATTTATTTCATCAGCCAGATAGTCTTGTGGGCGCCCATGAGCGTTGTGTTCTGGCGAACCGGCTTGAATGATGAAGTTGGGAACAACTCGATGAAAACGGCTGCCGTTGTAGTAGCCCGGGCTTACCGTCGGGGTTGAATCGGTTTCGATCAGCGGCACCTCGCCTACGGTAAATTCGATAAATCGTGCCACATTCTCCGGCGCTTCTGCGGGGAGCATTTCCACATAGATTAGCCCCGCTGATGTTGACAGCAGCATTAACGGATTGGAAGTATCTTCCATGGCAAGTCTGGCAGAAGTGTAATCTGCATGGATGCACAGATGCACAATAATGGCAAGCGGGAGAAGTAAGAGCTTGAACACAAAAATCATTTCGCGCGCTCCAGTTCAGCAAATGCAGAGTAATCCAGTAGGGTAGTGACGCCAAGTAGCGACTGCGTGCAAGAGCGAATCCATCTCTCAAAAAGCACGAGACCATTGTAGGGGCAACACGGTTTCGGTGGCAATATCCCGGGCGCGCTAGTATTTGCTTACGATGGGTTCTAGCGGTCTAGTGCTGGATCGATAGAAAAACGGGGTCAAAGTGACTGGAGGTCCGCCAGATCTGCAGGCGTGTCGATGTCCGTCAGGACAGCGGGGTCGGTGACCTTAATAGAAATAAGGTCCTGCGGATGACGAGCAAGCAGTGATTTTCCGCCCGAATCGCCCTCCAGTTCGGCAAGTGAGTCAAAATGCTTGCACCCGAACACTACGGGGTTACCCCGTGTTCCACTGTATTCTGGTATCACAATGCGCTCTTTATCTGCGGACTCGATAAGCAAGGAATAAGTAGCTGTTCGCACGAAGGGCATGTCGCCAAGACAGACAATACAGGCATCCCAAAGCCTCGTGAATTTTATACCAAAAGCCAGAGAAGCGCCCATGCCCTGATCTGCGTCATCGAAGGACTGGATCTGCGATTCATTTGCTTCAAGCGCACTGATAAGATCGGGGCGGGTAACGATAACAACTTCTTTGACGGCAGCGGACAGCCGATCGAGCGTTTGCGCGAAGACCGTCGAACCGTTGTCCAACCTGGCTAGCAGTTTATTTCCCCCAAAGCGATTGCTGAACCCAGCTGCGAGCAGAAGAGCGCCGATACGCATGATGTAGTCCCTAATTGCAGCTCCGATGTCGAAAATAATCGGGCGAATGCGGGTGGAATGGAGCCCTTCATAGCTCCAGGCTTGCGCATTCTTAACTCAGTGCAGCGTTTTGTTGGACTTGCGGGTTGGTGCGGCGTCCTGCTGCCGTATTTCAACGATAAAAGGCTCCCGATTGCTCATCAAAGAGTCAGCCTCCTGCTCTGTATGCCCTGCAGAGGTGTGGGAATTCGGGTCGCTGGACCTCTGGGTATTCTGCTCAAGCTGATGTTCTGAGGCTTGGGGGCTGTCGCCTGTCCCTGAAGGGCCCTCGGATGAACTTTGCTGAGCTTGGACTGCTTGTTCTCTGAGTTGTTCGCTGAGGTGCTGCCGTAGTCGGTTGACAACACTGGTCATCACTTCAATTGTTTGGCTGAGTTGATCCAGAGTCATCAATGTGCGCTCTGGATCATTGTCAGGTTGCTTTTCTTTTTCACTCATCCTTTTCTGGCTTCCCGGCCCAAAGCCTCGCTGAGAAGACCTCGCGCTTTCTGTATCCGCTTGATCTTAGTCCCAGGTAAGTGCTCCGCCTGTCTGATATTCGATGACCCGAGTTTCGAAGAAGTTTTTCTCCTTGCGTAAATCCATAATTTCGGACATCCATGGGAACGGGTTTTCCACACCTTGAAATTGTTCTGGAAGACCGATCTGAACCAGTCTTCGATTGGCGATAAACTGCAGATATTCCTCCATCATTGCGGCATTCATGCCCAGTACCCCTCGAGGCATGGTGTCTCGTGCATACTCTATTTCAAGCTGCGTGGCTTGAAGGATCATTTGGGTGGCCTCTTCTTTCATCTGGTCGGTCCAAAGATGAGGGTTTTCGAGTTTGATCTGGTTTATCATGTCTATGCCAAAGTTCAGATGCATGGACTCATCTCGAAGAATGTACTGAAATTGTTCAGAGGTACCCGTCATTTTGTTACGACGTCCCATGGAGAGAATTTGTGTGAAGCCACAGTAAAAGAAGATGCCCTCGAGGCAGCAGTAGAAGGCAATGAGGTTCTTGAGCAGGTCTTGATCGTCTTCAGTGGTGCCGGTTTTGAACTCAGGATTGCTCAGTGACTGCGTGTATTTTAATCCCCAGGATGCCTTTTTAGCGACAGAAGGAATTTCGTGATACATGTTGAAAATTTCGCCTTCGTCCATTCCCAGTGATTCAATACAGTACTGATAGGCGTGCGTATGGATCGCTTCTTCAAAGGCTTGTCTCAAAATGTACTGACGGCATTCCGGGTTGGTGATCAGCCTGTAGATCGCCAGGACCAAGTTGTTTGCGACCAGAGAATCAGCGGTCGAGAAAAAGCCGAGATTACGTTTAACAATTAAGCGCTCATCTTCCGTCAGCCCGTTCGGACTTTTCCAGAGGCTTATGTCGGCGTTCATGTTGACTTCTTGCGGCATCCAATGATTGGCACAGCCATCAAGGTATTTTTGCCAGGCCCAGTCATATTTGAATGGGACAAGCTGGTTGAGGTCAGCTCGGCAGTTAATCATCGCCTTATCGTCAACCGCTACCCGGTTTGCTGTGCCCTCCAGCTCTTCCAACCCCGCGCTAACGTCAAGACTGGACAAATCATCAATTGCTTTCTGCAGGGCGTCCACATAAGTTTTGCCTTCAGTGCCTTCTGCTTGTGCTGCGAAACCCTGCGAGCCTGAAGCTTCATTTACCGCGGGTGCTGACTCTGGTGAGCGTTGACCTGGAGCGGGTGTTTCAGATGCTTCGACTGGCGGCGGGGGCGGGGGTGCTACAGCCGCGCCCGTTTTTGCTGTGTCTTCTTGATTAAAGTCGTCCCAAGACAACATTATGAGTACCTCTTTGTGTTAACAATTTCTCTATTGGTCGATGTTGTTGGTTTAATTATTGGCAAGCTTCGCATTCTGGGTCATCCAGAGAGCAAGCTTTGGGTATAGTTGCTGCAGTTGGCTCCGCTGATACCTTATTCAAGCTGTGGTCAGAGACAGTCGATTTTTCAGTAGTCGTCGCTGCTAGTGCTCTCAAGTAATAAGTTGTCTTTAATCCTCTTAACCAGGCCATTCGATAAGTGACGTCCAATTTTTTGCCGCTGGCGCCGGCGACGTAAAGATTGAGTGACTGAGCCTGGTCGATCCACTTTTGACGACGACTTGCGGCGTCTACCAGCCAGCGAGGCTCAACTTCAAAGGCTGTTGCGTAGATCTGTTTGATCTCCGGAGGCACACGATCAATATTTTGGACGCTTCCCTCATAGTATTTAAGGTCATTGACCATGACGTTGTCCCAAAGATTAAGCCGTTTCAGGTCATTCACCAGATAAGGGTTGACCACGGTGAATTCTCCGGAGAGATTCGATTTCACGTAAAGGTTCTGATATGTGGGCTCAATGGACTGCGAGACGCCGGTGATGTTGGCTATCGTGGCTGTTGGCGCAATCGCTAGGACATTTGAATTGCGCATTCCTCCCGTTTTTATGCTAGCCCGTAAGCTTTCCCAGTCCAGGCGCTGGTCCAAGTTCACATCAAGGTAATCGCTACCCCGAATCTCCAGAAGCTTCCTCAATGAATCAATGGGCAGAATGCCCTGATCCCATAGTGAACCCTTGTAGGTTTCGTAGCGCCCCCTTTCTTCCGCGAGGTTGTTTGATGCGCTAATCGCATAGTAACTGATCATCTCCATGGAGATATCCGCGAACTCTACTGCCTGCTGTGACGCATATGCAATGCGCTGTTTGTAGAGCGCATCCTGAAATCCCATAACGCCCATGCCGACCGGGCGATGCTTCAGATTGGAGTTTTTGGCCTGATCCACCGAGTAGTAGTTGATATCGATGACGTTGTCGAGCATTCGAATGGCTGTGGAAATTGTTTTCTTTAGCTTTTCCTGATTGAGACCATTCCTGTCGACATGATTGACCAAATTCACTGACCCCAAGTTACACACAGCGATTTCATCCTTGCTGGTGTTCAGTGTGATCTCTGTGCAAAGGTTCGATGAGTGTACGGTACCTACGTGTTGCTGCGGTGAGCGCACGTTGCAGGTATCCTTGAACGTTACCCAAGGATGGCCCGTTTCAAAGAGCATTGACAGCATTTTGCGCCACAGATCTGTCGCTTTTACGGTCTTATAAGGCTTGATTTCGCCTGCCGCTGCTCGGCGCTCATACTCTTCGTATTTCCGTTCGAACTCGATGCCGTGTAAATCATGCAGCTCAGGCACGGTATTCGGCGAGAACAGAGTCCAATCCTGCTCGTTGAATACCCGCTTCATAAATAAGTCCGGGATCCAGTTAGCCGTGTTCATGTCATGCGCCCGGCGTCTATCATCTCCTGTGTTTTTGCGTAATTCCAGAAACTCTTCGATGTCTAGATGCCAGCTCTCCAAGTATGAGCACACAGCGCCTTTTCGTTTGCCACCCTGATTAACTGCGACCGCGGTGTCATTCACCACTTTCAGAAATGGAACCACACCCTGGCTTTTTCCATTGGTTCCAGTGATGTGTGCGCCCAAAGCTCGAACTGGAGTCCAATCGTTGCCCAATCCACCGGCCCACTTTGACAGCATGGCGTTATCCCGAATTGACGAGTAGATACCAAAAAGGTCGTCGGGTACGGTAGTTAAAAAGCAGGATGAGAGCTGAGGCCGTAAAGTGCCGGAATTAAAAAGCTGGGGTGTCGATACCATGTAATCGAAGCTCGACAGCAGATTATAAAATTCGATCGCGCGCTGTTCCTTATTGTCCTCTTCAGATGCCAGTCCCATGGCTACCCGCATATAAAAGACTTGCGGCAGCTCAAACCGGGTGCCTTCACTGTGAATAAAGTAGCGATCGTAGAGAGTCTGAAGGCCCAGATAGGTAAACTGCTGGTCTCGGTCCGCTTTCAGAGCCTCACCCAGCACACCTAAATCAAATTCAAGGAGGTCAGGGGACAGCAATCCCAGCCCTACACCTTTCTCTATATACAGCTTTAGTGTGGCAGCGTATCGGTAATGCATCTCGGACTGCGTTGCAGCTTCGCTGATACCGAGAAAACCGAGCGCTTCCGCGCGTAGCGTATCCATCAGCAAGCGAGCGGTTACATAGGAGTAGTTCGGGTCTTTCTCAACCATCGTCCTCGCAGTCATCACAAGTGACGTGCGGACGTCTTCCATTTTTACGCCGGGATAGAGATTCTTCAGCGTTTCGCTATAAATCGTATCAGCCGAAACGTCTTCTAGGCCCTCGCAAGCTTCGTCGATGACGGTCCGGAGTCTTGCGGTGTCCAGAGGACCCTGATGACCATCCTTGAAAGTGACATTAATGATTGTTTCTTTAGGCTCCTGGAGTTCAGCTTGCTGCTCGCGCTTGCGCGTGCGATCCGCTCTGTAGATGACATAGCTGCGCGCGATTTTATGCTCGCCAGTGCGCATCAGTGCTAGCTCAACCTGATCCTGTATATCTTCTATATGTATGGTGCCGCCAGAAGGCATGCGCCGTTTGAAAATGTCCGTGATCTGGCCGCTCAGCTGTGCTACAGACTCATGAATTCTGGACGATGCAGCCGCAGTACCGCCTTCTACGGCGAGGTAGGCCTTGGTAATGGCCACGGCGATTTTTGATTCGTCATAAGCAACCACAGCGCCATTGCGTTTTATAACCCGCAATTGTCCTGGGGCTGTGGGGGGGGTCTTTTGGGCTTCTTTTGCGCCGGGATTCGCGCCCGCGGTCGGGCCGTTGGCGGCCTGTACATCTGTTTGCATTAAGTGCTCCGAGTTCGTTATCTACTGCGAGGCTGCCTGCCTCTTTTTGTTTTGCCCCTGCGCGGCCGGCCGCTCTTGTCTAGTGTATGTGACTCGAACTTTCGGCCGACTGTGTCTCCCGCTTTTCAAACTTTGTTCTGCCTATTTGCGGTTACTAACTGTCCTTGGCTTACTGGCGACGGGCCTGTGTTCGTGGTTGCTGAACGGCCTCGGTCTGCCTAATAGCCACTTCCGACTCTCCATTTCATTAGTACTTCCTTGTGCCTCTACTGGACGAAGGCCTATACTATATATTGTGTTTTTGGCGCTGGACTTTAATTTTTTTTACGTCCGGTCTGAGTTTCTTGCCGAAGCCTTCGTTTTTCGCTTCAAGGGCTGGCCCGTCGGCTCACGGGAGCAGCATCCTTGAAAGGTTTCGCTTTTGTGCTGATCCACCCAGTGACCCTGTAGAGGTGGCTCATTAGCTTCTATGTGATGGAATTGGACGGCTTGTCTGCGGCTTAAACACACAACATCTGGGACGAAAACTTTAAACCGTCACAATATAATGAGGTTTATTGAAGGTTGCAAGCGATTTTCTTGTGTGTTTTCTGTGGGAAATATGTGAATTAAAGTAGATTTGCAAAAACTTAGTGCAGGGCCTTGCTGTTTTGCGGTTTTATCCGTCAGTCGAGCCAAAGTTCAACCAGTTCCGAGGGCGACGCAGGTCCTGTTACTGTTGAAATGGAAGAATCAAGTCAGAACGTGGACACCACTAGATGTTGTGGTCGCGAACCAGGTATGCTCGGAAGGTTTAGCTGAGCAAGAACTCAATCAGTGCCTTCTGAGAATGCAACCGATTTTCCGCCTCCTGCCAGACTACTGATGAAGTGGATTCGATCACGTCTGCTGTGACTTCCTCTCCGCGATGCGCGGGCAAGCAATGCATGAACAGCGCATCTGCGGCGGCTTCTGCCATCAGATCTTGGGTTACCTGAAATCCGCCAAAGTGCTGTTTGCGCTGGAGAGCCTCTGCTTCACTGCCCATGGAAGCCCATACATCAGTAGCAACTAGGTCGGCACCCCGAGCGGCGTGTGCTGGGTTATCGACGAGACGCACGCAATGGCTGTTATCCTGCAGCAATTGCCTGTTTGGTTCGTAGCCTAGCGGGCAGGCAATTGACAGTGAGAATCCGAAAGCCGCCGCTGCATTGATATAGGACTGACACATATTGTTTCCGTCGCCGATCCAGGCTACGTGCGCGTCCCTGATTGACCCTCTAACTTCAATGAAGGTCTGAACGTCAGCCAGAAGCTGGCAGGGATGAAAATCATCGCTGAGTGCATTGATCACAGGAACCCTGGAATGGGATGCGAACTCCTCGAGTTGGCTGTGAGCATGCGTACGCACTGCGATTAAATCCACCATGCTTGAGATCACTCTGGCTGTATCAGCAACCGGTTCTCCACGACCGGTTTGTGCGTCATTGGCCGCGAGAAATACCGCAGAGCCGCCAAGCTGGTTCATCGCGACCTCGAAAGCAACTCGGGTTCGGGTAGACACTTTAGAGAATATCAGCCCCAAGGTCTTTGACTCAGCTCGCATGGCTTGCTGAGGCTCCTGCTTCAACTTAATGGCGCGTTTAACAATCGTCTCGAGTTCTCGCTGAGACAAGTCTTTTAACGTGAGGAAATGCTGCATAATCATGTGGCTTAGTCATTTCCAACCGATTAGACACAGCCACGGGCTGTACCTTCATTTCGCTGATAAGTAAGGCGAATGTTTTCTGTTGGGTCTAATGCAATTACCGGTGCCAGGATTATAGCGAAGTGCGGCAAAGTAGCTAGTTCTCCCCCGTCAGCGATTGTTACTCCGGGATGCATCAATTAGTCTGTTATGATGGCTTATAAGCATCAAGACAGTTTGAGTCGTTAATGACATGAATGCCGTGGAACTTAAGCTTTTCGCCAGCCGGATTGCCGCCATTTGTGATGAAATGGGCGTCGTGCTACGACGGGCTGCTTTTTCTCCAAATATCAAAGACCGGCTGGACTTTTCCTGCGCACTGTTTGGGCGAGATGGTCAATTGATCGGCCAGGCAGCGCACATTCCCGTCCATCTCGGGAGTATGGCGTTTGCCATGGGGGGGTTGGTCCGTCGGAGAGCCTGGCACCCTGCAGACATGCTCGTGGTCAATGACCCCTTCCTCGGTGGAACTCATTTACCAGATGTAACGGTGATCGCGCCGGTCTTTATTCACAATACTTTGATTGGTTTTGTTGCCAATCGCGCGCATCATGCGAACATCGGCTGCGAAACGCCAGGTTCCATGCCGATGTCGCAGCAACTTGAAGAAGAGGGGATAGTGATTCCACCCACCTTGTTGTTTTCCTCAGGTCAACTACAACAATCCTGCCTGGCTCTCCTTCAAATGCCTGCTGGTAGATTAGACGGAGATCTTGCTGCGCAGGTTGGTGCGAACCAGCTTGGAGTTCAGAGATTATGCGAATTGGTCAATGGGATAGGTCGTGCATCATTCAATGCCGGTATGCAAGAGCTGGACGCCTATGCCGATCGGATTATGGAGAAACTGATTGATGCTTTGAGTCCCGGTGTTTACAGCTTTGAAGATTTTCTCGACGGCGATGGTTTTGGTAATTCAGCCATTCCGTTGTCTTTGATTTTGACCGTTGAAGCGCAGAGCGTTGACCTGAATTTTGCCGGTTCCTCAGACATGGTGCAAGGTAACCTTAATTGCCCGGAATCGGTGGTTGCTGCTGCTGTTTATTACTGCTTTCGCTGCTTGTTGCCGGACGAATCTCCTTCCTGCTCGGGCTTGTTCCGAAGACTTAAAATCAAAACCAAATCGCGCTCTATTTTGAATGCTGAGCGTCCGGCAGCAGTCGCAGCGGGGAATGTGGAAACATCAATGCGCTTGGTGGATTTGATATTCGGGGCCCTCGCTCAGATCCTACCAGAGCAAATCCCGGCGGCCAGTCAGGGTACTATGAACAATATTGCCCTGGGCCGGATAGATCCTGTTTCGGGAGCACGCTGGGATTATTATGAAACGGTTGCCGGTGGTCTGGGAGCCGGTCCGCACGCCGATGGCCTTAGTTGCGCCCAAAGCCACATGACAAATACGCTGAACACTCCGGTTGAGGTGCTTGAGATGTCCTATCCGTTGCGCGTGATCCGCTACGCTGAGAGGCAGGGAAGCGGCGGTGCGGGCAAATCTCGTGGCGGTAATGGGGTGATCAAACAGTATGAGTTTTTGGAGTCTGCACAGTTGACCTTGTTGACTGAACGGCGCAGGTTTGCCCCCTGGGGGCTGTCTGGCGGACAAGATGGCGCGAAGGGCGAGAATCTGCTGAACGGCCAAAGTCTTCCGGGCAAATGCTCCTTAACTGTTAACGCAGGTGATCGTCTCGAAATCCGTACTCCCGGTGGAGGAGGCTGGGGGCTCAGCGAGCCTCGGTAAATCTTTCCAACCGAGTAAGGTGTGACCATAGCGCCTGAATGCGCTTCCACGTGTGTTCAATGCGAAAAAAAGCCTATTGCAGCACCGCCAATTTAATCTTGATCAGTAATCGAGGTAGCCGGTGCCGCACTGACGAATCGCCTAGCACTAAATTCAAGCTGCAGCCGAGTTGGGTTATAATTCGAGAAGCCACATCGGCGTGACCATTCGAGGTAAGTAATGAGTACAGAAGAAACGATTCAAGAGCAAATACATAGCAACAGTATTTTGCTCTACATGAAAGGTAATCCCGAACAGCCAATGTGCGGGTTTTCTGCACAGACAACAAAGGTTTTGATGGCCTGCGGTAAACGCTTCGCCTATGTCGATATCCTCAGTAATCCAGAAATACGAGCGACGCTGCCTAAAGTGTCCAATTGGCCAACCTTTCCTCAGTTGTTTGTTGATGGCGAATTAATTGGCGGTTGTGACATCGTCACTGAAATGTTTGAACAAGGTGAGTTGCAAGTCTTGATAGATAAGGCAGGCGGTGACGAGGCTGAAGCAGACTCCTGAGGTGGAATCAGGTTTCATAACCCGAAAGTAGGTTCAGGCCGAAGTTAGATGCATGCTGCGCTGGCCCGCGGGCACAACCCATTACTCACGTTGTTGGCGGCCAGCCGCCGAGATCTTTCCATCGATTGACAATCATGCAAAACAATTGCGCCGTGCGGTCAGCATCATATTTTGCGGAGTGGGCCTCCGCTTCGTCGAAATCTATGCCAGCAACCCCACAGGCTCTGGACAATACCGTTTGACCGAAGGCCAAACCGCTGAGAGTTGCGGTGTCGAAGCACGAAAAGGGGTGGAAAGGGTCGCGCTTGAGTCCGTGCCTTGCGCTTGCTGCTCGCACAAATCCGTGATCGAAGTGGGCGTTGTGGCCGACTAGAATAGCGCGTTTACAAGCCTTGGACTTCATCGCGTCTCTGATCATCTCAAAGAGGTTTTGAAAGACGTCCTTCTCCGGACGGGCGATCCGAAGAGGGTGAAACGGATCGATCCCTGTAAATTTCAGGGCTGCCTCCTCCATATTTGCCCCCTCGAATGGGATGACGCGGTGAAAGAGACTCCGCTCTATCTCTAGATACCCTTCGGCGTTCATGGCAATCACTACCGCGGCGATTTCCAGTATGGCGTCGGTCTGCGAATTGAAGCCTCCGGTCTCTACGTCGACGACAACCGGCATGTAAGTGCGAAATCGGTCGGCAAGGGTATTCTTAGACGTGATTTCTGAACCGAATTCTCGCATCGGGCTCTAGGCCTTTTCCTCTTTTAGTTGCCAGGACAGGCTGCCGCCTGCTCGGACCGGGATAACCGTATCGCTCCCAAAATCATACTTCGCGGGCATATACCATTCGCTTCGTTCGAGAGTAACCGTTCCTTTATTGGCGTCAAGGCCGTAAAATCGAGGGCCAAACAGGCTAGCGAAGTTTTCAAGTTTATCCAGTGCTCCTGAATGCTCAAATACTTCAGCATAAAGTTCTAGGGCTGCCGGTGCTGTGTAGATTCCGGCGCAGCCGCAGTCGCTTTGCTTATCATGGCTAGCGTGAGGAGCAGAATCAGTTCCCAGGAAAAAGCTCGGATTGCCACTCGTTGCCGCCTCAATAAGCGCGTGTTGATGAGAACTTCTTTTTAATATTGGTAAACAGTAAAAATGCGGCCTGACTCCACCGGCAAGCATGTCATTTCGGTTGAAAAGTAGGTGATGCACGGTGATTGTTGCGGCGACCCGTTCGTTTTCAGAGGAGACAAACTCGACAGCTTGTTGAGTCGTGATATGCTCGAGCACAACTTTCAGCTCTGGCAGTCTCGCCCGCAGTGGGCAAAGAACCAAATCAATGAAGCGTTTTTCACGGTCAAAAACATCTACCTCATGGTCGGTTACTTCGCCATGTACAAGCAGTGGGATTTCAAGATCAGCCATCTTTTCGAGCACCGGCATGACTTTGTCTATCGAAGTTACGCCACTGTCTGAGTTGGTGGTAGCGCCTGCAGGATAATATTTTACGGCGGCGACATGAGGCTCATCAGCCAGCTTGTTCAGTTCGCCAGTAGGTAGATTTTCAGTCAGGTAAAGCGTCATTAGCGGAGTAAAAGAAGACCCATGAGGCACGGACTGCATAATGCGCTCTCGATAGGCGAGGGCGTCTGACACGCTGGTAACTGGAGGCTTTAAATTGGGCATGACGATCGCTCGCTCAAAACAGCGCGCCGTATGGGGTACCGTTGTCCGCAAGGCCTTGCCGTCTCGCAGGTGCAGATGCCAATCGTCGGGTTTGATCAAGGTCACAGTGTCTTGGGTCATTGCAGAATCTTTTGTCTTACAGCATTAGTCTGCTGGAGCGCTTTGCATTATAACGAAAACTGCCCGCGACCTGAACGATGTGTGGTCAGATTGATTTGAGTGCTATGACAAGCAAACTTCCAGTCAGAAAAACATAAAATAACGGGCGCATGATGCCAGAACCAAGGAAGAGAATGCTATTATAGCTCGGCTTGCGATCAGGTGTCTCGGTTGCAGGCGCGGATTACTCTCGTGACCTTTCCTGGAATTTGGAGCGACACCCCCTCGAGGTGTGTCCGGAAGTAGCTATGTCCGATATCAACAAAGTCGTCCTCGCCTACTCGGGTGGGCTGGACACATCAGTAATTGCAAAATGGCTTCAGACCACCTACCACTGCGAAGTCGTGACTTTTACCGCTGACATCGGTCAGGGCGAAGAAGTCGAGCCTGCACGAGCCAAGGCGATGGCGATGGGCATTGAAGTGATCTATATAGAAGATCTGCGGGAAGAGTTTGTTTCTGATTATGTCTTTCCGATGTTTAGAGCCAACGCAATTTACGAGGGAGAGTATCTGCTTGGCACCTCGATCGCACGCCCGCTGATCGCGAAGCGCCTTGTTGAAATTGCGCGAGAAACGGGAGCCGATGCGATTTCCCATGGTGCAACCGGTAAAGGCAATGATCAGGTTCGCTTTGAACTCGGCGCTTACGCTTTGAGCCCCGGTATCCAGGTAATCGCCCCCTGGCGAGAATGGGATCTTAACTCCCGCGAAAAACTTCTGGCCTATTGCGAAACCCATGCGATCCCAGTTGAAAAGAAAAGAGGGAGTAAATCACCTTATTCAATGGATGCGAATCTGCTGCACATTTCCTATGAGGGCGACCTTCTTGAGGACCCTGCCGCGGAGCCAGAGGAAAATATGTGGCTCTGGAGCGTCGCACCAGAAGCAGCGCCGGATCAGCCAGTATACCTCGACCTCACTTATCAGCGGGGCGATATTGTTGCTATAAACGGAGAGACACTTTCTCCAGCGAAGGTATTGTCCGCACTGAACCGTCTCGCAGGGGAGCACGGGATTGGTCGCGCTGATATCGTTGAAAATCGATATGTCGGGATGAAATCTCGAGGTTGCTATGAAACGCCAGGTGGTACTGTCATGCTCAAAGCGCATCGCGCCATTGAATCTCTGACCTTAGACCGTGAACTGGCCCACCTGAAAGACGAACTCATGCCCCGATACGCTAGCCTGATTTACAACGGATATTGGTGGTCGCCTGAAAGAACGGCCTTACAGGCCCTGATTGACCAATCTCAACAGCATGTGAACGGGGTAGTCAGACTGAAACTTTACAAAGGCAATGTGATTGTAGTTGGGAGGAGTTCAGATGACTCGCTTTTTGACGAAGAAGTCGCGACATTTGAAGAAGATGCCGGAGCCTACGACCAGACAGACGCAACCGGGTTCATAAAGCTGAACGCCTTGCGCCTGAGACTGGCCGCCCAGAAAGGGCGGAAGTGACTGATTAAGCGCTTACGGATCGGTTTTTTGCTTAAACTCACACAAATCCTCGATGAGGCAGGAGCCACAGCGAGGCCTGCGCGCGATACAGGTATATCTTCCATGCAAGATAAGCCAGTGATGAGCGTCTAATAGGAATTCCTCGGGAACGAGTCGTACCAGTCGGTTTTCAACTTCCAGAACCGTTTTGCCCGGAGCGATCCCGGTGCGATTCGACACTCTGAAAATATGTGTGTCTACCGCCATGGCAATCTGGCGATATGCGGTATTGAGGACGACGTTGGCTGTCTTCCTTCCGACTCCCGGAAGCGATTCAAGCGCCTCCCGCGAGTCGGGGACTTTGGAGTGATACTGATCGATAAGAAGTCGGCAGGTTTTGATAATGTTCTCAGCTTTACTGTTAAAGAGGCCGATGGTTTTGATGTGCCCCTTCAGCTTTTTTAAGCCCAGCGCGTGAATTGCTTCTGGCGTGTTGGCGACCGCGAAAAGCTTTTCAGTGGCCTTGTTCACGCTCACATCGGTGGCTTGCGCTGAAAGAATAACGGCGATCAAGAGTTCAAAGGTGCTCGCATAAGCTAATTCAGTGGTCGGCTCTGGGTTTGCTTCGTGCCAGCGGGTGAAAATCTCGATTCTTTTTGTTCTGTTCATCTTCTCTGTTTTCCAAACTCAATCACAGTCCGATGTACGGCGTCCTGTGACTCTGACGTTCTATCCGGACCTTCGACTGCCTTTAATGACAAAGGCATATAAAGCTGAACATCTGCGAACAGCATTCTGCTGATCAGGAGTTCTCGAAGCATCGAAAAGCCTACGAGGCCTGATCCGAGAGCGGCGGCCAGTCGTGAGGCCGCAGCGATCGCGACGGTGAGGCTTGCGCTGTTACGAAAGGGCAAAAGCTTGACCAGCAGGACGAAACTGCAGGCGATAAGATCCAGATAAATGCCTAATTCACGCATCAGCGGATAGAACTGGACATTCGTCAGTTGGGTCAGTAGTGCGGTGCAACAGCTCATGATGACTGCGATCTAGAGGACAACTTGTGCGAGATGAACGAAAGTTCTGAATCCGCACACAGTCGCAGTAGGAGGGGACTCCCAGTAGCTGCACCAGGACGAATATATTCACTGGTGCGGCGATTAGGACCATGCCGAAAAATGAGTCCAAGGTGCTGTCCGCAAGATTCCGTCAAGAATTAGATAGCGAGCCTATGATTAAAGCCCGTTCTTATTGCGTTGTTGTCTGAATCAGTCGAATAAACCCTGTGAGTAGGCCGCAGGGATGCGATACTGGCTGAGGATGCTGTTTTCTGCCGCAAGAGCTTCTTCGTGATTAATCACCATCTGGTAGCCATTCGCGTTTTTGAAGACGACATTTTCGGTGGTGTTTCCTCGCAACTTCCGTGCAAAGTGGTCAAAGTCGATGATGTACTCTTCGTTAACAGTGTCGACAATCCAGTTTCGCCAATCGTGATATCCTAGATTCACGTCGGCAGCGAGCACCTGCATCGCGACGACCAGTTCCCGTCTTTCAGGTGTCGCCCACTCATTGCGTGCCTGAAGCAGACTGACAGGTGCGGTTCTGCTCCAGTCATTGCCCCAGCGTTTGATCAAGTTCATGTTCAGCGGGACAAACACGATGCCACCGAAGATATAGTACTGCGGTGTTTCATCGAACCTCTCGCCGCGAACCAGGCTGTAGCCAGTCCGGCTTTGCATCGCCAATAGCGACGTTTGAATGAGATTGCCGCCTCGAGAAAACGTCAATTCAATCTGTTCATGCAAGTGATGCATATCAATCGCGTGTTTGTAGTCAGTCAGAACGTCTTGACTGATTTGAATCGTGCCGTCATCAGCGATGTCATAGTCATCGATTTTCAAAATTACGTCATTCTCCTGAAGGACGCCATCCGCCGGAGAGCCTTCAAAAACCTTGATCACTAGTACGCCATTTTCGTCTCTGTCGAGGCCATAAGCTGCTTTCGCCGATGGGCTGTCCAGGGTTTGGGTGCGAAAGCCCAAGTCGGGAAATCCATCGAGCTTTCCGTCTTCGCTGTCCTTCAGTACATGTCTGACGATGTTTGGTGGCACGAAATAGCCCAGATTTTCCGCTCGGCCGCCGGCATTTGCCTGCATTACTACCCCGACGATTTGCTGGTCTACGACCACTGGTCCACCACTATTGCCAGGGTTGATCGCTGCGTCTATTTGACCGGCAAGCAAATAGGCACCGGCATGAGCGTAGACCTGCTGCTCTACTCTGGAAAGTATGCCTTTAGTAATGCTCAGAGTTTTGCCGCCAATAGGATACCCATAGACAGAAACTTCTTGCAGTGGTTCGGGCATATCGCCGATGGTCAGCGCATAGAGGTCAGCAAAGAATTCAGGATCGTCAACGGTTATCAGTGCAAGATCGGCTTCGTGCGAAATGAACGTGACCCTGGCCTGGTATCTGCGTGGGTCATTGTGCTTTTGAGCCTGCACATAACTCGCATTCGCCACAACATGCGCGTTGGTCAATATTCTGTTTTCTTCAATGACCGCGCCGGAGCCGCTGGATTGTCGGGGAGTGAGTAGACGCCAAGGTGTGAAGTAATCGGGCTCGGCCTGTGTGGTATAGATTTTGATCACCGAGTCCTCAATGTCTTGGTCTTCAGCCAATACCTGGCTCATCGCGGCCGCCTGCAAACATAGCATTATCGTCGGAGCAATTACCCTGGCGCGAGTGCATAGCGAGTTTATTATCTCCAATATCCAGTGATAGGTCGGGTTGGTCATACTGTACCGCTCATAGTTAGATGGGTTGCTTCGGGTCTGTCGTTATCTTCTCAGAAGGAGGGACTATCTCATCGTTAAACGACCGTGCGAACAATACGGTTCTTGATTGGTGTGCGGCAGGGCGAGCCCGTCCGTCATAACCTTCTGACAGTCTGGCGTGGAGGTCCTTTAGGGATGGCCAGCAATTTTCTACGATCCCAGAAACGACTCCCAAGTGTACCACACATATCGCGCAAGTAGCCCCAGAGTAGGCGATCAATGATTCTCAAGTGACCCTGAGGCCGGGACCAGCACCGGAATCCGGTTCCAGTAGCCAGATGTCTTTTCCACCCTGACCGGCGGCAAGAATCATCCCTTCGGAAACGCCAAACTTCATTTTGCGCGCTTTTAGATTTGCCACTACCACGGTTAGCTTTCCTAACAGATCCTCCGGATCATAGGCAGATTTTATTCCGGAAAAAACTTGTTTCAATATGGGCCGACCCTTGCTGTCGGGGCCCAGATCAAGCTTCAAGCAAAGGAGTTTATCGGCGCCTTCGACGTGCCCGGCTTCAACGATTTTTGCAATACGCAAATCAATTTTTGCGAAGTCATCGAATGATATCTCTGGCTCGAAGCTATTCTCGGCTACGGCATCAGGTGTCTCATTGTGTGCTTTGCTTGCGTCTATCATGGCAGCGATCTTGCTTGTTTCGACCCGCGTGATCAGGGCTTGGAATTTGTTAATACGATGGTTGGTCAACAGGGAATCAATATCCTTCCAGATCAGGGGCTTAATGTTCAGAAACGTCTCAGCTTTTTCCGCAAGACCGGGCAAAACCGGTTTCAAATAACAAAGAAGCAGCCGGAATGCATTTATGCCAGTGCTGCAAATCGCCTGAAGCTCAACAGATCGTTTGTCGGTTTTTGCGAGTACCCAGGGCTCTTTGTCGTTGATGTACTGATTGGCCTTGTCGGCCTTCGCCATTATCAATCGAATCGCTTTTCCGTATTCGCGGCTATTAAAGTGATCAGCGACTTCTGTGTTGATGGATTGGATCTCGGCTAGTAGGTCAGGATGATCCAGGTTTTCAGCCAGCATGCCGTCGAAGCCGTTGTGGATGAATCCGGCGCACCGGCTGGCAATATTGATGACTTTCCCGACGAGGTCAGCATTCACCCTCAGAGCGAAATCCTCCAGGTTCAAGTCCAGATCGTCAATGCCGGAACTGAGTTTTGCTGCCAGATAGTATCTCAAATATTCCGGATTCAGATGATCCAGGTAGGTGCGCGCATTCACAAATGTCCCGCGAGATTTAGACATCTTGGTGCCGTCTACCGTAAGAAACCCGTGGGCGAAGACAGCCGTTGGCGTTCGGTAACCCGAACTTGTCAGCACCGCAGGCCAGAACAGGGCATGAAAATTGATGATGTCCTTGCCGATAAAGTGGTACAGCTCTGCATCGGAGTCAGGACGCCAGTAGCAGTCGAAGTCCAGACCTTCACGATCGCAGAGATTTTTAAAACTTGCCATATAGCCGATCGGGGCGTCGACCCAGACGTAGAAATACTTGTCCGGCGCATTGGGGATTTCGAATCCGAAGTAGGGTGCATCACGGCTGATATCCCACTGTTGCAGATCTTGATCGAGCCATTCACTGAGCTTATTGGCAACTTGGTCCTGCAGCGCGCCGGAGCGCGTCCAGACTTTCAGCATTTCCTTGAAAGCCGGCAGGTCGAAGAAGAAATGCTCTGACTCCTTTTCAATCGGAACAGCACCTGAAATAGCGCTGCGCGGTGCAATGAGTTCGGAGGGGCTGTAAGTCGAACCACATGCTTCACAGTTGTCACCATATTGCTCCTCAGCATGGCATTTCGGACATGTGCCGACGATATACCGGTCGGCGAGAAACAAATTTTTATCCGGATCNAACAGTTGCNTGATGGAGCGNCGGTGGATGTGCCCGTTCGCCTCCATGGCTTGNTACATCGATTCGGAAAAAATTCGGTTTTCTTCGGAGTGTGTTGTGTAAAAGTTATCAAATCCAATCAGGAAATCCGCAAAATCCTGCTGATGCTGCAGGTTAACTCGATCGATAAGTTCCTCGGGGGTTATGCCCTGAGTTTGGGCGCTTAGCATTATCGCGGTCCCGTGGGCGTCATCGGCGCAAACCCAAATGCAGTCATGCCCCTGAAGTTTCTGCAGGCGAACCCAAATGTCGGTCTGAATCGCCTCCATCAGATGACCCAGATGGATGTCTCCGTTGGCGTAGGGAAGTGCGCTTGTGACAAGAATTTTGCGCTTATTCAAGTATTTGTCTCGTGTCATTACTGAGGTCAATCACCGACTGCTCAAACTGAAGTTCCTTCCTAACGATGGTAATCACGTTGCTGAGGTTCTACAACTCAACCATCTCGAAATCATCTTTGCCTACGCCGCAGTCAGGACACATCCAATCGTCCGGAACATTTTCCCAAGCGGTCCCTGGCGCGATGCCGTCTTCTGGCAGGCCCGACTCTTCGTCATAAATAAAACCACAAACAATACACTGCCATTGTTTCATCGGAGGCTCCTCAGTCCTGCCAAGTGTGCGCGGGGCCCGTCCAAGAGATGTACTGGAACTTAACGGCTCGCTGACTAAGGCGATTTCTTAAGTGATTCGGCGACTAAGGGCAGTCGCGTTGGGTGCGCGCAATGATACTTTAGGTCAGTAAGAATTTCCAAACAAACACTGGCTATGTCATGGCGAAATAAAAGGAATCGCATTATCATGCGCGCTTTGTTTTACGGGCGCTTTTTCCAGAGGATATCCTGGCATGACAATTAAATCGGATCGATGGATAAGAGAGATGGCGAGTGAGCAGGGCATGATTGATCCGTTTGAGCCCGGGCAAGTAAGGCTCGTAAATAACCGAAAGGTAATCTCATATGGAACTTCCAGTTATGGTTACGATGTTCGCTGCGCTAGTGAGTTTAAGATTTTTACTAACGTACACACGACTAACGTTGTTGACCCCAAGAATTTTGACGAGGGTAGCTTCGTCAGTATTGAGGAGCCGGTTTGCGTAATACCGCCGAATTCGTTCGCGCTTGCACGGACGGTAGAATATTTCCGAATTCCCAAAGACGTACTGACTGTCTGTTTAGGTAAATCTACCTACGCCCGGTGCGGAATAATCGTCAACGTGACACCTCTCGAGCCGGAGTGGGAAGGGCATGTCACACTGGAATTTTCAAACACGACTCCATTACCTGCCAAAATATATGCCAATGAGGGAGTTGCTCAGATGCTGTTTTATCAATCTGATGAGCAGTGCGAAGTGACCTACAAACAGCGGGGCGGGAAATATATGGGGCAAACCGGAGTGACACCACCGAAGGCTTGAACGATAGTCGTTGCCCTAGTCAGATACCGGCCGGCTTTAGTGCGCTTGCCCGGCCCTGCAGCAGTCTGACCGCCTTTACATGAGTTGAGCTTTTTCGTTGGCCACGCGTTCCAGTGTGCTTCAGGCAGGCGACGGGATAATGGCGCCAGCACCACCGATCGTCAAATTTCCGACGCTACATGTGCAGAGTTTCCAAAGCGGGGTCAAATTAGCTTGTTTGCGATCGCCTTGTATTGCCTACCGCACGGGCTCTTTAGCCCGGCTTCGTAATTTCTCCCCTCTTGGAACACTTCTTGCAAAAACTAAATGGACTCGCATCACTAGCCGCGATGCAGCGTCGGCGGGACGATCCCAAAAGTGTGTCGACACAAAGAGCATTTTGTTTAGTGGCAATGGGCTGAAAGCAAAATCAGCCTGATGCGTCGGCCAAATATTTATCGCGCGTGCGATGGTGTGAGCGACGCTCCAGGGCGCAGCGGCACAAGCTTCATGTATACCGCGGTAGCACCGGGGCTTGGACCCGTTGAACGGGTCGACCGGTTAATAAGAAAAGATGTTCAACCGTGCTGTGCAATCCGGTTGTTATCAGAGAATGGGAAAACAACATGAGTGCAGCGACTGGCGCTTCAGCTATTGATAAAAACGAAGCGATTGCTGAAGCACAAGAAGAAAACCTGACTGAGGTTGTCGATCGTTACGCATCGCTCGTGAAGCGAATCGCCCACCACTTACTGCTGCGCATGCCCGCCAGCGTTCAGATCGACGACCTGATTCAGTCGGGAATGATTGGTCTGCTAGAAGCGGCGAAAAAATATGATGTGTCGAAAGGTGCAAGTTTTGAGACCTACGCTGGAATCAGGATCCGCGGGTCGATGCTGGACGAGGTTAGAAAGGGCGATTGGGCTCCTCGCTCTGTGCACCGTAAATCGCGTAAAGTAGCGGAAGCGATAAAAGCGATCGAGGCTCGCACCGGGAAGGATGCCAGAGATGTTCAAGTCGCCAAAGAAATGAATATTGATCTCAATGCCTACTATGCGATCCTGCAGGATGCTTCCGGGAGCCGATTGTTCAGTTTTGACGACATCATGGAAGGCGATGACTCTGCAATTGAGATGGCGGTCGGTGAACTACAAGGTCCCTGCGATGGGCTACAGCGGGATACGTTCAAGGCGCACCTGTCACGGGCAATTGATGGCTTGCCTGAGCGTGAAAAACTGGTCCTTGCTCTGTATTATGATGAGGAGTTGAACCTCAAGGAGATTGGCGAGGTGATCGGAGTCAGTGAGTCTAGGGTGAGCCAGATACACAGTCAGGCGGCTATGCGGCTAAGAGCGCGCTTGTCTGACTGGAGCTAAATCCCCAAGCCTTCCTGCGTGATAGGGACCAACCGTGCGGTAAATGATTCACCCCTTTGGTGTAAGCAACCCAATTTGCGACTCCATATTCCTCAAACTCACCCACAACTCCGCCCGATATTTTCGTACGGTTGCCTCTTCTGCGGTACTCTTAGGAATATGGACAAGCATACTTCGGAAAAAAAGGTTCAGGCGGGAATGCTTGTTCCGCTGCTGGCGGTCGATGATCTCTTCTGTGAACGAGATGAGCGCGTGTTATTCCAAAATCTGAGTTTCCGGCTAACTGGAGGTCAGGTGCTCCAAATTAAAGGGGGTAACGGGTCCGGAAAAACGACCTTACTGCGGATCCTGTGTGGACTGAACGACAATTATCAGGGCCTTATCCGATGGCGCGGAGAATTACTCGCGAATTGTGTGGAAGAGTTCCGTGACGAAATGCTCTATCTTGGACATCGAGTGGGAGTCAGCAAGGTGCTGACTCCAAGAGAAAATTTACTGTGGTCAGGCCATTTGCGCAGACAGATCAGCGCGGATGAGATAGACGTGGCTCTCGCAAAGGTTGGTCTGCAGGGCTTCGAAGATTCACAATGCTTTACGCTGTCTGCAGGTCAGCATCAACGAGTCAGTCTCGCCCGGCTGTTGTTGTCAAAAGCGCGTCTTTGGGTGCTGGATGAACCCTTTACAACGCTTGATGTCCGAGGTGTCGCATTTCTGGAAAATCTGATCGGGCAGCACAGTGATCGGGGCGGGTCGGTTCTTGTCACGACTCACCATGCTATGGCTGTCGAGGGTCTCACTGAGCTGACTCTCGGGGAAGACAGAAAGCCGAGAGTTAGCCTGTCATGAGTGCAGTGCGCTCAACTCTTGTTGGGGCGGTACTTGCGACCTTGCGAAGAGATTTGCTGATCGCCTACAGAAGAAAAAATGATCTGTTAAATCCGTTTATGTTCTTTGTTCTGGTCGCGACTTTGTTCCCAATCGGTGTTTCACCGGAGCCTGAGATGCTTGGAGAGATCTCGGCGGGCGTGCTGTGGATTTCGGCGTTGCTTGCTTCTCTGCTGGCGATGGACAATTTGTTCCGTGCGGACTTTGAAGATGGCTCTCTCGAACTTTTGATGCTCAGTCGTCACCCACTTTACTTTTTGGTTTTGGCAAAGAATGTCGCCCATTGGTTAGTCAGTGGACTCCCTATCGTGTTGGTGTCACCGCTGATTGCCTATATGCTTAATTTTCCTGAAGGTGCGTATTCGACGCTGGTGCTGACGTTGCTGCTCGGCACACCAGTGCTGAGCTTGCTGGGCTCCATCGGCGTAGCTTTGACCGTCGGTCTGGGAAGTCGGGGGCTGATCCTTGCGGTCATCACCCTTCCCATGAGCGTTCCGGTGCTCATAGCAGGAACCTTGACCGTATCACAAACTCTCGAAGGCGCCTCGCTCTCAGGCTACCTGGCGATCATGGGGGCTATGCTGGTTGCCTCGTTTACACTGGCGCCTCTAGCTTCTGCTGCTGCTTTGCGCGTTAGTGTAAACTGACAGCTTGTGGTCCATTTTGCGTTTATCCACGTAATAACAATAGGTTAGAATGCGCACTGATCGGACGACAGAAGCCGTGATATAGTGCTTCCTCTCAATTTACCGGTATCTGAAGATGGATTGGACCTGGTTTCATAAATGGGGCTCCCCCAAGTGGTTTTATGAGCTGTCTGGTAAGTGGCTGCCCTGGCTCGTCGGCGCAATGTTTACGTTCCTGCTGATCGGGGTGACCTGGGCGCTGTTGTTCGTGCCCGAGGATTATCAACAGGGACTGACAAACCGTATCTTCTATGTGCACGTGCCTGTCGCGAGTATCTCTCTGGCCTTTTTTCCGCTGATGGCGATGTCTGGCACCGTTTTCCTGGTTTGGCGGATGAAGCTCGCTGATGTCGTTGTAAAAGTTGCCGCGCCCCTCGGAGCTTGGTTCACCGCGCTGGCGCTGGCGTCCGGCTCCATTTGGGGGGTGGATACCTGGGGAACCTGGTGGGTCTGGGACGGCCGATTGACCTCTCTGCTACTGCAGTTTTTCCTACTGCTTGGTGTTGTGTCGCTCAGGACCGCACTGGAGGACTCTGAAGGAGCGGCACGGGCTTGCGCACTGCTCAGTATCGTCGGTTGCATAAACGTTGTGGTCATCAAATATTCCGTCGATTGGTGGAATACGCTGCATCAGACATCGAGCAACTTCACGTTGGCGGCCGATCAGGCTAACGGCCCTGAAATTTGGTTGCCACTTATCTTCATGATTGTAGCCGTATATCTGTTCTTTGCGATAAGCCTCATACTGTCGACCCGGAATGAAATCTTACAGAGAGAGAAAAGGGCGCAGTGGGTTATGGACCTGGTTGCGAAAAGCTAGGAATAAGGGCTTTTGAAGCATGCAATTTTCAAATTTTCAAGAATTTATCGAGATGGGCGGCTATGCCTTCAACGTGTGGTCTGTGTATGGCATGTTCCTTATTTTTCTGACGGTCAACCTGTATGGGCCCTTGCGTAAAAACAGGCAAATAATCCGAAACCTCAAGCGCCGTTATGCACTTAACGCTCAAATCCCGTCAAGGTCTGCTAGTGCAGACACGCAGAGGCCAACTGGATCAGAAACGACTGAGGAGGAAAGTGCATGAAAGCACATCGCCGAAAGCGCTTAGGTGTCATTCTGTTTGTTGCTGCAGGCCTCAGTGTTGCCATAGGTCTGACTCTTTATGCGTTGAGTCAGAACATCGACCTGTTCTACACGCCAACTCAGGTTGCTCAAGGTGAAGTGAATGCGGGGCAGCGCATTCGGATAGGGGGGATGGTGCGCGAAGGCTCGGTGCAATCTGCCGCGGACAGCCTCGCAGTCCGTTTCGTGGCTACCGATTACGCAAATGATGTACCAATCTACCACGAGGGCATTCTGCCTGACCTTTTTCGTGAAGGGCAGGGTATCGTAGTCGAAGGGAGTTTAGATAATGCCGGCGTCTTCCGGGCTTCGCGCGTATTGGCCAAGCATGATGAAAATTACATGTCACCAGAAGTCAAAGCGGCCTTGGATGCCGCCGGTACGGCTCCCGAAGGTGCCGTCACTCGACCTGGCACCTAAAGGACCGACCAAATGATACCTGAACTGGGCTCTTTTTCCTTGATCCTCGCGCTATGTTTAAGCGCCTTACTGGGCGGTCTCCCCATTGCGGGCGCTCACTTCAATAATCAGGTCTGGATCAGCATGGCTCGTCCGCTGACTGCGGGCGTGTTTGTTTTTCTCGGGCTGGCGATTTCAGCGCTGGCTTATGCCTTCATCACTGACGACTTTTCAGTGTCGTTTGTCGCCCAGCATTCGAATACTCTGTTGCCCATGCGTTACAAGTTCACTGCGGTGTGGGGCGGCCACGAAGGCTCCTTCTTGCTCTGGACCTTTATGTTAGCTGGATGGATGCTGTCAGTAGGAATCTTCAGCAAAAGCATGCCGGAGGAATTTGTGGCGCGGGTTCTCGGGGTGTTAGGAATCCTGATTTTTGGCTATATTTTATTTATGCTGGCGACTTCCAACCCGTTCGACCGCATTGTGCCTTTGCCGCCGGCCGATGGCGCTGATCTCAATTCGGCTCTTCAGGATATCGGTTTCATACTGCACCCACCGACGCTTTATATGGGCTACGTTGGATTCTCTGTAGTCTTCGCCTTTGCCATTGCCGCGCTTTTGAGCGGACGGATGGATGCAGCCTGGGCCCGTTGGTCCCGCCCGTGGGCTAATGTGGCGTGGGCGATATTGACCGTGGGAATAGCCCTCGGCAGTTGGTGGGCATATTACGAGTTAGGCTGGGGCGGATGGTGGGCGTGGGATCCTGTAGAAAATCCCCCCATGATTACGTGGCTGCTCGGCACGGCTCTGATTCACTCTCTGGCGGTGACCGAGAAGCGTGGAATGTTTAAGAGCTGGACTGTGCTGTTGGCAATCCTTGCCTTCTCCGGCAGTCTGCTGGGTACTTTTATTACGCGCTCCGGCCTGCTTACCTCGGTGCATGCGTTTGCTAGTGACCCCTCCAGGGGATTCTTTATCCTCGGCATACTGGGTATCTCGATCGGGGGCTCTCTTCTGCTCTTTGCGCTGCGAGCGCCTTTGATGAAGGGTAGCTTCGGTTTTGAATATAACTCGCGAGAATTCTTTTTGTTGGTGAATAATGTGATTCTGGTGGTATCGGCGGCTTCGATCTTTCTAGGGACTCTGTTTCCGATGGTTTATCAGGCCGTCACTGATGACCTGATCAGTATCGGGCCGCCTTACTTCAATACCATCTTTGTGCCCCTGATGATGCTGCTGTTTCTATTTGTTGGTGTCGGGCCGTTAAGTCGCTGGAAACGGACCTCTTGGGCCTATCTTGCGGCGCAACTCAGCAAGGTGTTGTTCGCCAGTTTGGTGATTGGGCTGATCTTACCCTTGATAGTGCTGACTAAATTTTCTTTGGCGGCAACCGTAACTCTGATCCTCGCCAGTTGGATTGTCTTTGCCATCGGCAAAGACATCAGTAATAAAGTTTCAAACAAGCGGTCGACTTTTGCTGGCATTAAATCTTTGAGTTTCAGTTACTACGGCATGGTGCTGGCTCACATCGGAATTGCTGTCATGCTTGTTGGCGCTGCTCTTACCAGTTTCTTCTCCGAGGAGCGGAGCGTATTGCTGGCGCCCGGTGAATCAGTTGAACTAGGGGGCTACCTCTTCACCCTGGAGGGAAGCAAGCGTATAGAAGGTCCTAACTACATCGGCGATGAGGCTGAACTCACTGTGGTCAACGCCGGCGAATTGCTCACAGTATTGTATCCTCAGCGCCGCCTATACGTGGCCAGCGGAACACCGTCAACCGAGATGGCCATTGATGCGGGCTTTTTCCGTGACCTGTTTGTCACACTGGGTGAGGGAAAAGGAGCTGGCGCCTGGTCAATGACCCTGTACGTTAAACCGTTTGTACGTTGGATCTGGCTTGGTGCAATACTCATGGCAATCGGCGGCACGTTGGCTGCTGGAGATAAACGTTATCGCCGGCTTCGGGTAAGAGCAGCCCGGGAGTCAGGCAGGGGCTCTGAAACACAAACCTCAACGGAGTTGCAGCCTGCGTAATATTCATGGCAACCGAGGGACAGAGCAGAAGATTTAGGATGTATGTGTTTGAGGATGATTCGATATGAGCAGACTAGCGTTTTACTTGCCGGTCGCCGGATTTCTGGCTTTGGCATTGCTGCTCTGGCGAGGTCTCTTTCTGGATCCTAAAGAGCTGCCTTCTATGCTCATTGACAAACCTATGCCTCAGTTCCAACTTCGCACGGTGGATGGAGAATCAGTCACCAACGCCAATCTGCCCGAACAGATTTTTCTTCTCAACGTCTGGGGCAGCTACTGTCTGCCATGCCTTGTGGAGCATCCTACTTTTATGCGTCTTTCTGAGGAAGGTGCGATACCTGTGGTTGGTGTGAATTACAAGGACCAGTCGGAGCTTGCTAAAAGCTGGCTGGAGACCAACGGTAACCCTTTTGCGTTCAGTATTGCGGACGCCAACGGCAGGTTTGGCATAGATCTCGGAGTCTATGGGGCTCCTGAGACCTATCTAGTTGATTCTGAGGGCGTGATCCGATACCGGCATGTAAGTGTATTAGATGAGACCGTCTGGGCTGAGGAGTTTTTGCCCGCGATTGCTGAACTGCAAGCGGGAAACCGCTGATGTCATTCTCTTCGATGTATGTTTCATTTATGGCTTCCGCTCGATTGATTCTTCTGTTTGCGGCTTACGCTACAACTGTGCCCATGGTGCACGCTCAAGTCGACACCTTCGAGTTTCAAACTGCAGAGCAGCAGCAGAGATTTAGACAATTGTCTGATGAATTGCGTTGTCCCATGTGCCAAAACACGAACCTCTCGGGGTCCAGCGGAGGAGTTGCTGAAGATCTGAGGCGCGAGATTCACCGCATGATTCTAGAAGGCATGACAAATACAGAGATTGAGCGGTTCATGTTTGAACGATATGGTGATTTTATTTTCTACAAACCGCGTTTGCGCATGGAGACCCTGTTCCTCTGGTTTGGGCCGCTTATCTTTTTGCTGATTGGTGGCGCTGCTGCAATCGTCGTATCACGCAAAGCCGGCGAGACGGAGAAGAGAAATCCGAGACTGGATAATGCGCAACGCGAGAAACTTCAGGCTTTACTGAAGGCTAAGGGCTAAACGGCTAGGCTCGAGGACCTCATCGTGTTTTGGATAGTCACCGCAGGACTGTTTTTACTCGCTGCGCTTTTCGTTTTAGGACCCCTTTGGCTGCGCGCAAACTCCCAGCTTGTTGACTCTGATGAACTGCGTAAGCAAGCCAATATTGTGCTTTTTCAGGAGCGTAGCGACGAGCTCGAGGCTGAGTTGTCTGCTGGCAATCTGGACCAGCAGCAGTTCGATCTTTTGCTGTCTGAACTGCAGTTGGGTCTGCTGGCTGATGTCGAGCTGAAAGATAAGGCCATATCCTCCGCAAACGTACGCCCAACAAAACCCGGCGATAACGGGGGAGCGCTGATCACGCCGACCTACCTGATGCCTCTGGCATTTGTCTTGGCTTTGCCGGTTTTAGCGTATGGTCTTTATAGTCAATGGGGTTACATCGATGATGTGCAAGTTATGGATTTGTTTCAGCGTACAGTTGATAACCAGGGGGATATTAATGAGACCCGCGAACTAATTGTTACGCTTGGCGAGCTGGCGCAAACTCATCCGGACATGCCATGGGCATTTTACTTCCTCGCCGAGAATTTTGCGGCTGTTGCTCTGTTCGAGGAAGCACAGATTGCTTACCAGAGGGCGGCAGACCTACTTGATGCGACGCCAGAGAAAGCGCTGGTGCTCGGAAGAATAGCCATGGCGATGTACATCAATGCAGAGTTTGAGTTCAGCTCTCAAATCAGGGCAGTTATAGATGAAGCCAGGGCAATCAATCCGAATGAGATGTCGGTACTGCAACTATTGGCAGCAGACGCAGAGCAGAGAGAAGATTACTCGGACGCGATCGATTACTGGCGATTGATGATTCAGGTCGATCCGAACGGCGAGTTCGCCCAAGAGCTGAGGTTCAGAATCGCAGCGGCACAGGAAGTTCTCGCCGAACGTGACGGAGAGACTTCTGGCCCGCGAAT
>PBTW01000027.1 GCA_002729315.1 Gammaproteobacteria bacterium
TAAAATGTCAATAGTAACCTGTTTTAAAAATATTATTTTTTCAATAATTATAATAGAAAATACAACTGGACGACTCGGGGAATAATAATTTTTTTAATGGGTTTTTTTGATGATATGATGTGGTGATTGATGATGATGATACGATGAAGAAGAATATATAATATAGTGTTAACTCAATCATCTGAGCTGCTGCTCATTGCCGCCGTTCTTTCCGGAAACTTCTCGTTATTGATGGGCAAGCTTCGCTAAAGTATCCCTTTGCCTAAAGTCGCTACAGTATCCCTTTGCCTGCGATTTTCTCTCAAGTTGCAACCGCATACATGATTGTTAATAGATTTTGGATAAGAAGCGGCCCTTGCGTGCGTGGCAGCTTCTGCTGGTGGACGGGCAAGAGGCATTTCAGCTTGAACACTAACAACGACTACGTTGTCTCCGAACAGGACTACGAGGCGTTCCATCGTGACGGTTATGTCACCTTGAAAAATGTCATGACGGAAGAGGAGATGCAACAGATCGAAAGGGTTTACGACGAATTTAATGAAGGGAAAAGGGATGGAATAGACTTTGGAAACGATATAGGAGATATGTCGCAAGGTCAAGATGCTCTGCCAGAAGACTTCAACATGATAAATATAAATATACCTTGTACCCACGACCCTACGTGGGCAAATAACATTTTCGAACAAAAGGCCAGGTTCATATCGCAACAACTCCATGGAAAAGATATGGAGAAAGATTACGAGCAATTGCTCACTAAACTGCCGTGCCGTCCTAATGCCGTCTTTCCTATGCATCAAGATATGGCATATTGGCCAAAAAAATCAAACATACGTACAGACACTTGCACAGTGTCGCTGGCTGTAAACGATGCAAACGTTGAAAACGGATGTCTGGTTGTACTTCCTGGTTCGCAAGCAAAGAAAAAGCTATATGGCGACCACTTTGCAATCGTTGAGGAAGGCGAAGGGGAACGTGCGATTGAACTGGAATTACGTGCGGGCGGCGTGCGGAGATCAATTGAGTGGAAAACTAGAGAACAACCAAGAAAACAATCAAGGGGCCATTCAAGGGATCAAGACAGCTTTGGACTGGACTGCTATGATGACGGATTGAAGCCATACTAAAGCTGCCGCCCCGCTATGCTGTTGATGATCGACAACTATGATTCGTTCACCTACAACGTAGTGCAGTTTCTGGGTGAGCTCGGGGCAGAGGTTCAGGTGTATCGGAATGATGCGATTACGCTCGAAGATATAGAAGCGATGGCCCCGGATCAGATTGTCCTGTCGCCGGGGCCTTGTACACCGGATCAGGCAGGGATTTCGCTGGCGGTGGTTGAGCGCTTTGCCAGTAAAATGCCGATTCTGGGTATTTGCCTCGGACATCAGAGCATCGGTCAGGCCTTTGGTGGGCGCATCATCCGCGCCAGTAAAGTTATGCATGGAAAGCTGTCTCCGATCCACCATCAGGGAACCGGTTTGTTCCGAGGTTTGGCTAATCCGATGACGGCCACGCGCTATCATTCTCTGGTGATAGACAAAGCGACCCTACCGGACTCTCTTGAAATTACAGCATGGACGGAAGATGAGAACGGAAATCTGGAAGAGATTATGGCTGTGCGTCATAAATCTCTTCCTGCAGAAGGTGTGCAATTCCATCCGGAATCCATTATGAGCGAGCATGGACATCAGCTGCTGGAAAATTTTCTGCAAGCCTAGCGTAAAGCTGGATTAGGGAAAGCCAATAACTTAGAGATCTTTACGGGTAAACAGAGCGTCGTGGAAATAGTCAGTGCGATCAAACGCGTCACCGGTGGTGATGACCTCAACAGTGAAGAAATGAGTTCAGTCATGCGGCTGATCATGTCCGGGGCCAGTACTGATGCACAAAACGCGGCATTCCTTGTAGGTCTGCAGATGAAAGGTGTGCGGCCAGCTGAATTGCTGGGTGGCGCGGCAGTGATGCGCGAACTTGCTACCCGTGTTACCGTTTCAGATCAGAGCCATCTGGTGGACACCTGCGGAACCGGAGGCAGCGGCTCTAATAAATTCAATGTGTCCACCGCCTCGGCGCTGGTGGCAGCGACCGCTGGCGCGAAGGTTGCCAAACACGGCAATCGAGGGGCCACCAGCAAAAGCGGCAGCGCAGATGTCCTCGAAGCGGCCGGAGTAAACCTGACATTGGGTGCTGAAGAGGTCGGTCACTGCATCGATCGTGTCGGCGTGGGTTTCATGTTTGCCCCGGCCCACCACAGTGCGATGAAACACGTAATTGCCGCTCGTCGGGAAATTGGCGTGCGAACGGTCTTTAATCTGCTCGGCCCGCTGACCAACCCGGCCGGCGCGCCCAATCAAATCATGGGCGTTTTTGATGCGCAGTGGATACCGACGATTCTCGCGACGCTAAAAGACTTGGGCAGCAGGCACGTGCTGGTTGTGGCGGCTGATGACGGTCTTGATGAAATCAGTATCAGTGCGGGCACCCAAGTGGGTGAGCTTAAAGAAGGCGAACTCCGCTTCTATCAGGTCAGTCCTGAAGACTTTGGCATCGATAGGCAGGCAGATTTCACCATGCTGCAGGTAGACAGCGCAGTCGACAGTCTGAAGCTTTTGAAACAGGCGCTGAACTATTCGCACAGGGCAGCGGGCGATATCGTGGCGCTGAACGCGGGGGCAGCAATCTATGCGGCTCAGTTGACCAGCAGTCTGGTTGACGGCGTGGAGATGGCGAAATCAGTGCTCGCAGGCGGAGAAGCGCTGGCGAAACTTGAGGCGCTTGTGGCTTTTACTCAGAGTCAGGGCTCCTGACATGACTATTCTCGAGCAGATCCTCGAAACCAAGGCGGCAGAGGTGACCAACGCGAAACGGCAGCGCAGACTTAGCGAGCTGGAAAAGGCGATCACCGAGGCGCCGCCGGTGCGAGGTTTCTCTGCGGCAATGCGTGCCAGAATAGCCGGGAGCAAATCGGCCGTAATCGCTGAAATCAAAAAGGCTTCACCGTCCAAGGGTCTGATCAGGCAAGACTTTGATCCGGCAAGGCATGCTTTAGACTACGCAGAACATGGCGCCACTTGCCTGTCTGTGCTGACAGACGAAAAGTACTTTCAGGGTGCCAACGTGTTTCTGCAGCAAGCGCGTGCCGCCTGTCAGCTGCCGGTCATTCGCAAGGATTTTATGATTGACCCTTACCAGATTGCCGAATCCCGCGCCCTCGGAGCTGACTGCGTGCTCCTAATCGTCGCCGCCCTTGATACCTATCAGCTGCAAGAACTTGCAGCCTACGCCGGTGAGCTGTCACTCGATGTGTTGGTTGAGGTGCATAACGGCGCCGAGCTGGAGGCTGCTCTGGAGCTCGATACGGATTTGATTGGCATTAATAACCGGAATCTGCACACATTTACTACCAGTCTGCAAACCAGTATCGATCTAGCAGCGGAACTCTCGGACGATCGTCTAGTGATTACTGAAAGCGGAATCCACAGTTCGGAAGATGTCGCGCTGATGCACAGAAACGGTATTTTCGGTTTTCTTATCGGTGAATCGCTGATGGGATCAGAACAGCCGGGTGCGAAACTCCGGGAGCTGTTCCCCGCCGAATAGCCCATGGTGCCTGCAGCCGTGTGGCATGTCGGAATAAATCATCGGAGACGTAGTATGAAAGGAAGAATCAAATGGGTTCAAGATGTCATGTTTGTCGCGGAGTCCGGCTCCGGGCACTGCATCGTGCTGGATGGGGCGGCCGAAAGCGGGGGGCATAACCTAGGCATGCGTCCGATGGAACTGATGGCGCTGGGCGTTGGCAGCTGTTCATCCTATGATGTGGTGACCATCCTGAAGAAAGCGCGCGAGGAAGTCACTGCCTGTGAGGCAGAAATCGAAGCCTCCAGAGTCGATGCGACTCCTGCTGTGTTTGATTCCATTCACCTGCATTTTGTGGTGACGGGGAAGGCGCTCAATGAGGCGCAGGTAAAGCGCGCGGTTGAACTGTCGGCAGACAAATACTGTTCTGCATCAATCATGCTGAAAAATGGAGGTGTCAAAATCACCCATGATTTCGAAATCGCCGAGGCCTAGCCAGGGCGACTGATAGCCCTGATACCTGCTCACACCCGGTAGGTGGTTCGCTTCATGATCTGCGACATGCCGAGCATGACTTTTCTAACGGGAAACGGCAGTGGTGCACCGCCGGCCTGCTCTGCTGTTTGGCCGTGGTGACGCTCATCCTGAATCATCTGAGTCAGCACGGCTTTACTGGGGTGATCTGCTTCAGGGAGCTTACCCAGATGTGTTTCCAAATGTTCGCACACCTGTTTTTCAGTTTCGGCCACAAAGCCCAGGCTCCATTTGTCTCCCGCCAGCCCTGCGGCAGCGCCCAGTCCGAACGACATGGCGTACCAGAGCGGGTTGAGCAGGGAAGGCCGGCTCTGAAGCTCCGTCAGCCGCATTTCGCACCAGGCCAGATGGTCTCTTTCATCGGCGGCGGCCTCTTCCATGGACTCTCGAACCTGGTCAAGCTGGGCCGTGCTGGCCTGTCCCGCATAAAGCGCCTGCGCACACACTTCCCCTGTGTGATTGATACGCATGAGGCCCGCAGCATGTTGACGGTCGGTTTCTGAAAGCTCCACTGGTTCTACTGAGCTGGCGGGGGAAGGTCGCTGTGACAGGGTGCTGCCCGGTATACAGGTACGCAGCGCCTGATCGAACTGAACCAGGGCGCTATCAAGGAAGTTTAAAGGGTCTCTCATCATCTAACTATTCTCTCGCGCTATCGCCCGGTAAGCAATGTCTGTTCGGAAGTAAACGTTTTCCCAGCTTACGCTGGCAGCCAGTTCATAGGCTGAACGCTGAGCTGCAGCCACTGATTGCCCCAAGGCAGCGGCGCAGAGGACGCGACCTCCGTGGGTCAGCACCTGACCGTTTTCTTCCCGGGTGCCGGCGTGGAAGATCTTCTGTGAGTCGCTGTGCTGCGCATCAAGCCCCTGAATAACAGCACCTTTGTGATAATTGTCAGGATAGCCCTCAGCCGCCAAAACGACCCCCACAGCAGGACGTTCATCCCAGTGTACCTTCGCTGAGTCAAGCTGGCCGACCAGAGCCAGCTGGCAAAGCTCAGTCAGGTTAGACTGCAGCCGCATCATGACCGGCTGGGCTTCCGGATCTCCAAAGCGGCAGTTGAACTCCACTACGCTGGGGTTGCCATCCTGGTCAATCATGAGTCCTGCATAGAGAAACCCTACGTAGGGATGGCCGTCACTGGTCATGCCTGCGACTGTCGGGCGAATGACTTGCTCCATGATTCGCTCATGAACAGAATCACTGACCACGGGTGCTGGTGAATAGGCGCCCATGCCCCCGGTGTTGGGCCCTTTGTCACCATTGTCCCGTGCCTTATGATCCTGAGAGGTTGCCATCGGCAGAATATTCTCGCCATCTACCATGGCGATAAAGCTGGCTTCCTCGCCGCTAAGGAAATCTTCGATGACTACGCGGTTGCCGGCATTGCCATACTTATTGCCCTGAAGCATGTCTTCGACGGCAGCGATAGCCTGCGTTTCAGTTTCTGCAACAATCACGCCTTTGCCGGCTGCCAGTCCGTCTGCCTTAATCACAATTGGCGCTCCCCGAGTCCGCACATAGGCGACGGCAGAGGCAGTGTCAGTGAAGGTTTTAAAGGCAGCAGTCGGAATGCTGTGGCGTTTCAGGAATTCTTTGGTAAAAGCTTTGGAGCCTTCCAGCCGGGCGGCGGCCTGTGATGGGCCAAAACAAGCCAGACCCTTCTCCTGAAAAAAGTCAACTATACCTTCTACTAAAGGAGCCTCTGGTCCCACAATGGTCAGGGTTATCTGATTCTCTTCGGCAAACTGCGCCAGAGCGGGGAAGTCGAGAACGTCTATAGCGATGTTCGTTACTTTTGGCTCGAGGCTGGTGCCGGCGTTGCCGGGAGCAACACAAACATGAGTGACCTGTTCTGCCTGTGCACACTTCCAAGCCAGAGCATGTTCTCTGCCGCCAGAGCCGATCACAAGAATATTCATAATGGCAGGGTTCCGTGATTGAAGAGTTCGAGTGCGCTCGTTGCTCGCGCCGCTAGTGTCTGAAGTGCCGGATGCCTGTGAAGACCATAGCCATGCCGGCTTCATCAGCAGCTGCTATTACTTCGTCATCCCGCACAGATCCTCCGGGCTGAATGACCGCGGTGATGCCTGCCGCTGCTGCGGCGTCAATGCCATCTCTGAAGGGGAAGAAGGCGTCAGAAGCCATAACAGAGCCCGGCACCTTCAGTCCTTCGTCTGCCGCTTTAATGCTGGCAATTTTGGCGCTGTAGACTCTGCTCATCTGGCCGGCGCCAATCCCGATGGTCTGCTTATTCTTGCAGTAAACAATGGCATTGGATTTTACAAACTGAGCAACGGACCAGGCAAACATCAGGTCCTGAACTTCGGCGGCGTCAGGTTGGCGCTTGCTGACAACAGTCAGATCCGATTCCCTGAACTGATGAATGTCTCGGTCCTGAACCAGCAGGCCGCCATTTACCCGTTTGAAGTCCTGCTCTGACGCCTTGTTTTGCTGCCATTGGCCGCAACTCAGGACGCGGACGTTTTTCTTTTCAGCAGTCACTGCCAGCGCGGCCTGAGAAACGCTCGGCGCAATAATGACCTCAGTGAACTGCTGCTCAGTAATGCGTCTGGCCGTACCCTCGTCAAGTTCGCGGTTCAGCGCGATGATGCCACCAAAAGCTGAAGTGGGATCGGTCTGGAACGCTAGTTCATACGCTTCGAGGGTGCTGGCGGCGATCGCAACCCCACAGGGGTTTGCATGTTTGACTATAACGCATGCCGCCTCGGAGAAACTCTTAACGCACTCGAGTGCTGCATCGGTGTCCGCAATATTGTTGTACGAGAGCGCTTTCCCCTGGAGTTGGATGGCAGTGCTTACACTGGCTTCGGCGGGCTCGCGCTCGACGTAAAATGCGGCGCTTTGATGGGGGTTTTCGCCGTATCTCATATCCTGTTTTTTGAGGAACTGACTGTTAAACGTGCGGGGGTAGGGAGATCCATGAGATGCCCCGTCAGCTCCTCGCGCGCCGAGATGATTGGCAATGGCGCCGTCGTAGGCAGCCGTGTGTTCGTAGGTTTTGACGGCCAGATCAAAGCGGGTTTTCTGATCGAGGCAGCTCGCGTTGTTTTCCAGCTGATTCACGACTGGCGCGTAGTCCCCGGGATTGACTACGACCGCTACGAACCGGTTGTTCTTGGCCGCGGCGCGAAGCATGGTGGGTCCACCGATATCGATGTTTTCTATTGCTCTCAGAAGATCACAATCAGGATCAGCCACAGTGGCCTCGAATGGGTATAGGTTCACCACAACCAGGTCTATCGGCGGAATATCGTGCTTGGACATGACTGCTTCGTCTTGACCCCGCCTGCCCAGAATCCCGCCATGCACTTTGGGGTGCAGGGTTTTCACCCGACCATCCATAATTTCCGGGAATCCCGTGTAGTCGGAGATCTCCACAGCCGGGATGCCGTACTCCCTCAACAGTCGATAGGTTCCTCCGGTGGACAGTATCTCGATGTTCAGGGCATGAAGTGATTGGGCAAATTCCGCGATGCCGGTCTTGTCGGATACGCTGATTAACGCCCGGCGAACGGCTACAGAGTCATCTGTGCTCATAGCTTATGTTGATCAAAGTTGGTTAGCGGTAGGTTGGCGTAGCTGTGCGTTACAGCATGCCGTAGAGTTTCAGTTTGGTGCGCAGAGTACCACGGTTCAAACCCAGCATGATAGAAGCCTTGCTTTGATTGTTCCCTGTGTATTGCATGACGGCCTCAAGCAAAGGCGCTTCCACTTCCGACATCACCAGATGGTGTAAATCTGTGACCGGTTCATTATCAAGCTGCTTGAAATAGCGTTGTAGAGAACTTTCAACCTGGCTGCGCAGCGTGGATTCCTGAGTAGGAGTCTCAAGGGAGGGCTGAGGCGACTGGCTGAATCGCTTACCGGTTTTTAAGAGGGCGAAACTTGATAGCACATTTGCTCCGTCCAATTTGTTCATGCGGCGATGGCTCCGTCTCTTTGCTGCATCAGGCAGTCAAAGTAGTTTTCGATGAGTTCTAGTTGTTGCTGTCCCGAATCAGAGGCGTTGAATTCGGTCATAAATTCCTTTGCCGACGGTAAACCGCTGACGTAACCCGCGACATGCTTCCGAGCGTACCACACCCCTTTTACTTTGCCATAGAAAGTGTGCATTTTTTTTAAATGAGAGCGAATCACTCTGGCTTTCCCGGGAAGAGATGTAACAAAGTCGTCTGCGCCGGTTTCCAGATAGCAGGCAATTTCATTGAACAGCCAGGGCCGCCCCTGAGCTGCGCGCCCGATCATGACGCCGTCGGCTTGAGTGTAGTCTAAAACGCGTGCGGCTTTTCGCGGTGTGTCAATATCCCCGTTGGCAATGATCGGTATCGTGACGGTCTGTTTGATCTCGGCAATCGTATCGTATTCTGCTTCGCCTTTAAAACGATCGGCACGCGTGCGTCCGTGGACTGTCAGGAGTTGGACGCCAGCATCCTCGGCTATCCGGGCTACCAGGGGTCCATTGCGTGTTTCAGGGCACCAGCCGGTACGGATTTTCAGGGTGACGGGAATGTTCACCGCACTAACCACCGTTTTGAGAATTGATTCAACCAGGCTTGTGTCCTTGAGCAAGGCAGACCCTGCTGCTTTTTTCAGTACCTTTTTGGCGGGGCAGCCCATATTGATATCAATAGCATTGGCCCCCAGGAATTCATTGAGCTGAGCGGCCTCCGCCATCAGGAAAGGATCAGAGCCTGCAATCTGCACTACCTGAGGGCCTGGTATGCGGGGTTTAATTTGTTTCAGCCGGTTGCGTTCGTTGTGCCACAGATCCTTGTTGCAAGTCAGCATTTCGCCAACAGTCAGGCCTGCACCTTGCTCGCTACAAATCTCGCGAAACGGTGCATCACTGACACCTACCATCGGCGCAAGAAACAAATTATTCTCAAGCTGGTAGGGACCTATATGTTTCATGCGGACTCTCGGTGCGGCTTGCCCATTAGTCGAGTCGCGACCAATCAGGCGGGTCCTCAATAATACGCGTGCTGTTCGGAGGAGGAAAGAGGTCTGGGGATGGGCGCATTTGGGGCCTGTGCTATTGCCACGAGCTCGATCTTGAACAGCGCAGCCCGGGACTCGAGCAACCGTCGCGGCTCAGGGGTGCCGAAAAGCCATCGTGTAATTCACCGCGTCTTCCCCGGGGTCCATCAGTTCCAGATTTATCGGTACTGGTGCCATCACAGGCATCGTCGCTGACTCTCGAAGTGTGCCCTGCAGGTATTCCGCCGGTGAAAACTCCCTCAGTGCAATCAGGTCATTGTCTGCTGTGTTGAAACTCACAATCATGACCGGGAAGGCCTGCTCAAACGGCGCTGTGTTGCGTATCTGCACCTGAACCATGATGGCGTCAGCACGATTGGGATGACTTCTGACGAAGAGATTGGAAGGCTCGATTGCCGGCAAATCTTCGTAAAGTGGCAGATCGCAGCCGCGGTTGGCGCAGACCCACTCCAGCAGTGGACGCCAGCGCACGTGCTGGCTGTAGTGTTCCTGATTTCGCCACAAATGCTGTCCGGTGAGACTTATGCCAAGCAGGCCGGCGCTCAGCAGCAAGGTCAGTGTTCTGCCCCAGCGTGTGGGGTAAACACTGCGCAGTTCAATTGACGTAGCAACGGCTTGCAGGCTTGTCAGATTTTCAGTGGCAAACTGCTCAGGCGCCTGCTCATCTTTGAACTTCATTTTTAACGCCCGGGCCCNAACTGCCNCGCTGCTGTTTTGGCCTTGACCGTTCTGTTTCNCCACAGCATCGGGAAATGGCGTTGCCGCCGCGTCGGCGCGCCGCAATTTTCCCGGTGTCTGAGAGGCCTTGGCCTGGCCACCGTTAGGGTCGGGATCCTCTGGATTGCGGATTATGCCATTGTCGGCTTCTTTCGGTGAGTAGTCTTGGGTGGCTGGCTCAGCGTGTTGTGCTTTCGATACATCTGATGGGTCGGGCACTGCCGTTGCCCACAGGGTTCGGCTGACCGGCTTTTTTTCAGCAGATGAGCCGGCTGCCTCAGCGTCCCCCGTCTTTTTGGCGCGCTCAGATACTGTATCTGTGAGCGGGTCTTTATAGCTGAGATGTTCTCCCGGGGACCGCTCAATGTCATCAGCTTTGGCCGGGAACCAAGCGCTGTCGAGGCTGTCTCGCGGATCTGACCCGGATGAATCCAGTGCGTTCAGCGCTGCGTCGCGGTGAGCAATGGCAGGATGAACGGTTTCCATGTCGATGCTGGAAGGCTGCTGATCGGGTCGGAATTTCTTGGCGGAGACGCGTTCTAATCTCCGATGGCCCCGGAGGGCGGTGCGCCGCAGGGCTTCGAGTGCGGTCTTGCGGCCGGGTGGCAGCTTATCCGGCGAATCGCGCCCCTGTCTTTTGTTGAGCGTCTGTTCCGCCGGCGTTGATGAGGTCTTGATTGCACTCGCCCGGCCTTTCTCGGAGCCTGCTTCGGCTGCGAGGTCCTCTGCTGACCCGTACTCTTCAACAGACTCTCGACGGACAGATGACTGCGACGGCGCCGGCACAGACGTTGAGCGGCGTTCAGCTTCAAGCTTCTCTGTCACTTCCGACTCTGTAGTTGCTATCCGGCTGTACATGGACTGTTGCTGCAGTGCTTCTCGGGTCAGGAAGCTTGCAGGATCAAAGTAGTCTTCAGGCGCACGGCCGACAAACACGGAGTCGTTGGTTTCGCTGTTGTCTGCCGCCGGTTGGCTGTCGACGAGTTGTTGCTCTGCGAGAAAGACAGACAAACAGGCGCCGCAGCGGACTTTGCCGTTTGCCGCGTTGAGCAGTTGAGCGCTGAAGCTGAAAGTCGAGTTACAGCACGGACACTGAGTAATGTGAAACGCCATGTTCGGGCAAAGTAATCCGGTCAGTTAGTCTGATGTTGCGCTGACAACTAAAGGGCTTTCTGCTCAGTGCAGCGAGCACTGTCAGGACATGCGAGTCAATGCGCAGCATCTACCTGGAATTCTAGGGGATTAACCGCTAATTTTCACGCCCTGCGGGAGCCGCTTAGCCTCACCCAGCCGTCTTCAGTCACGGGTTTGTCGAGGCTAAACCAACGTCCATAACGCGCTATCAGATGCTCTGTCTGTTCTTCAAGAATCCCTGAGAGCACGATTTTGCCCTCCGGTTTAAGCAGAGTGGCAAAGTATTCGGCAAGTTCATGCAGAGGTTCGGCGAGAATGTTTGCCAGCAAAAAATCGGCCTGCAATTTCGGCAGCGCTTCCGGCAGACAAGCCGTGATTTTGTGCAGGGGGATGTCGTTGCGCAAGCCGTTTTCGACGGTCGCGGCGATGGCCTGCGTGTCATTATCCACTGCGTGGATTTTGTCAGCACCCAGTAGTGCTGCAGCGATAGCAAGAATTCCTGAGCCACAGCCATAGTCAATCACTGTTTTGTCCTGCAGATGGGTTTGTTCCAGCCAGCGCAGGCACAGAGCAGTTGTTGCATGGCTACCGGTGCCAAAGGCCAGCCCGGGATCAAGAAGAATATTGACTGCCTCAGGGTCCGGCGGCGATTGCCAGCTGGGACAGATCCACAGGCGTTGACCGTATTGTCTCGGCGCAAAATCATCCATCCAGGCCCGTTCCCATACCTGTTCTGCTAGTGGCTCAATTTGCAGTGAATCACGATTCAGTACCCAAGGATGAAACTGTAAAGTTGCGAGCAGGGCCTGCAAATTTTGTTCTAGGGGAAACAGGCCTGTCAGAGTGGAGGTTCCCCATAGTGGTGTCGCTCCCGGCTCCCTCTGAAAAACAGGCTGGTCTTCAGCATCCATCAGGGTAACGGATCTGGCACCTGCTTCCAGCAACAGTGATTCCAGTTCCGCGCAATGCTCGGCGCTTACCGTCATCTGTATTTGTTGCCACATCGGATTGGGCCGGGCTCTGCGTATCAAGACTCGAGTTTCTGNTCCAGATANTGGATGTTTACCCCNCCCTTCTGAAATTCGCTGTCTCTGACCAGATCACGGTGCAGAGGCGTATTGCTGCGNATACCATCAATNAGCAGNTCATCGAGCGCAATTTGCATGCGAACCAGGGCTTGTTCTCGCGAGTCGGCATAAGAAATGAGTTTTGCAACCAGTGAGTCGTAGAAGGGTGGTACCGAATAGCCTGAGTAGAGATGTGAATCCACCCTCACGCCGGGACCGCCGGGAGCATGAAACAGTTTTACCTTACCCGGACTTGGTAGAAAGCTTGTCGGATCTTCTGCATTGATCCGACATTCGAAAGAATGGCCCTTGATGGTGATGTCTTCCTGCTTGACGCTCAATGGCAGGCCGCTGGCTACCCGCAGCTGTTCTTTCACGATATCGATTCCGGTTACCATCTCTGTTACCGGATGCTCGACCTGCACGCGAGTATTCATCTCAATGAAATAAAAGCGCTCATCTTCATATAGAAACTCCAGAGTGCCGGCGCCTCGGTAACGCATATTTTCACAGGCCAGTATGCAGGTTTTGGTAATTGCTGCGCGGACTTCATCCGGAATCCCCGGAGCGGGTGCTTCCTCGATGACTTTCTGATGTCGGCGCTGGAGTGAGCAGTCTCTGTCCCCGAGACAGATGGCTTTGCCCTTGCCGTCTCCAATGACCTGAATCTCAACGTGGCGGGGATTTTCCAAAAACTTCTCAAGATATACTGTGCCATCTCCAAAAAAGGATTTGGCTTCGGTCTGGGTGACATGAATGGCTTTTAGCAAGGCGGCCTCGTTCTGTACGACCCGCATGCCACGACCACCACCGCCAGCCGCTGCTTTGATGATTACCGGATAGCCGATTTCCTTGGCCAGAGCCAGGGTGCGATCGTGATTATCGTCCAGAGGGCCATTTGAGCCCGGTACTGTGGGAACGCCCGCGTCACGCATCACGTCGATGGCAGAGACTTTGTCCCCCATCATTCTGATGGTTTCTGCGGTTGGCCCGATGAAGATAAATCCGCTGTTTTCAACCTGCTCGGCGAAATCCGCGTTTTCCGATAAAAAGCCATAGCCGGGATGCACGCCATTAGCGTCGGTTAACTCCATGGCAGCGATGATTGCCGGGACGTTGAGGTAGCTTTCCGAGGCACTCGGTGGTCCGATACAGACAGATTCATCAGACAATCGGACATGCATCAGGTCACGGTCGGCAGTGGAGTGTACGGCAACAGTCCGGATGCCCAGTTCTTTGCAGGCGCGCAGCACGCGCAGGGCGATCTCGCCGCGATTGGCTATGAGTACTTTATCCAGCATTCGCTCTCGCTCTGATTCTCAGTGTTATAGAACAATAAAGGCGGATTGGCCTCCGGCTCAGACGATGGTGACCAATGGTTGGTCGAACTCTACCGGTTCGCCGTCCTTCACTAGAATTGCTTCAATGATGCCTGCTCTTTCCGCTTCAATCTGGTTCATCATTTTCATTGCTTCGACGATGCAAATCACATCGCCGGCCTTCACATGGGTCCCCACTTCGACAAAGGGAGGAGAAGAAGGGGAGGGAGAGCGATAGAAAGTCCCTACCATCGGTGAGCTCACAACATGGCCGGAGGTGGCCTGCGGCGCTGATTTTTCTTCAGCCGCTGCGGGTGCGGCGGGGCTTGGTGCTGGCGCAGCGATGGGGGCTGCGCTTGCGGACGGTGCCACAACGGTAGTCGTGATGCTGGAGTTTCGACTGATACGAACCGCTTCCTCTCCTTCCTTGATTTCGATTTCCGCGATGTCAGAAGTTTCCAACAGTTCGATGAGTTTTTTTACCTTCCGAATGTCCATGAAAAAGTCCTGGGGATAAACCTGAAGTAATGCTCAAGAAAATTGTTAGCCTGACAGTCGCTCAAATGCCGCCCGAAGCGCGAGTTCATAACCCTGCGCCCCCAGTCCCACAATACTGCCGACAGCAATGTCGGCAAAGTACGAATGGTGACGAAATGCTTCCCGTTTATGAAGATTGGACAGATGCACTTCGATACAGGGAATCTCTGCCGCCAGCATGGCGTCTCTGAGGGCAATGCTGGTGTGGGTGAAGCCACCAAAGTTAACCACCATAAAGGCGGTCCCGTCGGTTTTGGCCTGTTGCACCCGGTCAATGAGTACCCCCTCGGAATTGCTTTGCAAGGCGTCGATTTCATGGCCTGCTGCGGCGCATTGCTGCTGCAAGCGGTCATTGATGTCCTGCAGGGAGTCGGAGCCGTAGATCTGAGGTTCCCGCTGTCCGAGGAGATTCAGGTTGGGTCCGTGTAAAACCAGGATTTTAGCCATCTCTGTTTGCTCAATGTCTGCTCATTTCGGTGTCTGGTTGAGTCGGGCAGGATACTTCCGGGCCGTTGCTCAAAGTTTGCGCATTTTGGCAGAAAATGGGTGGTATTTCATGGGTTTTCGATGCCAAATTGCCCACTTCGCCGGTTTCGCTGCTTCGGGTCAGGGGATCAGCGGATAGCGGGTTTTCTGTGGAGGGTAGCAAAAGCCCCAGTCTGCACAGCCTTGGTATCCGATTACCAGGGCGGCATCGGGGCCGGGGACCGTGATGAGCTGAAGTTCGACCGAGACCGGGTCGTAGTAAGCAACGATATCTCCGAAGAATTCGTCAGTCATGTCCAGGCCGGCCGGCAGCGCGTATTCCACCTCAATTTCTTTGCCGGCGTCCTCTGCTGTCTGTGCGAAGGAAAAAGCGTGTTGATAAAGATAGTGACCGGATGCCGGCTCCCAGGTCACACGGTATTTGCCCGGACTGATTGTGCTGACGAAAAATGGGAAGGCCTGCTCCAAAGGCAGCGGTTCCGGCTGGTCTGAGAGCGCCTCAGCCAGAGAGCGGTTGCTGCGCAGTTCAAGTTGCGCTGAAGCGGACGTGGCGCACAGCACAGCTGCCAGACAGAGAAAGGCGGCAATAATGGGAGTGTTGGGTTTTGTCATATGCTAGCTGCTTGCCTGTAGTTCGAATTAATGGTGTTGGTTCAGGCCCGGTAGCGGTCGAACACCAGACAGGCATTGGTTCCACCGAAGCCAAAGCTGTTCGACATGACCCGATTAAGCTCGACATTCTCATGTTTATCGATGGCGATCGACAGGCCTGCAGCAGCCTCGTCTAGATTGTCAATATTTGCCGAGGCCGCAATGAAATTGCCCTGCATCATCAATAGCGAATAAATTGCTTCCTGAGATCCAGCTGCGCCAAGAGAGTGCCCTGTCAGTGATTTGGTGGAATTGATGATGGGGGTCTGATCGCCAAACACCTTCCTGATCGCCTTGAGCTCTGATACGTCACCGGCCGGGGTGCTGGTCCCATGAGTATTGAGGTAATCCACTTTTCCGGACAGCCCGCTGGTTGCCATGCGCATCGCGCGTGCACCACCTTCTCCGGATGGTGCAACCATGTCAAAGCCGTCAGAAGTTGCCGCGTATCCGGTCAGCTCTGCGTAAATCTTCGCTCCTCTTGCCAGGGCGTGCTCAAGCTCCTCGACGACAACAACGCCTCCCCCCCCAGCGATCACAAAGCCATCGCGCTCGGCGTCAAAGGCACGGGAAGCCTTCTCTGGCGTCTCATTATACTTGCTCGACAATGCCCCCATAGCATCGAACATATGAGACATTGTCCAGTGCTCTGATTCACCGCCGCCGGCAAAAACCATATCCTGTTTACCCATTTGAATCAGTTCGGCGGCATGTCCTATACAGTGGGCGCTGGTGGCACAAGCCGATGAAATGGAATAGTTCACCCCTTTGATTTTGAAAGGTGTAGCGAGGCAGGCGGAAACTGAACTACTCATGGTCCGCGGTATGCGATAGGGCCCCACGCGTCTGAGACCTTTCTCTCTGAGAATATCCGTCGATTCAAGCTGGTCTTCAGGTGAACCGCCGCCTGAGCCGACAACCAGACCAATTCTTTCGCTGGAAATTTCGTCCAGTTCGAGTCCGGCGTCTCTGATGGCTTCATTCATCGACAGATAGGCGTAGGCAGAGGCTTCCCCCATGAAGCGGTAGAGCTTTCGATCGATAAGCTCTTCGGTGTTTAGCTGCACATTGCCGCTGATCTGGCTGCGCATGCCGACATCGGCATAGGATTGGTTGAAACGGATACCGCTGCGCCCTTCTTCCAGGGCGCTGCGGACTTCTTCCAGATTGTTGCCAAGGCAGGAAACGATACCCGCTCCGGTGATGACTGCGCGTCTCATACTCGAATCCGATTTGCGTTACTAGAACGTGTTTTCAGGGGTAAACAGGCCGACCTTTAGCGCTTTAGTGGTGTAGATGGTATTACCATCGACGGTCACCGTTCCATCGGAGATGCCCATCACCAGCTTGCGATCAATGACACGGCTGATGTCCAGCTCGTAAATCACTTTCTTTGCTTCCGGCAGGATTTCTCCGGTAAATTTCACTTCTCCGGCGCCCAGTGCGCGGCCTTTACCGGGGAATCCGCTCCACCCAAGGAAAAACCCGACCAGCTGCCACAGGGCATCGAGCCCCAAGCAACCGGGCATGACTGGATCACCTGGAAAATGGCAGTCAAAGAACCAGAGATCAGGTCGGATATCCAGCTCCGCCACGAGCTTGCCGCGGCCATACTCGCCACCGTCGACAGTAATATCAGTTATGCGGTCCAGCATCAGCATGTTGTTGACAGGCAGTTTAGCGTTGCCCGGACCAAACAGCCTGCCATAACCACAGTCGATCAGTTCATCGAGGTCGTAGCTGCTTTTTGGTGTGAAGAAATCGTTGCTGGCAGGCATAGTCAAAACTCTGTCCAATGACATGCTGTTCAGAGGTGGTGCAGAGTATAACGTCATCGAAAAATAATCGATACCAAATTGAGGGGCGTTGAAAGTTGTAGTCTGTTGCGCTTGCTGTCCCGGTACTGGCAGCAATAATTTGATACACTCCGGGTCAC
>PBTW01000028.1 GCA_002729315.1 Gammaproteobacteria bacterium
CACAGTGCCTCCTGCAGCTTTCCCGTGTGATTGTGGATGTTTTTATTCAACGATGTATGCGTCCATCTGCAGTGAGGCTGACTGACGCTTTACTAGTTATGATAACCAATTATTGCTGTGGCTGGCGAGATACAGGGGAGATGAGGAACTGTTGGACGGACAAAATGACGGAGAATTGCGTGGAGCGCGGCCTTGGGCTGTCCGGATCGAAGGAATACCCCGACTTACTAAAAACAGTGTTTTATTCTTTCCGGGCTTATGCTCTAGAATGGTTGTACTCTGGTAGTCCTCTTTCAACAGAATCAAGCGGTAGTGTTGTTGTTTGAGCCGTCTGGTGATCAGTCCATGAAATTCAGCGCGTTTCTCGGAGTCTCTGCCCGGGTATCGTTGATGCTGACGGTGCTGTTTCTGCACTGTGGCGTTGTTATAGCACAAAGTGGCTCTCTGGCGCTGTCGGATATCACTGCTGAGTTGCTTGCCGTGAACCCGGACTCGCACTCCGTTTCCGTATTCGATGTCCGGAGTGGAATCCGCAAGCGCGCGGAAGTCTCCATCCCGGGGATTCCACAGGCAATTTCCATAGACAGCAGCAGCAGAACGGCTTTTGTCACAAGCAGGCAGTCCAACACGCTAGAAGTGATAGCTCTGGAAACGGATTCGCTGGCGGGATGTGTGGAAGTCGGCGCCGCGCCTTTCGGGGTAGCCAGTGACACCAACTATATCTATGTGGCCAATCAGAAATCGGATTCTGTGTCGGTCATCCATCGGTCGAGTTTTCTTACGCTTCTCACAATTGATGTTGATCCTGATCCCAGAGGACTTCGCCTGGACGCCCAGTCCGGGCTGCTCTACGTGACGCATTTTTTTACCGGCGACGTGAGTGTTGTCGATACTCAACGAATGTTGGTAACAGGCAGGATTAGCGTTAATTCCAGCGCAAATATCTCTCAGTCTCTGGTCCTGGATCACGACCGCCAAAGGGCGTATCTGCCGCAAACATTTTCCAACAGCGCCAACCAGTCATTGCTTTTTGACACCACCGTCTTTCCGGTGGTGACTTCTCTGGACTTGTTGAGCAGGACTGAAATGCGGGCCAATCGAATCGCCCTTGATGTCGTCGATCAGCCGGTTGGCATACCACTTGATGCAGTGATGGACTCCAGCGACAGATTGTTCGTCGCCAATAGCGCGAGCAATGACGTATCAGTCATCGATCTGGCGACTTCCCGAGGCTTAGCCAACCTTGAAGTGGGAGCGAACCCAAGAGGGCTGGCCTTTGACTCGGCCAGCAACCGGATTTTCGTCAACAATACCCTGTCCGGCACGCTCTCCGTCATAGACGCCGAGACGCTGCAGGTCACCGACGAAGTGCAAAACACCGACATACCACTGGCTCAGCCCTTGTTGAATGGCAAGCGGATCTTCAATGATTCCAGTCGGCCAGAACTCGCCAGGGATAATTGGATTGCCTGTGCAACCTGTCATTTTGATGGTGAACACGATGGTCGAACCTGGTTCTTTGCAGACGGCCCACGAAATTCGCCAAGCTTGCTGGGGGTGGCGGACACGCCGCCGTTTCACTGGAGTGGTGATCTTGACGAGTTGCATGACGTTGAACTCGCCATACGCGTTACACAGGCCGGGACGGGACTGACTTCCGGCCCCAGCAACTGTGTGCCGGCCTGTGATCAGGCGCCGTCGAATCGGGGGCGCTCTCAGGACCTTGATGATCTGGTAATGTATCTGGCGAGCCTGCAGTTCGAGCAGGCAAATACGTCAATGTCAGTGTCTGCGTTGCAAGGTCAGATGTTGTTCAGCTCTGAGACAGTCGGCTGTGCCCACTGTCATATTCCGCCGACTTATTCCGATGGGCTCCGGCATGACGTGGGGACCGGGAAAGGTCCCCTTGAGCGCAAAGGGATGCTGTTCGATACGCCCTCACTCCGTGGTATCAATCGAACTGCACCCTATCTTCATGACGGGTCGGTGACATCTCTGGAAGTCATGTTTTCGGCTATGAATGCCAACGACCTGCACGGCAAGACCGCCAATCTGACTGCTGCGGAATTGACCGATTTGCTGGCTTTCCTGAACAGCATTGAGGCAGCGCCTGAGGGTGGATTGGATATTTGTGAAAAGCCCGCTGCACTCGGGGCTGCCGCCATCGCCGAACTGGTCCTGAATCAGCAGGAATTTCAACCGGGAGAGCACTTGTCTTTGAGTGTGCACAGTGCTGGCAGTCAATCTGCCGATTTTTATGTCTTGGTCGCGCTGCCCGACGGCGCACTGGCGTCATTTGCTTCGCCTGAAAACGCGCTGTTGCCCGGTGAACTGGTGCCGCTGGCGGAGAATGTTGATTTAGGCGAAGGGTTCAGTGTGAGACTGGTTGATACTGTGCTTGACAGCAGTGTGCTGACTGGAGTCTATCAGCTGTATGCTGTTGCTGTTCCAGTCGGGGAGGCACTTCTGAACCAAGACGCTTGGTTGGCATTTGAGCAGCTGGAGTTCGAGATCCGGCCATCCGAATAGTCTGCTCCGACTTCATTGATGCTCCGCAGATATCAAGCGTTTTCAGGGTGCCGGCCAGCTGCACTCCACTGGCGTCCTCTAGCGCCATTACAGCAGCAAAGGTCTCAGCCTGAAGGTTAAAGACCGTAACGACGGCAGCTACCGGGTCGGTTCGAAATAAGCTAGCCTACATAGATTTTGATCAGTGAGCTGTGAGTTGATATGTCGCCATGTCTTTTAGCTTGAGCTTGAAAGTAAGAGATTACGAATGTGATATGCAGGGCATCGTGAATAACGCGATCTACCAACATTATCCCGAGCATGCGCGACATGAGTATCTGTTGAGTCATGGTCTGAGCTTCGCCGAGATGGCCCGTGAGGGCATCGTCATTATGGTGGTCCGGGCCGAACTGGATTACCGCAAATCGCTCCAAGCCGGCGATGAATTTCAGGTTACTGTGAAAGTGGCGCACCCGACTCCGGTCCGGCTGGTGTTTGAGCAGTCGATCCTGCACGAACTGGATGCCCCTCCGATATTGGAAGCTAGGATCATCTGCACGGCAGTGAACGCCGCAGGTCATCCTTATTTCCCAGAGCAGCTTGCAGATCTGATTGACGGTTGAGGCAGATAGAGAGCCATGAAGACATCGGAAAACACGACGACTCTGGAATCCCGTCTGCGTGAGCTTGAAGCGCAGAGGGAGGGCACCTATGACAAACGGACAGAACACCTCGACGCAGAAGGCCGCGCGATATTCATAAATCGGCTGATTGAAGAAGACTCTCCCTATCTGTTGCAGCACGCGCACAATCCAGTGAACTGGTTCGCTTGGGGTAATGAGGCTTTCGCTACAGCGAAGGCAGAGGACAAGCCGATTTTTCTCTCTATCGGTTACTCCACCTGTCACTGGTGTCATGTGATGGAGATTGAAAGCTTCGACAATGTGGAAGTTGCCAAGCTGCTCAATCAACATTTCATCAGCATCAAAATGGACCGGGAGCAATTCCCTGATCTTGATGAAATCTATATGACAGGGGTGCAGCTTGTCTCTGGACATGGAGGATGGCCCATGTCGAATTTTCTTTTGCCTGACGGCAGACCATTTTACGGGGCTACCTATTTCCCAGCGCCTTCATTCATGCAGGTGCTTGGACAGATAGGCGGTGCCTGGCAAAGCCAGCGAGCCGAACTGGAAAGAAACGCTCATAGTCTCTATCAGGCCATCAATAAAATCTTATGTGAGCGCAAACCGCTGGAGACCCTTCAGCCAGGCATCGTGGAAAAAGCGGTAAAAGCCTGCTTGCAGCGCGAGGATCGCAGTCTGGGGGGGCTGGCCGGCGCACCGAAATTTCCGCAGGAGCCTATTCTGCTCTTTTTGCTGGATCAAGTCATGCGCCGGGATGACGGCGCGGCGCTCGGCTTTGTCGAGCGAGCTCTGCAAGGCATGGGTCGCGGAGGAATTTACGATCAGATCGGCGGCGGTTTTCATCGCTACAGTGTGGACGAGGAATGGCTGACTCCCCATTTCGAAAAAATGCTATACAACCAGGCTCAACTGGGAATGGTTTATTTGCAGGCTTATCAACTTACGGGAAATGATTTCTTTGCGCGGGTAGCCCGACAGACTTGCAATTACGTTTTGCGGGATATGCAGACTGAGCAAGGTGGTTATTACTCAGCCACTGATGCCGACAGCGAGGGAGAGGAAGGTACTTTCTTTACCTGGAGCCTGAGCGAACTGGAAAAATGCTTGTCTCCGGCTCAGGCGGATTTGGCTATGAGCTTATTTGGCGTCAGTCCTGGAGGGAATTTTGAGGGCGTCAACATTCTGTATTTATCCCGCCCCTTGTCGGTGTCTGCTCGAGAGTACGGACCAGATTTCTATCGCGATCTGGATGAAGTTCTGATGCGGCTCTACCAGGTTCGTGAGCAGCGTGAACATCCGTTGCGGGATGATAAAATGATTGTCAGTTGGTGTGCTCAAATGGCTAAGACTCTGGTCTGGGCGAGCCAGACTCTGCCGTTTGACGAAGCGGCCAGTTGGCTCACTTCAGCCGAATCAGCGGTACAGAGAATGTTGGACAACAATCTGCAGGCCGAGGGTGAATTAAAGCGCATCTCTCTCCATGGTGTGGTGTCGATTACGGGACAGCTTGAGGACTACAGCAATCTGATAGGGGCGCTGATCTGCCTGTATGACGTTACTGACAAGCCGGACTACCTCAGTAATGCCTGTGTGTTGACGGCTCGGGTGATTGAAGAATTCTGGGACGCGAATGATCAGCGATTCTGTCTTTCGCCCCGCGAGCAGGCGGGCCCGAAGCTGGTCAGATCTAGCAATGCCTCAGACGGCGCGATGCTGTCGCCAGTCGCGGTTATGCTTGAAAGCCTTCAGGCCATTGATTTGAGGCTGGCCCGTGTTCCAAAGCGATTCTCGGAGATGCCTGCTCGGGCGATTTTTGACAAAGCGCTGGCAAGTCTGTCTGCGGTTATCAATGAAAACCCGATTAGTCAGTGCTCTCTAATGAGACTGATCTTTGGCAGCGTGGGTGGTTCGTGTAGATCGCTGCAATATTCCGTGGGTGGTCGAGTCAGAGTATTCGCACGCAAAGAAATAACAGGAAGGGCGGAATCCGGTCGGGCCCAAGAGGAAGGTAATCAAGATGAGGTACAGATCGATGTGGATTTCAGTATCCTGAGTCCTTGGCATATTACTGCGCCTCAGACTCAAGCTGAGCAAGAAGCCGGTGCTTTTGTCCCTCTAAGGGTTTCGTTAAATGAGGAATCTGATTGGAAAATTCAATCCTCGTCCTTTCCGGAGGCGACACACTTTGTGGCGGCGCCTTCAGGGGTTGTTGCGATTTATCGGGACTCGCTGCGCGTGAGGCTTCGGGCACGTCGCGTTCGGTGCAGCGGCGCAGCGCTATTCAGGATCAGTCTGAATGTCGTATTGCAGCTTTGCGATGACAGCAAGTGCCTGCTCCCGGAAACTCTGACCCTGATTGTGTGATTTAGAGGCCCAGTGTCTGTGCTGGTTCGAAAGAAGCTTCTGAAAAGTCAGCGGCGAGGTGCTCAGTCAGCTGAGTCCGGGCTTGTTTCCGCCGAGCCGGGTCCATGCTAAATACTGATTCGAAGAAACTGAGCGTGGCGATTTCTGTGATCATTTGCTGCCTACCGGGATGCAAGGCTGCCCCGTAGCCGTAATCACAGATTCCTGGCAGGTCGCGCGCGTAGTCGATACCGTCAACAGGGGCCCCCATGGTCTCGAATGCTGCATTCGGATTTTCGCCCAGAACGGCCATCACTGCGGTGCATCCGATAGTGTCTGGATTGTCCATAAACCTAAAAGCAGGGTCAGCAAGTCCTATGAAGCCAAGGTGGGTGCCGCCCTCAATGGTTATGACTGAGATATTCCGGGCGCGCGTCCTCAAGTCAGCTGCGTTTCGGGCATGTTCGATGAGCGCGTCGGATGTGCCGACGACTGCCAGCACGGGTATAGAGCTGGTTTCAAAAAAGCGTGGCGCAAAAATGGCTGACGGGCCGGCAATGGCGAGCGCTGCAGCGATGCGTGAATCACGCCAGGCGGGGTGGTAGGTGGCAAGATAGGTGGTCAGGCCGCCGAGAGAAAACCCGCTTAGCCCGATGCGCGATTCGTCGATGCTGCCACTGAAAGGCTTTTGCTCGTCGCGCAATCCGAGTAGGGAGTCGATGAGAAAACTGATGTCCGCGGGTTGGTTGACCACATCTTCTGCGTTCGCGCCACCGGCGGTTGAACCCGACGTCAGAGGATAGTTTGTGGCAGCGACAAGGTAACCATGGCTGGCCAATGACTCCGCCAGATAGGCCATCTCCGTTCTGTTCGAGACAATACCGTGACTGTGAATGATCAGGGGCAGGGCAGCTTCGAGCTCTTTTGGAAACCATACGGCCGTCGGTAAGGTCCGCTGCGGTTTGGCGGGCATTCCCCGATTTTCTCCGGTGGGCCGGCTGTCATCGACGAAGACCAATTCAGTGCGGCCGACCTGATAGCCTCCGGACTCCAGCCACGCAGTGCTGGCTGATTCGGGGCTAGGCTTCTCAGGNCCCGTGGCCAAGTAGCCCGCGAGCCCTAAACAAATTAATGTCACAAGGCCGGCTGCAGNGGATTTGACTACTCTTTTAAACATTCGTGTCCCCTAAATGGCGTCAGGCTGCGCTTATGGAGCGGAGCAGACTATTGAAAAATTGCGGGACGGACTCTGTAGCCGGCCCACAGATATGCTGGTCAAACGATGAGCCTGTTCGCTTAAGGTTCAGTTCAACGGTACTGGCTTTTCTGATTTTTGCGGCTTGATAGAACCCGGAAGCGGGATAGACATTGCCTGAGGTGCCAATAGCAACAAACATGTCGCAGTTTTCCAATGCCCTGTTTATGAGGTTCATTTGCAACGGCATTTCACCGAACCAGACCACATGCGGTCGCAGATTGCCGGCCGAACGACAGCAGCGGCAATGCGTATCGTAGTCGAAGTCTTCGCTGATATCGAAGACCAGCTTGGAATTGAGGCAACTCATTTTCAAAAGCTCTCCGTGCATGTGAATAAGATTCTCGCTGCCTGCCCGCTCGTGCAGATTGTCGACGTTTTGCGTGACTAGGAGGAATTCCCCGCCGAATTCATGCTCGAACTTTGCTAGCGCCGAATGAGCGGCATTGGGCGATACCTCAGGCGTCAGCAGTTGTCGTCTTCGTTGGTTATAGAATTCGTATACCAGCTTTGGGTTTCTCGCAAAACCTTCCAGCGTTGCGACATCATCGACGTGATGATTGGCCCACAGACCCTCTGCAGCCCGAAAGGTTTCTATGCCTGATTCAGCTGATATGCCAGCGCCGGTGAGTACGACGATCGAACGGGGACGACTAACCATATAAAGAATATACCATGAGCGAGGACTGGCCCGTTATAATGTAGACTCAAGGAAGTCACCCGACATTTTATCGTTTGCAAGAAGAGGTAATCCATTCATGAGCATGCCAAAGCTTGGCAATCTGGCGCCCGCATTCACTCTTACAGATCAAAACGGGAATGACATTTCCCTGAAGGACTTTCGAGGAGAAAAGCACGTTGTGTTGTATTTCTATCCCAAGGCCATGACGCCTGGCTGCACCATTCAGGCTTGCGGGCTGCGTGATTCTCTGCAGTCGCTGGAGCAGTTTGAGGCGATCGCATTGGGCGTCAGCCCGGATCCGGTGACACGATTGAAAAAATTTGAAGAAAAGGAGCGACTCAACTTCACCCTTTTGTCGGATGAGGATCACGCGCTCGCAGACAAATATGGCGTGTGGGGTTTAAAGAAATTCATGGGCCGCGAATTTAAGGGCATTATCCGAACTACCTTCATAATCGACAAGAAAGGCATGGTCGTCCATATCATGGATAAGGTTAAAACTAAAACACATCATGAAGATGTGGCTAAAGCTCTCGCAGAGTTATCTTAGATTGGCCGTCCTGAAACTACACTACCGGCAATTCTCGGACTCCGGAGCGCCTTTGCTAGTGCTGCATGGTCTGTTCGGCAGCTTGTCTAATTGGAGCTGGCACTGTAAGCAACTGGCTCAGCAGTTTGCTGTCATCGGAGTGGACCTCAGAAATCATGGCAGCTCTCCTCATGCTTGTATTCTCAACTATCCCGTCATGGCACATGATGTGCTGCAACTGCTTGAAGATCTGAACATCGACAGCTGCTATTTGCTGGGCCATTCCATGGGAGGCAAGGTGGCAATGGAACTGGCACTGACAGCCCCGGCTAAAGTCGAACGACTTTTGGTTGTTGATATCGCGCCGGTTTCCTACCCGACGCAGGCAAAAGAACACATGCAAGTGATTGCTGGCATGAAAGCGCTGGATCTGGACGGGCTTGATAGTCGCGCTTCAGCTGAGGCGTTCCTGCAGCACTACATTGACGACGAGCCCACGCGAAAATTCGTTTTGACAAACCTGATTAACAACACTGAGGGCAGTTACTGCTGGCGGCTGAATCTCTCGGCGATTGAGAGAAGTTATGATGCGCTTCGTGACATGCCGGACCATGTTTCAGCGTTTCAGAAGCCAACCCTGTTCGTTAAAGGCGCTGATTCGGCGTATATTCTATCGAAACATCGGGAACGGACTTTGGCTTATTTTCCCCAGTCTGACGTAAAGATCATTATGGGAGCCGGACACTGGCTGCACGCCGATAAACCTCAGGTTTTTCATAAAATTGCCATGGATTTTCTGACCGCTCAGGATCACGCGGGGCGCTCATCTCTGGCAGAGGAGAAAATGCGATGACCATGTTGAGCGTTAATGTGAATAAAATTGCATTGCTGCGCAATTCCCGCGGCCGAGATTTTCCCAACCTTTGTGACTTTGTCGGCAAACTCATCAATTTCAATGTTAAGGGCATCACCGTGCATCCCCGGCCCGATGAGCGCCACGTGACCCGTCAGGATGTTTTGGATCTTACTGAGTTTCTCGGACTCTATCCGGATGTTGAATTCAACATAGAAGGATACCCATCAGAACAGTTCATGGAGCTTGTGCTGTCGGTTCGGCCAGCGCAGTGCACTCTAGTCCCTGACGAGCCGGGTCAGCTGACTTCTGATCATGGCTGGGACGTGTTTGGGAATGAGGACTTGTTGACACGCAGTTTGACTGATCTGCGCAGCGCCGGAATCAGGAGCAGCATTTTTCTTGACCCCGTTCCGGAAAAGCTTGTAGGTGTCAAGCAGGTGGGTGCTGACCGGATTGAGCTTTACACTGAAGGTTTTGCGCATCATTGCGGTCTTGAATCCGAGCATGCAGTCCTTGAGGCTTACCGGGCAACCGCTGTCAGCGCCCAAGCGCTTGGACTTGGTGTGAACGCCGGCCATGACCTAGATACTAAGAATCTTGGAAAATTTCTGCAGATTCCTGAAATCCGCGAGGTTTCGATCGGGCACGCGCTAGTGGTTGAGTCGATTCAGTATGGGCTTGAATCCGTGATCGAGCAGTATCTTGCGATCTGCGCTGGAGAAGAGACAGATAGTCACTACTACTGAAATTTCTTTGTGAAATGCGGGTTCTGCTCTCCTCCAGTATAGGACCAGATTCCTTAACACTTCGTCAGGCACAACTTTTTACTCTCTTGAGTCAATCGAATACACTTGTAAGCTTTCTGCCTTCCGGCAAAACCTGAAGCTCCCTGATGTCGCGCATATATTTTGGCTACTGGATCATCGTAGCCGGGTTTTTTACTCAGTTCGTTGCCGTTGGTATGGCCAACTATGTGGTGGGCGCCTTTCTGATACCAATGACCGAAGAGTTTGCGTGGACCAGAGCGGAGTTCACGGCCAGTCGTTCCATCGGGCAGCTGGTTTTTGCTGTTACCGGATTTGTTATTGGTTCCCAGATTGATAAATTCGGAGGTCGTCCATTTATTATCGCGGGCTCTCTGGTGCTGGCTTTATCAACGATCAGCCTAGGCAGTATCAGCAGTCTCGAACAATGGCTATTCATCAATGGCCTGCTTCTCACTACCGGGTCTGCGATGATTGGCAACCTCTCTGTAAACGTGACGCTTGGCAAATGGTTTGTCGAGAAACGCGGTAAAGCAGTTGCTCTGGCGGGCATGGGTATCTCCTTGGCAGGAATTGTGCTGCCCCCAGTCGCGACTGTGTTGGTAGACACTTTTGGCTGGCGCCAATCATGGCGAATGCTCGGCGCGATATCGCTGCTGATGACCCTGCCCGCAGCGTTCGCAGTTCGCCGCCGGCCTGAAGATTACGGCCAGCATCCCGATGGCCGCAGCAGTGAAGATATTGCGGCCGGCAGAGGGGCTGCCGCACAAAAGGATTACGAGAACTCCGTGACGCGCGCTCAAGCGATGCGAACCATCAGCTTTTATCTTCTGGTTTTGGCATTCGGGCTGTTCCAGATTTCAATCACTGTCATGCTCACACAAACAATTCCATTGATGACCGATGCTGGGTATTCGCGACTGGTGGCTTCTTCAATGATTTCTCTGGCTTCAGTTCCTGCCTTTTTCAGTAAGCCCTTTTGGGGCATCATGATTGACCGTTACGATCCAAAAAAGCTCGCGGGCCATGGCGCTGCAATCACCGGTATATCTGTTATCTTTATTGTTTGGAGCAGCGGTCAGCAACTTGATGCCTTGGTGTATGCTGCGTTTTTGCTAATGGGGGTCGGTTGGGGTGGATTGTTGCCTCTGCAAGAGGTCATTTGGGCCTCGGTGTTTGGCAGGCGCTATCTGGGATCGGTTCGCTCCACTGCGATGCCGTTTACCTTTGGCATGTCAGCGCTTGGTCCGATTCTAGTGGCCAGCTATTACGATTCGGCTGGCAGTTATGATCTCTCCCTTTTAGTCGTTGCCGCTTGCAATCTCGTTTCCGCACTCATGCTGTATTCTCTAAAAACCCAGCCCTTCCGTTGAGCCGCACAGCGCCGAGATATGCATTAACCGCTAGTCGGAGTTTGTCCGCAGCATTGGGGCCAGAATCGGCCAGACATTATCGAGAATCATGAACTGCGCCTCGGCTTTTGGATGGATACCATCCTCTTGCATCAAGTTGGGTTGTTGCGGAATGCCGTCAATTAGAAAAGGCACAAAAGCCAGTTTCATGTCCTCTGCGATCTCACCAAAAAGAGCATAGAAAGGCTCAGTGTAGCGAGGTCCATAGTTCGGAGGAATCTGGATTCCGGCCAGCAGGACCTCCGCATGTGCTGCGAGGCACATTTCGATCATAGCCGTGAGGTTGTCTTTCAGCACCCCGAGAGGAAGACCCCGAAGCCCGTCATTACCTCCGAGTTCCAGAATCACAATCGCTGGCTGGAACTCCTCCAGTGCGGCGGGCAATCTAGCCAGTCCCCCGATGGAGGTTTCTCCACTTACGCTGGCGTTGGTAACGGTGTAGCTCAGGTTTTCCGTCGTTAGTTTTTCAGCCAGAAGACTTACCCAGCCCTCATCTTTGTCAATGCCATAAGCGGCGCTGAGGCTGTCACCGAAAACCAGTAAGGTGCGCTGCAATGAGTGCTCTGCTGCGAATGCGGTGACGGGCGAGATGATAGCCAGACCGAAACTGACCAATGCAGCGAGAATCACAATGCTGAAATTTTTCATAAAATCGGAGGTCTCATGAGGTACCGGGTTACTGGCAGTAGCCACATTGTCATCACTCGCGAGCAGATTATCCGGCACTGGAGTGCCACACTACCGGCTAATCTGTTGTATAGGTACTTACGTAACAGATAGCATATTCCGGCATATCCCCGTTGTCTTACGCCAATGTGCATTGTCCTCAATATAGCAGACTCCGGCCCTTCTCAGTAAGATACAGACCCTCGACGCGCCATTTAGAATCGCGCCGTCTCAATGGAGCTCCACCGAATGATTGAAACCCGAAGGCTTATCAAGAGTGTCGATACCACTGAAGGGCTGCTCACTATCCTCAAGGGTATAGACCTTCGGATTACTGAAGGTGAAGTGGTTGCAATCGTAGGTGCTTCAGGCTCTGGAAAATCGACTTTGCTCGGTCTCATGGCTGGACTTGATGGCGCCACCAGTGGAGATGTACTGCTTGGCGGGAAGAATTTCTCGGCAATGGATGAAGAGCAGCGAGCCATGCTTAGAGGCAAGCTGGTTGGGTTTGTGTTCCAGTCCTTTCAGTTGCTCCCCAGTTTGACCGCCCTGGAAAACGTCATGCTGCCAATTGAGCTCAAAGGAGACTCATCGGCGCGTGAAAAAGCTCAGCAGCTTCTGAGCCGCGTGGGTTTGCAAGAGCGCTCCCATCATTATCCCAACCAGCTGTCCGGTGGTGAACAGCAGCGGGTTGCCATTGCTCGTGCATTCGCAACCGAGGCTAAGATCCTATTCGCGGACGAACCTACTGGTAATTTGGACACAGGGACGGGAGAACGGGTCATTGAGCTGCTGTTTGATCTAAACCGCGAGTTTTCGACGACCCTAGTGTTAGTCACCCATGATGAGAGACTCGCTCAGCGCTGCGACCGAATCATCAAGCTGGTGGCAGGCGAGATTGCTTCGGACTCCGATTCCAGCGGGCAGGAGAGGGTCGTTGCCTTACAATCACCCGCCTGATCCGATGCCGACAGGCTCAATTAACCCTAACCTGACGAAGGTCGCGCTTAGGCTGCTCTGGCGCGATTGGCAAGGTGGTGAACTGCGGCTGTTGTTCATTGCGCTGGTCATGGCAGTTACTTCCGTGACAGGTATTGCTCTGTTCACTGATCGGCTTGAGCGAGCACTGCTTCAGGAATCTGCAAACATGCTCGCAGCAGACCGAATCGTCGGTGGCCGGGGTGAACTTCCTGAGGCTGTATTGGCGGAAGGACAGTCCCGGGGTCTGCGCACCGCCCAAACCCTCTCTTTCATATCAATGGTTTTTTCGGACTCGGGCAACCTGCTGGTCGCAGCAAAAGCGGTGACAGATTCCTACCCGCTGCGAGGAGAGGTTATTATTACCGAAGAGGCATTCACCCGAGGACACCCCATATTCAGTGGACCGCCGCCGGGTGAAGTTTGGCTAGAAGCCCGGGCGTTATCGGCGCTTGATATTGAGGTGGGCGACTCTGTTTTCGTTGGCGAGGCAGAGCTCACTGTCGGTCAGATCATCATTGCAGAGCCGGATCGTACCGGTGGTAGCATGATGGATAATGCAGGCCCTCGACTGATGCTGAATATGGCAGATGTTGCGGCGACTAATGTGGTGCAGCTGGGCAGCAGGGTAAGCTACCGTTACCTCTTCGCCAGCGATCAACTGTCTGATTTGGACGAATTCGAAAGCTGGTTTCGTGCTCAGGAAGAATGGCGCGGTCGCTTTTACATGCGCGACGTTCGCGATGAAAGTCAGGAAGTTGCTGACGCACTGGACCGCGCTGAGAGCTTTTTGCTGTTAGGTTCTCTGTTTGCCGTGGTCCTGGCCGGAGTGGCAATAGCCCTAACAGCCAAGCGCTATAGCGAGCGGCACTTCGATTACGTTGCTATTTTGAAGACCCTGGGATGCACCTCATCCCAGATTTCCTTTATGTACCTAATGGTACAGCTGGTCCTGGCCCTATTCGCTGTAATTGCCGGTTGGGCGCTTGGCTGGCTTGTCCATCAGGGCATACTGCAGGTTCTGGAATCTGTGATGCAGGTCGCCTTACCCGAGCCCGGTATTGAGCCTTATGTGATTGGCGCACTAACCGCACTGATCTGCCTGTTGGCGTTTGCGTTACCACCATTACTTGCACTTAGAGAAACACCGCCGCTCCGGGTTCTGCGCAAGGACATGAGTCAGCAGAAAATCAGTGACAAATTGCCCTACGCGTTCGGTCTGCTTGGAACGGTCTTTCTTGTGTACTGGTACAGTCAGGATCTGGTGCTGACCTCGGTGCTTGTCAGCTCCGTTGCCGGGATTGCTCTTTCCTTGTCAGTTGTTTCCTATGTCTTTCTGCGATCCGGTGGTTCTGCCGGCATGAAAGCGGGTAATGCGTGGAAGCTAGCCATGACCGCAGCGCGCCGCCGGCGCAATCAGAATGTGCTGCAGGTTATGGTGTTTTCGATCACGATCATGTCTCTACTGATCCTAACTTTGTTGCGTACCGACCTTATCGATGAATGGCAGGCGCAGTTGCCCGAAGACACCCCAAATCACTTCATGATGAACATCACTCGTAATCAGATTGCAGATATTCAGGAATTCTTTGATGGCAATGACATTCAGAGCAATGGGTTTTACCCGCTGATCAGTGCTCGTGTGACGCAGGTCAACGGGGATGAGCCCAACCCGGAAGGCGGCTTGGACGATGAAGATCAGGGCAGCCTAATGGACAGCGCTAACTTGGCGGACGTTGAGTCGAGTTCCGAAGCAGGCAGCGCGCCGAAACTGAACGCGGGACCTGAGCCGGATGCGACCTTAGACGAGGGGCGCAGGGTGCGAGGCCGCTTGAGTCGACGTCAAGTCACCTGGGCAAACGACGTGCCTCCTGACAACCTGATCACAGCAGGGCAGTGGTGGGATGAAAATCCTGATCCGGGCTATGTTTCTATCGAGCAAGATTATGCGCAGTGGCTCAATCTCAGCCTGGGTGATCGGCTCGAATTTGAAATCAATCAACAAACGGTATTTGCCGAGGTAAGCAGCTTTCGCAGTGTGCGCTGGGACAATATGCAGCCGAACTTTTTCATTATCTTTTCACCCGGAACAATTGATCATTTAGGAGGGACCTTCCTTTCCACGGCACTGATGCAGAATGAACAGAAAATGTTGTTGAACGATCTAATCCGTCTTGTGCCGACGATGGTTGTCATTGAGATTGACGCCCTGATAGAGCAGATACGAACGATCATTGCTCAGGTTACCTCGGCGATAGAATTAATCTCGGTTCTGGTTCTGGCGTGCGGAGCATTGGTGATGCTGGCCTGCGTAAATGCGACTCTGGATGAGCGTTTCCATGAGAATGCAATACTCCGAACTCTGGGCGCCGGACGCAGACTGATCATGACCAGCCTGCTGATCGAATTTGCGACCATTGGTTTTCTTGCTGGCTTCATTGCAACTATCGGTGCCGAAGCCAGCCTCTTTTACCTTCAGCAAGAGATTTTCGATCAGGAGTTTGCATTCCATTACTGGGTGTGGCCCTTGGGCCCGCTCATTGGCATGGGAGTAATTGGCCTACTCGGGTTTCTCTCCACAAAGGGCGTGGTTCAGATCAGCCCGCTGAATGTGCTCCGACGCTTGACATAAGGGTCTAGGCGAAGCGCCGGCAGATCTCGGTAATGTCGCGAAGATAGCTGCCATCAAACAGAAGCAGATGATTTAACAGAGGGTAGAGGTTATACAACGGCTGGCGCTCCTGCCAGTCACTCGCGATCTCACTGTTGTCGTTATAGCTTTGGTAAAACGCTGCCGGAAATCCGCCGAACAATGCGGTTATCGCCAGATCGGCTTCTGCCCATCCTGACTAAACTGTCGGATCGATGAGAGTGGGCTGGCCATCGGCACAGCGATGCGTATTGCCTATCCAAAGGTCGCCGTGAATGAGTACAGGCGTGAAGTCAGGAATCCAGTTGTCCAGCCTGTATGAAAACTACCTCAGTTGCCGAACAGTTTCTTTTGGCATCTTGCCCTCGTTAAGACACTGCAGCGCAAGCGCCATGATGCGCTGCTCTGCAAAAAACTGATGCCCGTCCCGAGTGATTGGATTCGATTGGATCGTCGCCCCGCAATAGTTGCCTTCCGTAAAACCAAAGGTTTCCGCGGGCGCACTGTGCAATGCTGCCAGACCTGCGCCAAGCAGGCGCCAGTAGTCTGTACCAGGTAAAGCACAACCCAGATCTTCCAGTATCAGATAGTTAGCAGCCACCCGCAGAACCGCTGGCACTCTGACGGCTTGTCGTTGAGTGAGGGCTGCCAGTCCTGCCGCCTCCGCGTGAAATACCAGCCGGTACGCGTACTTTGCATTTTAGGATAACCGACAGGCCGCCGCCGAGCTGCAGTCTCGCCGTGTTGTTTATGCAACCACCAGACAGAGCTTCAACTCTGAAGATTTCGTCGTAACCTGCATCAGACAGCCAGCTGGTGTAGTGTTCTTTCATGCCTGCAGTTTAAGCGTTTTCCGCGTTATAATCCCAAAACGTCGAGTGTGACTGTCCGTGATTGTTGGAGAGCGATATGCAAAAGTCATCTGGTCCAGACATCAGGGTTTCTCATTTTTTCCCTGTTTTTGCGCTGTCATTGCTTCTTCTGCTAAGTGGTGGAAGCCTGTTCGGTCAATCTCTCAAGAGTGTTACTGAAGAAATATGCCAGCGGGGTGATTGCGTGAATGGTGAGGGGACTCTCGAACTTACGACAGAATTTGGCAAGGGGCGCTACACAGGCGGGTTTCTTGACGGAGAGTTTGAAGGCTATGGCCGACTTGAGATGCCGATCTCCTGGACGGAGAAGGAAGTTTACGTGGGGAATTGGGAGCGCGGTCTGCGGGTCGGGCGAGGTACGCACTGGAATGGCAAAGGCAACCTGTATATCGGCCTGTGGTGGAACAACAAGCGCCATGGCATGGGGTCCTATTTTTTTAATTTGTCGGAATGGCGGGAAAATCAGCACTCCGAGCTCTGGCTCAAAGAAAATACCGAAAACTACACTGGCGAATTTGTGAACGATCATTATCAGGGGCAGGGCACCTATCGCTGGGTCAATGGACATAAGTATGAAGGGGGCTTTTTTGCTGGCGACAAGCATGGCTTTGGCACTTTTTACTACGCGAAAACTGGTACTGCACGACAGCAGCTATGGAATTACGGGGATTTTGTCAGATGATGCTCTCTCTCACGCCGCGGCACACTGCCCGTGACCTGGTCAGACAGCCCTGCCGGCAAGCTCAAACACGAGCCTGCAGTTCGGGGGTCGGCTCGCAGTTTTTTGAGGGTCAGTTATGGACTTGAAAGCACTCAGGCGGGAATACCTGCGGGACGGTCTGGAAAGAGGAAATCTTGCGGACGACCCCTATGAGCAGTTTGAACGATGGATGACTCAATTTCTGGAGTTGGATCTCCCTGATCCTGCGGCCATGACAATTGCAACGGTTGCGCGAGACGGACAACCAAGTCAACGGATTGTTCTGCTCAAACATTTTGATCAGTCAGGATTTGTCTTTTACTCGAACTATGAGAGCAGAAAGGCGCAGGACTTGGATGTAAACCCCAAAATCAGCCTTCATTTTCCGTGGCATGTGATCGAAAGACAGGTGAAAATCTGCGGGGTGGCTGAGAAAATCGCAGCAGATGAGTCATGGAATTATTACAGCAGCCGCCCCAAGGGTAGCCAGATTGCTGCAGCTGCTTCTCCGCAGAGTCGCGTGATTGATTCACGGGCAGAGTTAATGCGCGAGTATGAGAGGATTGAAAAGCAGTATAAGGACGAAAAGTTGCCGCTGCCCGATAACTGGGGAGGCTATCGTGTTGTGCCGCATGAGTTTGAATTCTGGCAAGGCGGCGCGCACCGGTTGCATGACCGTTTCCGATACAGTTGGCTGGGCAGTGGCTGGACGGTAGACCGACTGGCGCCCTAAACTCGACTTTCAGATTGCCCGCCACTTCTTCAGTTTCTTCTTTTCCAGAACCCGTTTGAGTCTCGCGTACTGGGGCAGACCGTCCTTGTATAGCGGATAATCCTCGCCCGCGATCAGTGGCGCGAAATAATCCCGGGCGGCACTGGTGATATGGAACCCATCGCGACTGATAAAACTGCGGGGCATCATCTTTTCATGGTTCGCGACATCGGAAAGCTTCGCTTCGCCAATTTCCCAGCGGTATTGCCTAGTCGGCCGTCTGACAATTGTCGGCATGACCGCGTCCTTGCCTGCTAGCGCAAATTCGACGGCAGCTTGACCTACCGCATAAGCTTGCTCGACGTCGGTGGCGGACGCGATATGGCGCGCTGCTCGTTGCAAATAATCAGCCACCGCCCAGTGATACTTGTAGCCCAGCGCTTTCTTGATCGTGTTGGCAATGAAAGGCGCTACTCCACCAAGCTGAACGTGACCGAAAGCATCCTTGCCGCCTGCATCTGCGATAAACTTTCCGTTTCCATAGTTAGCGCCTTCTGAGACGACAATGGCGCAGTAGCCAAATTTCCTGACGCAGGTCTGAACCTTTTTGAGGAACTTTTCTTTATTGAACGCGATTTCTGGGAACAGAATGATGTGTGGCGCGTCCCCCTGCTGCTCAGAAGCTAGCCCTGCCGCCCCCGCGATCCAGCCGGCGTGTCTGCCCATCACTTCCATAACAAACACCTTGGTAGAACTTTCGCTCATGGAGGCGACGTCCAGCCCAGCCTCGCGAATCGACACGGCAACATATTTGGCCACAGAACCGAACCCTGGGCAGGTGTCCGTGATCGGTAGATCGTTGTCAACGGTTTTTGGAATTCCGATACAGCTAATGGGAAAATTCATGGCCTGGCTGAGTTGAGAGACTTTATTCGCGGTGTCCTGAGAGTCCCCACCGCCGTTGTAAAGGAAGTAACGAATGTTGTGTGCGCGAAACACGGCCATCAGTCGCTCATATTCCTGCTGATTCTCCTCGAAGGACTTAAGCTTGTAACGACAACTGCCGAACGCCCCTGCCGGCGTCGCTCTCAGCGCGGCAATGCTGGCCGCGCTTTCTCTGCCGGTGTCGATCAAGTTTTCATTCAGGGCACCAACAATGCCATTTAGCCCCGCGTACACTTTACCTATTCGGCTTCGATGCTTGCGCGCGGTCTCGATGACCCCGCAGGCACTGGCATTAATGACAGAGGTGACACCACCGGACTGCGCATAGAACAAGTTAGGTTTCGGCATGATGACTCGCAAAGGCCTTTTTTCTGAAGAGGGGAGTTGCACTCATGGCTGGCGCACAATGCCAGACGCATCAATGGTACTCGCTGAGAAACTCCCTTGCCAGCGCTTCGCTTTTGATGCAACAATCGCCCGGTTTATGTGTCCTATCAAAAAGGTCAATCACCCATGCGACTGATCATCGGAATGAGCGGGGCCAGCGGGGTAATTTACGGTATTCGATTGCTGGAGGTGCTCAGCCGGATCGAGCAGGTGGAAACGCACCTTGTGCTTTCCAATTCAGCTAAACTGAACATTGCGATAGAAACGGACCGCAATCCGAAAGAGGTTCAGACTCTGGCAGATGAGGTTTACTCCAACAAGGATATTGCGGCGCGGCTGGCAAGCGGCTCGTTCAAAACTGACGGTATGATCGTAGCCCCCTGTGCGGTTAAAACCTTATCCGCAATCGCAAACTCCTACGCGGATTCCCTTTTGGTTAGGGCGGCAGATGTTGTGCTCAAAGAGCGTCGTCGACTGGTGCTGGTACCGCGCGAGACTCCGCTGCATGCAGGACACTGCGAGTTACTGCTAAAGGTCAGCCATATGGGGGCAATTCTGGCGCCGCCCATGCCGGCGCATTACATCAATCCGCAGACTGTTGATGATTTGGTCGACCATCATGTCGGTCGCTTACTCGATTTATTTGATCTTGATCCCGGCCTAGTTCAGCGATGGCGGGGTCCGGTTTCAACACAGTCCTGAATGGGTTTGTTGACCTGTATCGGCGCAAACCATTATTCTTAAAACCAGACTGTTAGGAGGTTGTTATGATCAGGAACACGCTTTTACCGGTTCCTTAATCAGTTACGCGACCTGACCGATGATGTCGTCGACATCAATTTGGGCGAATGCAACACGAGACCATCGGGGCAGGCAAGCATCAGTAAAGAGGCGTTTTTTGCGGTAGAGGCCGAAGTCAAAAAGCACCACGGAGTGATTACATTTCCCACTATGAATACTGGGGCCACCGACATGGCTGACCTACGAAATCGAGGCGTTCAGTACTGTGGGATTGGTCCCGCAATTGACCGTGAGGGTGCCGGCTTGGGCTTTGGCGCTCACAGCGATCAGGAGCGAATTCTGATTTCCGAGCAAAGCCGTTTTGTGACATTAAAATGGAAGTCGTAATTGATCTGGCTGCGAGGCAATAAGGGTTCGTATCCGAGGCAAATTGCGTCAACTTCCGCGGGGTTGATCAAGATCCAATAGCTCGTGCCGATCGCTAGCGGCCTCTTTAGACGACTATTTTCTACCCAACTAATCGACGGTTTACCTTCACAAGGCTGTCGAAATGCTCGCTGACAGCGTTATTGAGTGTGGCACCAAGTGAAGCTGCTAGTTTGTCAAGATTTCTCCGCGAAGAACGCTCTCCCAGAATATAAGCAGTCCTTTTCCCGGTGGCCGGCACAATTAGCTTTTCCAGTTCCTGTTGCTGTATCCTTTCGGCGTCTAGTTCTGCGGTCTCGATCCGTTCTCTTAGGGCCGAAATCTCTGAGCTGGAGGAATAGGCGCTCTCTGTCAGGTCGCGCTTTAGTCGGGTTCGAAGGCTTCGCAGTGGCTGCACTACCGTCTCGCGCCAGCGGTCAGAGGTTTCGAGCGCTGTTTTAAGCAGGTCGTCGGTCAGTTCGCCATGCCGAAAACCCGACCAGATGCAGAACAGCACCAGGTTGACGTCAAATCCGTGCCGATTCTGTAAGCTCAGGCACGATGCTGCGACTCCGGGCTCGGCATAAAGTTTCAGAGAGAATTCCCAGAGATCGCTGTTTGCAGGACCCATGATTGCTATTGACCGCGTTTGAAAAAGACCAGAGTGAGGCAATACTAACGCGCTTGGATAGGATTTACATTCTCTCAGCCGACGTCTTATTTTTTTGAATTATGCATATTCACATTCTAGGCATTTGTGGAACTTTCATGGGGTCGCTTGCGGTCATCGCCCAGCAGCTTGGACATCGGGTGAGCGGCAGCGACAAAAATGTGTATCCCCCCATGAGTACTCAACTGGAAGAACTGGGCATTCAGCTTATGGAGGGATATCACCCCGAGCATCTGCAGCCGAAACCGGATTTGGTCATCATTGGAAATGCCCTGTCCCGAGGCAATCCGGCTGTCGAAACAGTTTTGCGTGAAAGGCTAATGTATACCTCAGGGCCACAGTGGTTGTCTCAAGCGGTACTTCAGCATAAGTGGGTCTTGGGGGTTGCGGGTACTCATGGAAAAACCACGACGAGCGCCATGCTGGCTTGGGTGCTTCAATTTGCCGGCGCCAATCCCGGTTATTTGATTGGAGGCGTAACCAAGAATTTCGACCAGTCGGCTTCACTGGGGGAGTCTGATTTTTTTGTAGTGGAGGCAGATGAGTACGACTCGGCGTTTTTTGACAAGCGATCGAAGTTCATTCACTACGCGCCGCGAACGGCGATTCTGAATAACCTTGAGTTCGATCACGCTGATATTTTTGAAGATCTTGCGGCCATCAAGCGTCAGTTCCACCATCTGGTGCGCACTGTGCCTGGGAATGGCCTGGTAATTTCGCCGTATCGGGATTCTGCACTGGAAGCGGTTCTATCGCAGGGGCTCTGGTCACCAACCCAGCAGTTTGGCGTAAATGTGCCGGACGAGGCTTGTCGCCTGCTGGCTTCAGGAAGTAGCTCATTCTGGAATGCAAATTTGTCAGGGGACTCTGGAGAGGCGTTTGAAGTCGTTCAGTATGGTCAGGGAGCTACGGGTGAAGTAGTCAATCGCTGCGCGATGCAATGGACCTTGACAGGAGAGCACAACGTGAGAAACGCCCTTGCAGCGATTGCCGCCGCACGCCATGTAGGGATAGACATCGCGACCTCCGTTGCTGCTCTGCGCGAATTTGAGGGAGTCAAGCGGCGCATGGAGCATCTGGGCACGATTGAGGGTGTGTCGGTATATGACGATTTTGCTCATCACCCCACCGCGATTAACACAACGCTCAGAGGCATGGCCGCCAAAATGGCTGCCGGCGATTCGGGCGGCCGCCTAATCGCAATCATAGAGCCGCGCTCGAATACAATGAACCTAGGAATTCATCAGGCCGACCTCGCTGCGGCGACCGCGGCCGCTGACCTCGTTCTTTGGAAGAAGCCAGAGAAATCAGGCATCGACTTTCACACGTTGCTTGCGCAAAGCAAGTGTCCAGCACACGCATTCGATTTTGTCGAAGAGATAGTCTGCTTTATTGAAGAAGGCAGCGCTCCGGAAGATCAGATTGTTATTATGAGTAACGGTGGGTTTGACAACATCCATCAGAAACTGCTTTCGGCTCTTGGTGCACGTCGGGCTCACTAAACTGGAGATGCTCTTCTGGCGTAAANAAGCNAATGACCGCGCCGATTCAACTCAATTCCCCTCAGGATATNCCGCTGTTTCCACTACGGGTTGTAATGTTTCCCGGAAGTCGTCTTGATCTTCAGATCTTTGAGCAGCGCTACCTAGACATGATCAGCCGGTGTATGCGCACCGATACCGGGTTTGGTATCTGTCTGCTGCGCGAGGGAGAGGAGATTGTCAGCGAAGAGGGGCGCCAGACCATTCACCGTACCGGAACTTATTGCACGATGGTCGACTGGGATCAACTGGACAATGGGTTGCTCGGGATTACCGTTGAGGGGCAGGCCAAGTTTCGTATTGCCGATTGCTGGCAGGGAGATAGCGATGTGCTCGAGGCAACCGTGGCATTTAGCGAGCAAGATCGTCTCGGCAAAGAGGCTATTCCAGTAGATGACACCTACGCCGAATTGGTGGGTTTGCTTCAGACTCTGGAGAAGCATCCACTGGTTGAGAAAAAAATGCTGACTATTGACTACGATAATCTGTGGGAGCTTGGCTGGCGTCTAGGCGAGTTTATACCCATTGCGGTTGATCAAAAGCAGCAAGTGCTAGACTTAGATGATCCCTGGGAACGGATCAGCGCCATTGAACAGCTGGTGGCAGAAATGGCCGGATAAACCTGATACCGACCGGGTGCTGTTGAAACTCCTTCGAGTCTCAGTTCTGTCTCACGGCGAGGTTCGGCACATATCACTTGCCGCTGTGCTATAAGGCCTGACAAAATCCCTCCATGTTTTCCGATCTGATTGACGCATTTGGATGGAGCCACGAGCAGTGGCTTGCTGCGAGCATATTTGCATTTATCGCGATTACAATATGTGTGGTAACGGCGCGCATGCTGAAGCTAATCCGAATGTCGCGCAAAAACACTTATCAGCCGAACTTGAGACCGCTGAGGCGGCGCGGGTCCGAATGAAACTTGCTGCTGTCATGTCCCGCTTCATGCTTGTGCTCTTAGCCCTGTTCTTCACCGGATATGGTCACGGTATCATTATCCGTCATGATGTTGGGCAAGCCGCTTACGACGCCCAAAGTATCGATTATCCCGCAGTCTTTTTTCTTGAGCGTGAAGGGGCGCGCAAAGTGTGCGTTGCGACGCTGATAGATGAACAATGGGCCTTGACCGCAGCGCATTGCGCGGAGGAAACCTCACTGGGCGCTGCAACAGCCCTTGGCGAAACCTTTGCTGTAGAAGTAGCCGGTCTATCCAGAGACATTGATCTGGTGGTTAAACATCCACGCTATCAGCAGGGCGTTGCAGATAATGTTGATCTGGCGTTGCTCAGATTCACTGCACCACTGTCCAGCCCTCGACCCATCTTGCTTAATGCGGCAAAGAATGAGCTTAGTAAGGTTGTCACGATTGTGGGTTGGGGTTACTTTGGTATCGGCACTTTGGGTCGACAGTATGCCGATGGTCGGATGCGATACGCCACTAATCGGATTAGTCAGTCAGGAAGGTATCTACGATATAAATTCGATGACCCTCGAGAAGCAGTATCTGCTAGTCTCCCGACCGAAGGTATGCTGGGCTTGGGAGACAGCGGCGGTCCAGCCTTAATTGAGACAATAGCTGGCGTGCGTTTGGCGGGTGTTGCCATAGGTCAACTTGTGGACGTCAACTATGAAGAAGAAACGCAAGGGCGATACGGAGCGATCGCTATGTATGAGCGGGTTTCATCTCATCTGACGTGGATTGAATCAGTAATTAATTGTGCAGAATGCACTATTGAATAGCGATGAAACCTTTTATAGTTCGCTCTAACCAATGCTGCATTGATTATTATCACCGGCTATAAGACGGTCTGTGCGTCCGCTTATTCTATAAGCGATTAAACTAACCCACTCGTTTACTGCTTCCTCCAACAAACGTAAGTTCGTGGTAAAGCTTAAGCTCAATCTCAAAAGGTTGCCACGGTTTGAGCGGTGATCAACCGGATAAGGAATTACGGGCCAGTTTGATTGACAAAAAACCCCAACAGCCCTTGGCATATGGAATGCTGACGTTATTAATATCCAGTCTTGATCTGGCCTTGGATTCACCAACGCTTGGCTATGTGCCACGTTTTCTTCTGTATTTCGTGATTCACTTTCAAAAAGAATAGCTTGCTCGCCAAAGGACAGCTCTTCAAAAAGAAATCTTACATAGTCAGCCTCCTTGAAGTTTTGTTCTGAGGTATTGCCATTTCCGCCAGTGAATATTACTTGAGAGTCTGGATATAGGTTTGTCATATACAAAAGTGTTGTGACGCGTTCAGCTGCTTCGCCAATCTCGGTTTGCCCCCACGCCTCGGACATTACAGGATTCACCGCGCCACCTAAAACAATAATGCCTGTTGGGGAAATAGGTAAGGCAGGATTGGCTGAGAATCGATTCTCAAGGGGCGCTAGCAGCCATTCGCCTAACGGAAATGTGCAGGTGAGGACCATGAATAATACGACGATTGAGAGAAACGAGCGGGAGAGCTTAAGCCAGCCGACAACCAGAAAAAGCCAAGCAAACATCGTAAGCAAGGTGAGGGCATTACCTGGAGAGGCTAGTAGCCATCCAAATTCGGAACCAATAAAAAAAGGATTGTCCACAGACATCTAGATCGACCTGAAGGGCACTAAAATGAGGGTTATTGTGACTTTCTAATGACGTTATCTTTTCTGCTTATTCTAATTAGACACAGCGGTCGAATTTGCTACTATCAGCCAATTCTGAAACTTAAAGTGGTATTTCTGGCACATGACGAGTTAGTTTTATCGATAAGTAGGAGTAATCAATAATGTCTATTCAAGTAGGGGACACTGTCCCGGCTACTACATTTAAAGTGATGACNGCAGATGGGCCCAAAGATNTATCATCTGCTAATGTATTCGATGGTAAGAAAGTTGTTTTCTTCGCNGTGCCCGGAGCNTTTACGCCAGGCTGCTCNCTGACTCATTTACCTGGTTTNGTCGTTCAGTCGGACGCNATCAAGGCAAAGGGCNTTGATACCATNGCCTGTATGGCCGTGAACGATGCCTTTGTGATGGGAAGTTGGGGCAAGGCCCANAATGCTGNGNAAATTCTGATGCTGGCGGACGGAAACGGAGANTTTACTCGCGCAATTGGACTGGAAATGGATGGGACCGGATTTGGCATGGGTATGCGCTGCAGACGATTCGGTATGATCGTCGAAGATTGCACTGTGACTTATCTTGGCGTAGAAGCGCCTGGCGAAATTAAGGTCAGCTCGGCGGAAGCAATGCTTGGGCAGCTGTGATCTGCTTAAGGTCTGAATTGAGTCAATTTCCAAACACAGTAAAACCAAAGGAGCGGTGGACATGATAACTCAAACGCTTGACTATTCAGACGGTGATACTGAACTAGAGGCCTACGTGGCTTTCGAAGCGGCTGACAAGCAAAAGCCGCTTGTGTTGATTGCTCATGATTGGACTGGGCGGCGTGAATATGCCACTCAGGCTGCCGAGCGTATCGCCGGAATGGGCTATGTGGGTCTTGCTCTGGATATGTACGGCAAGGGGGTTTTCGGCGTAGACGGGGATACCGACGGTAATGCGGCGTTGATGGGGCCGTTCGCTGAAGATCGGGGCTTACTGCGGCGGCGGATACGGGCGGCTCTGGTAGCAGGACGCAATATTCCACAGGTAGACCCAAAGCGGGTCGCGGCCATGGGATATTGTTTTGGCGGCATGTGTGTGCTTGAACTTGCGAGATCTGGCGCGGACGTTCTTGGTGTCGTTTCCATCCACGGCATTCTCGCAGCTGGGGAGGCTAAAAACGAAGATATCAAGGCGAAGGTGCTTTGTCTGCACGGCCATGATGACCCGATGGTGCCGCCTGAACAGGTCTTCGCATTTGAGTCCGAAATGACTGCAGCTGGGGCGGACTGGCAGGTGCATGTCTACGGAAGCACAATGCATGCTTTCACTAATCCTGCTGCCAATAATCCTGACTTCGGTGCAGTCTACAGCGAGACGGCTGAAGAACGCAGCTATCAATCTCTGGAAAATTTTCTGGCAGAGCTATTCTGATCTCGTACCTCATTGCTTCCAGTGACGCCAAGCCGACAGATGACCTCATCAGCAACTAACTCCCCCTCAAGTCAAAACACCATGCCTGCACGCAGCAGAGTGGGGTTATGGTTAGGTCCTTTGGTCTTTTTGCTGATGCTAGCGTTCGTTGACCTTGATCCGGGCAATCCCCTTGTAACCCGAATGGCGGCGGTCATTCTCTGGATGGCGATCTGGTGGATGACAGAGGCGATTCCGCTGGCGGCGACCGCGCTGTTGCCAATTGCGTTGTTTCCATTCCTGGGTATCATGCGAGGCAGAGAGGTGGGTGCGGGCAGTCGGGTAGATCTCGGTGCCGCGTCTATTCAGGACGGTTTCTCCGCTCGTGATTTCGACGTCGTTTTTCCGAACGTCGCAAGCCAGTATATGGATTGGATTATTTTGCTTTTCATGGGCGGCTTCATCATCGCCGTGGCAGTTGAAAAGTGGAATTTGCACAAGCGAATTGCGCTCAATATTCTAAGGGTTGTAGGCGGACAACCTCATCGACTGGTGCTGGGGTTTATGCTTGCCACAGGCTTCCTGTCCATGTGGTTGTCGAATACAGCGACCGCTTTAATGATGATGCCGATGGGAATGTCCTTGATCCTGCTTTACGAGGAGCTTAACGCGGGACTTTTGAAGCAAGGTCAGGTGATCGACAGGCGAGCAGAGAATTTTGGCCTCACATTATTGCTTGGTATTGCCTATTCTGCCTCCATTGGCGGCTTTGCGACTCTGATCGGCACACCTCCCAATGGCGTGCTGGCGACACAACTGCCGCAGCTTTTCCCTGAAGCACCGGACCTAACGTTTTCTACGTGGATGATTTTTGCTTTGCCGATGAGCGGGGTATATATGACTCTCGCTTGGCTTCTGCTGACCCGTGTGGTTTTTCCTCTGCCGTCAACGACGCCTTTCACTGGTCGGGAATTCATCCAGAATGAGTTGCGTAAATTGGGTCCAATGTCAGTTGAGGAAAGGCGCGTGCTGGCGGTATTCGTGTCTTTTGCACTGCTGCTGATGACAAGAAAGGAACGACTATTTGGTGCTGACGTGGATATTTTCGGGTGGAGTTACTATCTGGACAATTTGTTGCGATCGGTGGGGAGCACACCGGTAGGCTATCTGATTGATGATGGTACCGTATCCATTGGCATGGCCCTGACTTTATTCATGATCCCTGCAGGCAAAGCCATCGGTGGAAAACTGCTCAGCTGGGACGATGCCAAGAAAATACCCTGGGGCATCCTCCTGCTGTTTGGCGGCGGGCTGGCTATAGCGAAAGGGTTCACGACTTCTGGATTATCTAACTACATTGCTTCGCAGCTTCAGATTTGGCTGGGCAATGCGAGTCCGTTCGTGATTGTGGTGAGCACCGTTGGGATCATAACTGGTCTGACTGAGGTTGCGTCTAATACTGCGACAATTTCACTGTCGCTGCCTATTATGGCTAGTCTCTCCCAGGGTATCGAGGCGCACCCTTTACTGCTGTTGATTCCGACTACCGTTGCAGCTTCTTGCGCTTTCATGCTGCCAGTCTCAACGCCACCCAATGCGATAGTTTATGGATCTGGCCGCATCCCCATCATGAAAATGGTTACAGCCGGTATATGGCTCG
>PBTW01000029.1 GCA_002729315.1 Gammaproteobacteria bacterium
GGTCAACATTCTTCGTGGGGAGCGCATGGCGGAAGCGCGGGAAAGTTAAGTGGTCCGAAGCGGCCTCGATAACCCGGCCAAACGTCATCAGCTACCCTTAACACAAAACGGCGGCAATAGGTTGTTTATAAGCCCGTCCGGAGCACAACTGAGTGCTGTATTGATCTAATTGTCTCCTCTGATACGATGACGCTATAGTTTTCGCGTTTTTTCTGGCGCATAGAGTGGATAATTCAGAAGTATTTTAATCAATGGGCTTTCTGACTCTAATCAGGCTTCGCCGACGACTCACTTGGACCGCATTCCTGCTGCTCGTATTCAGTGGCGAGATTCTCGCTCAGCTGCCTCCTCTTGATCAGACTGAAACAGCAACACCCGCTGACCTCAATAGGCTGCATTTCTACCTGATCACGGTGGATGTGGGCAACAACGTCTGGGACAACTTCGGACACACGGCGCTTCGTCTCTATGACGAAAATACAAACACTGATCTAGTGTTCAACTGGGGGGTGTTTGATATCAGTGACGGTTTGGCCGACTTCTCCTACAATTTTTTCAAAGGCGTCATGAACTATAGCCTTGCGACCAGCTTGCCAAGCCGAGAATTCGATGCCTATCGCGCCCAGGGCAGATCGGTTTGGCAGGACCGCCTCAACCTGACAAATCCGCAGAAAGAAACACTCTACCGCCGACTGATGTGGAATCTGCAGGCGGGTAATCTCACCTACGAATACCATTACTTTTTTGATAACTGTACAACCCGCGTCCGTGACTACTTAGATGAAGCACTGGGTGGAGCGATCTCTGCTCAATACAGCGGCGTTACGGAGAAGACGTTTCGAAATCACGTGCGTGAGCACTACGCTTCGCTTTCGCTGGTCGGCTTTTCGCTGGACGTGCTGTTAAACAGCAATATCGACCGGCAGGTTAGTGAATGGGAAGACATGTTTCTACCCCTGAGCTTACGACAGCGCCTGCTGGCGATGAGTTCTGATGTGAGCGGTGCCGAGGAAGTCCTACCGCTACTTTCAGGCCATCAGCAGATTATGGAATTCCCACCACCTAACGTTCAACAGAGTGCATATCAGATTGCTTCGGTGGGATTGCTGGTGCCTCTGCTGGTTCTGCTGCTGATGCTGAAGCGTGTACCTATGTCCTATTTTGCGACGCATGCGCGCATCAGTCTGAGGGCCGCCGTACTGAGCTTCCGCTTGCTGGGGCTTTTGGGTATGGTGACGTCCCTATTCAGTGGTGTGTTTGGTTTTCTGATGTTAAGCAGTTGGTTTGTCTCGGATCACATTGATACTCACCACAACTTTAATTTGCTCTTGTTCTGGCCTACCGATTTGTTGGGCGTGATAATCGCACTTCGATGGCTTGTTTTCTGTCGTCCCTGGCCAATGAGTCGCGACAGTGCGCCGTTTATCCACAATTACCTTTTGGCTCGCATAGGTGCTCTGCTTGCTTATAGCGCGGCTGCTTTTTTCGAATTGACTGACCAGGTTGTTGTCGACTTTGCGGTAAATGTAGTGCCTGGGTTGTTGTTGTTTACCCTACTGATTTGGTTGGTAGGTTTTGAACCTGCCAGATCCAAGAACATTTTCTCGTAATTACGGAGGTTGGTTGCGATGGATGAAGCAGACAATTTTTGTATTAGCGCAAGGGCGGAGAGTGCTGCCAGTCTTGAAGAGTTCGCTCAGAAAATTGCTGACTCGTCGGCACGTTTACCACAAATAGAAGATGGAACCCCGGACCAAATTCGTGCTTGGCGCAAAGAGCGGGGCAATCCCTTTGCGCCTTCGTCGAGAGTGATGCACAAGACTGAAGATCTGATAGTTCCCTTAAGCCGTGGACAGGTGAAGGTTCGGCACTACATTCCCGAAAACGCTGCACTGGCCAGTGCAGCGTGCTGTATCTATTTTCACGGTGGGGGATTTGTGCTCGGCGATGTCGATGAATATGACACTCTCACTCAGCATCTGGCGGCTAACAGCGGTTGTCATGTCCTTTCGGTGGACTACGAACTGGCTCCAACCAACAAAGTAAAGCAAATCCATCAGGACGGTCTGGAGGTCTATCGCTGGGTTCGAGAGCATGGTAGTGATCTCGGAATTGATCCGGACCGGATCGCTCTGGTCGGAGACAGTGCTGGCGGCAATCTGACAGCGGCCGTGACGCTAGCGTGCAAAAGGGAGGATACCCCGCAACCCCGATTTCAGGTGCTTATCTATCCTTCCGTCGATCCTGCAATGGAGTTTCATTCAGTGGAAGAATTTGCTGAAGGTTATTTTTTGACTAAAGCAGGAATGAGCTGGTTCCGGGGGCATTATCTGGAATCGCCGGAGCAGGCTCTTGATCCTGAATTGAGGTTTCTCGGTCAAGACTTGGCCGGCCTGGCACCTGCGATGGTGATCACTGCTGGCTTCGATCCTCTGAGAGACGAAGGGCAGGCATACGCTGATAAACTGGAAGAGAGTGGTGTGCGGGTAGAGCACATTTGTTACACCGATCAGATCCATGCATTCCTGTCATTTGCTGGAGGTATCCGCGCTGGGGATGATGCCCTGCGCCGTATCGGAACTGCCTTGCGGACAGAATTGATCTGATTGGGGGTCGAAAAAAAGGCCGAGCCTTTCAGCTCGACCGATCTTCCATAACAGATGGACTTCAGGCTCTACGCTATCAGTCTGGATATCTGAAACTTATAGGTCGACGACTTCAACCCGGCGATTACGTTGATAGGCGGCATCGCCGGTAGCGCGGTCTGCTGGACGCTCTTCGCCGTAGCTTACGACCTCGATCTGATTGCGTGCAGCGCCATTCACAATTAAATAATTGAGAATTCCGTTTGCGCGTCGCTCGCCGAGAGCAAGATTGTATTCGCGCGTGCCCCGCTCGTCAGCATGACCTTCCAGTCTGACTCGTTTGCTGGGGTTGGCGGCAAGGTCACGGGCGTGATAAGTCAGCACATCGCGATCCGATCCCCGGAACTCAGAGACGTCAAAATCGAAGTAGAAGATCCGGGTTGCCAGCGCAGACCGACGTGCTCTTTCCTCTGCCGCGGCTGCGGCGGCTTCGGCGGCACTCTGACCGCTTTCGCTCGAGTTGGTGGTCTCTGTCTGGCTGCTGTCTGCAGCAGCGTCCTCGCTGGTCGAGCTACAGGCTGCAAGCCCGCCGAGCGCGAAGATCATTAAGACCAATTTTGTCAGTTGGGTTATTTTCATGGCGACTCCAAAGATCAAGGGACTCGTTTTAAAAAATCGAGCCAATACGGTGCGGTACATAGCCCATAGAGAATACTGCATTTAATCGCGCAAATCTATTGACCGCAAGCATTTTTCATCGTCTCAGCAGAATTCTTTGCGCTGATGGTCAATCGCTTATTCTTCGCGGGTATTCGTCGAACGAACGTTCGGTTTTTGTTTCACTCCGCGGACGGTGATGGTAATCTTCGGAACGTGTGTTGGCGTGGTTTCAGTGTTACCAATTTACACCGCAACGAGCACTGCAATTCCCCCACGCTGCTGATTACTCAAAAGTTCCTGGTTTAGGAGAAAATGACGTGAATGCTGATTTTACAGCCGAAGAAATGGCTTTTCAGGAAGAAGTTCGAGAGTTCCTGCAAAACGAATTCCCTGCTGATCTCAAGGCGAAAGTAGACGCCAGTGTCCGCTTGGACAAAGATGATATGGTTCGCTGGCAGAAGATTCTGTTCAAACAAGGCTGGGCAGCACCAACCTGGCCGGTTGAATATGGTGGTACGGGTTGGAGTCACACCAGAACCCATATTTTCGCGACCGAAATGGGACTTTACGGAGCACCGGAACCCATACCATTCGGAATGAAAATGGTGGCCCCTGTCATCATGGCTTACGGCAGCGAAGAGCAGAAGCAACGGTTCTTGCCCGACATTTTGGAGAGTAACGTATGGTGGTGTCAGGGGTACTCGGAGCCTAATTCCGGATCCGACCTCGCGTCTCTGAAGACTGCAGCTGTCCGCGAGGGAGATGAATATGTCGTCAATGGCAGCAAGACCTGGAATACGCTCGGTCAGTATGCAGACTGGATTTTTTGCCTGGTCCGAACGGACAACACCGTTAAGAAACAGGAAGGTATAAGTTTTCTGCTGATTGACATGAAAACGCCCGGCATCACTATCAAGCCGATCGTTCTACTTGACGGATTTCCGGAGGTGAATGAAGTTTTCTTTGATAATGTGCGGGTTCCTGCAGCAAATCTGATCGGCGAGGAAAACAAAGGCTGGACCTACGCAAAAGTGCTGTTAACCCACGAGCGCACCAATATTGCAGGGGTGCCCAGAGGTAAGCGCCGGCTGAAAGCGCTTAAGCGCATTGCAGGAGAAACACAAGACGGCTTTGGTGCGACCATGCTGGAGAATGCTTCATTTAAGCAGCGCCTTGCCGAAATTGAGATCGAGTTGAAGGCTCTTGAGTACTCTGAACTACGAACGCTGGCCGCTTTGAGTGTGGGCAAAGCTCCGGGGCCCGAATCTTCGATTTTGAAAATAGTCGGAACTGAACTGGCGCAGAAAATGGATGAAATGTTCGTCGAGCTGGCAGGCTACAACTGTCTCCCGTTTGTGCCCGAGCAGTTCGAATCCGGATTTGATGGGGATGCGATTGGTCCAGGCGATTCCGCGTCAGCGGCACTGACCTATTTCAATAACCGGAAGCTCTCGATCTTTGGTGGTTCTAATGAAATTCAACGTAATATTATTACCAAAGCGGTACTGGGCCTGTAATTAACAGATTAAGCGACAAGGGTTGGTCTGATGGCCACCTATCACAGAGGTTTTAAACGTGGATTTTTCTTATACTGATGTACAGCATATGCTGCAGGAGTCCGTGCAGAAATTTGTACTGAAGAGCTATGACTTCGACACGCGCAATAAGATAATCAGCTCGGAAACAGGGTACAGCGCGGACAACTGGGAACTGTTCGCGGAGTTGGGGTGGCTAGCTGTGCCATTTTCCGAGGAAGATGGTGGGCTCGGAGGGTCTGCAGTCGACCTGATGGTGATCATGGAGGAGTTTGGTAAAGCNAATCTTGTTGAACCNTATACGGCCACCGCAGTCCTNGGCGGATCGCTCGTTGCGAATCTGGCCACCGGTACGCAAAAAGAAGCANTGCTCAGAGGCATTATTGGTGGCGAGTTGCAGATCGCACCGGCACTGGCCGAGCCAAATGGCCGCTACAACCCAGCCAGTGTTGCTACCACAGCCACTGCCAATGGGGATCAGATCACACTCAACGGCAAGAAAATCGCTGTCGAAAACGGGCCAAATGCTGATGCGTTGCTTGTGAGCGCCCGTGAGTCGGGGGAGATGCGGGACGTCGAGGGCATTTCCGTGTTCGCAGTCGAAGCGGGGTCGCCCGGTGTGAAAATCAGAAAATATCGCACGGTAGACGGTAAGCAAGCTGCTGAAGTCATGCTGGACCAGGTTTCTGTCGCAGCGAGCAATCGGTTAGGCGAAGCAGGCGCCGCACTGCCTGGTATTGAATCCGCTCTGAACCGATCAATTGTTGGTGTCAGTGCTGAAGCCGTGGGAGCGCTGGAAGTGCTGCTTCATAAAACGGTTGAATACAGCAAAACCCGAAAGCAATTCGGCACCGCTATCGGCACTTTTCAGGCCTTGCAGCATCGAATGGCTGACATGTTTATTCAATGCCAGTTGACCCGTTCAATCGTGATCATGGCGGCGATGTCTTTGGACAGTGACGATTCTTCCGTTGCGAAGGCCAAAGCCGTGGCTGCAGCGAAAAGCCGTGTTGGGAAAGCCATCAAAAGCGTTGGTCAGGAGGCGATACAGATTCACGGCGGTATTGCCATGACTGAAGAGCTTGATGTTGGTCATCTGTTCAAGCGCGCAACCGCCCTAGATCTTGCCTATGGCGATGGCGATTATCATACTCAGCGCTTTGCCGCGCTCTAAAAATCTTACGCCCAATGAGTGAGTTGGTCTTCGTCCGCCATGGGCAAGCCTCGTTCGGTGCAGCTTCCTATGATGCGCTGAGCGAGCGCGGCTTTGAGCAGGTACGCGAGCTTGCCAAGCACTGGCTGGAAACAGGAGAGTCTTTTCAGGCTATTTACTCGGGGACTTTGCAAAGACAAAGAGAAACGGCCACCGAATTGGCTTCAGTGGTCGAGGATAAGGTCGCTCCTCAGCACATGGAATCTCTTAATGAGTACCATGGAGACCCGCTGATCCATATTTATCTGCGCGATCACGCCGAGCGCGAGGGTGTCGCTCTTCCCGATGCGTGGCCAATCAGGGACAATAAAATCTTCCAATCTGTCCTGGAAGCCGCCTCCGCCTGCTGGATCCGGGATGAACTTGAACCTCAGGACTGCGATAAGGGATTCGAATCCTGGAGAGACTTCAAGCGGCGGGTCTTTGAGGCAGTGGATCAGATCATGGCAGCTCACTCCGGCGGCCGCAGGGTTCTTGTTTCGACATCAGGTGGCGTGATCGCCACGGCGTTGCAACGAGTGCTCGGGTTTTCTGATCAGCAGACGATTGCAACCAACTGGATGGTGCACAACAGTTCCGTTACCAGGGTACGCTATGGTGGTGACAGAGTCTCACTGAGCCAGTTCAACAGCTTGCCTCATTTGGAGCGCCAAGGTAAGCAACATCTGATAACCTTCCGCTAAACAATAAGGAAAATCGAAATTGTCTAGTGCGGACCTAATTGATCGAGCCGGCGACATTCGTGCCGGTGAGGAACTTGACACTGACCGGCTGCGCGATTACCTGGAGCCGGTACTCGGTCCGGTGGCAAAAACTCTGAAAGTCACGCAGTTCCCTGGCGGACACTCAAATTTGACTTACCTGTTGTCTGCCGACAGTCAACGGTGGGTATTGCGGCGTCCGCCGTTTGGCAGTAAGGTGAAATCGGCTCACGACATGTCCAGGGAGTATCGAATTCTATCGGCTCTGAAAGACGTGTTTGCCTTCGGGCCCGTGCCGGAACATTTCTGCGACGATCACGATGTCATTGGCTGTGATTTTTACCTCATGAACTGCATTGAGGGTCTGGTGATTCGTCGCGAGTATCCTGCCGGCCTTCAGTTGAGTCCGACTCAGATACGACAGCAATTGTTGAATTTTTTTGATGTGCTCGCGGATCTGCATTCGGTGGATCTGGTAGCCGCCGGACTGGACAGCTTTGGGCGACCAGAGGGCTATGTGCGACGTCAGATCGACGGCTGGTGTCGTCGCTGGGCCGACTCTGCAACGCCGGATACCGTTGACGTTGGCGCGATCATGCAGTGGCTGCACGACAACATGCCTGCCGAAAGTAGCAAGTCCAGCGTGATTCACAATGATTACAAACTGGATAACGTGATCTTCAGCGCCGACAACCCGCTTGAGGTTATCGGCGTGCTGGATTGGGAAATGGCCACGGTCGGAGATCCACTAATGGATCTGGGCTGTACCTTGGGCTACTGGGTGCAGCTTTCTGATCCGGATTTCTTCAGGGAGTCGCGTACCATGCCATCTGACATTGAAGGTGCGCCAACGCGACGGGAAATCATTCAGCGATTTCAGGAAAAAACCGGTCTCTCCGTCGATAATTTTCCGTTCTACTTTTGTTTTGGCTTGTTCCGGTTGTGTGTGATCGGTCAGCAGATTTACTATCGCTACTATCACGGGCACACCAAAGATGAGCGATTCGCCGGATTTCTGAAGAAGGCATTCGTGCTTCAGCAAATGTGTGAACTCATTATCAAAGGTGAGGTGGCAGACTGATGGGTGTTTCAATTAATGATCTATTTAACGTGGCCGGTAAAGTGGCGGTTGTCACTGGGGGGTCGCGGGGCATTGGCCGCATGATCGCGGAGGCGTATGTTGAAAACGGCGTAAAGACCTATATCACCGCCCGGAAAGAAGAGGCCTGTCAGCAAACTGCGAACGAACTGAACCAAAGGGGTGATTGCGTAGCGCTGCCTGCAGATCTCTCGACCCCAGATGGCAGAGCACGGTTCGTATCCGAGATGAAAGCCCGGGAAAAGAATCTTGATATTTTGGTGAACAACGCTGGCGCTGCTTGGGGAGCTCCATTTGCGGAATACCCCGAAGAGGGCTACGACAAAGTCATGGATATCAACGTGAAAGCCGTTTTTATGTTGACCCGGGATTTGCTGCCTTTGCTGGAAGTGGGCGCCAGTGCGGAGAACCCCAGTCGTGTGATCAATATCGGTTCCATAGACGGTCTGCGTGTTTCCAGTACGGATAACTTTGCTTACGGGGCCAGCAAGGCGGCGGTGCATTTCCTGACCAAGAATCTGGCAGTGCGCCTCGCCGGTAAAGGTCTGACAGTGAATGCGATTGCGCCCGGCCCGTTTGAGAGCAAAATGATGGAACATATGCTTTTGCAGTTCAGAGACAAAATCGAAGCGGAGAATCCTCTGGGACGAATTGGCAACCCCACCGACATGGGTGGGCTAGCCGTTTACCTGGCCTCGCCGGCGACCAGTTATATGACAGGTCAGGTGATCGCGCTGGACGGTGGACGGCATCTGGGCGCCAGACAAGACTGATTCCGCTGAGACCTTCCCATTGGTCTCGGCTTGGTGCTACTGTAGCGTCTTGTTGTAGGGCACACCTCCTACTCTCAGGTGGCAAACTATCGTGAGCGACAATTCTTCATCTACAGTACCCCGCGCCATTGTTGCAGCTATGGCGTTCGCCAGCGGCTTCTGCATCATGACGGTGGAGATGTTGGGCGCGCGTATCCTCTCGCCATATTTCGGCGGAAGCCTTTCTGTGTGGGGCAGCATTATCACGATCTTTATGTTAGCGCTGGCGCTGGGCTATTTGTGGGGTGGGAAACTGTCTGCGCGCAAACCCAGCGCAATAACTTTTGCCGGATTTTTCATCGGCGCGGCGGTCTTCTTCATCCCTATCATTGTTCTCTCAGATGCGATCATGGAGCCGATTTTTTTGGCGCTGGAAGATCCTCGTTATGGCTCTTTGTTTGCTGCCATATTCCTGTTCTTCATTCCAACGAGTATCCTCGGCATGATTTCGCCGTACGCTGTTCGGCTCATGGTACGGAATGAAGCGCACAGTGGGCAGATGGCCGGGTTGCTCTACTTTATCTCTACTCTGGGAAGCGCGGCCGGAACCCTCGGGACCAGTTTTTATCTCGTGCTTTGGTTTGAGGTCAATCAGATTTTATGGGGTGCTATCTTTACCCTCCTGCTTGCTGGCTTGGTGGTACTCGCGGCGCATTATTATGGCGAGGATAAGGTGCGAACGCACACCGAGGCGGTTAATCGTGCGTAAACCAGCGGTGTTTGCGTCAGCAATAAGCTTCATCTTGAGCAGTGCGCTGGCAGGCGTGGTCACAGCAGAAACCATCCACGAGGAGCGCTCCAAATATCGGGATATCACTGTCACCGAGGTTGGGAACAGGCGCTGCCTGTTGTTTAACGTTCACCGGGGCGATCGTAATCAGACATGTGTTCTGATCAATGATAAACAACGCCTCGTGTTTGACTACACACGCATGAGTTTTGCGGGTCTATTGCTCAATGATCGTCCTGATAGCATTCTGGTCATCGGCCTCGGAGGCGGTTCCATTCCCCTGACTTTCGCTGATCTGTTCCCCAACGCCAGGATTGATGTCGTTGAAATCGATGAGGCCGTAGTCAATGTCGCAGAGGAGTTTTTCTTCTTTGAAGAAACCAAGAATATGACGGTATTTGTCGATGATGGTCGGCCATTTATCAAGCGAGCAGGCATCAGGCGGGAGAAATATGACTACATCGTTCTGGATGCCTTCAGCGGCGATTATATTCCCGAGCATATGCTTACTCGTGAGTTTCTAGATGAAGTGAGAAACATCATGCGACCGGAGTCGGTGCTGGTTGCCAATACCTTCTCAACTAGCAGGCTGTATGATCATGAATCGGTGACTTATCAGCGTGCCTTCGGTGAGTTTTTTAATTTCAAGTTACCTACCACAGGGAATCGGATAATCATTACACAGCTGGAGCCATTGCCTCCAAGGGCCCAGCTGGTCGAAAGAGCCCAGTCGTTCGCGGATCGCTTGGAAAAATACGGGGTCCCCATCCTCCGATACCCCTCGAGGTTGTCCACCCGAGTCGATTGGGATATGAGTCGCAGGCAACTCACCGATCAATATGCTCCGGCTAACCTGCTGCGAGGCAACTGAGGTACAGCCTCTGTCTTTGGTGTCGGCATGCTTTTGTTGCGGGACCGCTCTGTGAGTTGGAGTTTCTGATTGAAACTATTCGGCCGGAAACCTTCGCCGAACCAAAGTTGGCGGACAGTTCATCGTGACACTAAGAAAAATCCCGCATCATGTTCCGAGCGATAATTACCTGTTGAATCTGGCTAGTTCCCTCGTAAAGCCTGAACAGGCGCACGTCCCGATAGAAGCGCTCAACCGCATACTCAGACATATAGCCAGCTCCTCCATGGATTTGTACTGCACGATCAGCGACGCGGCCAACCATCTCAGTGGAAAACAGCTTGCAGGCAGAAGATTCTGTGCTCACATTCTCTCCGCTGTCGCGTTTTCTAGCTGTTTCCAGAGTCATGCATTTCGCGGCGTAAGTCTCTGTCTGTGAGTCTGCCAACATGCCCTGAATCAGTTGTTGTTCAGCAATTGGCTTGCCGAATTGTTTGCGCTGCAGCGCGTATTCAAGCGAGTCGTGAATCAGTCGCTCCGCGACGCCAACGCTCACGCCGGAAATGTGCAGGCGACCCCGATCCAGAACTTTCATTGCTGTCACGAAGCCTTCACCTTCTTCCCCGATCAGATTTTCGGCAGACACCCTGCAGTCCTCAAAAATTACGTCACAGGTCATAGAGCCGGCTTGCCCCATTTTTTTGTCTACGGAGCCAAGGGTAATTCCCGGGGTGTCGCGCTCAACGATGAATGAGGAGATGCCTCTTGCTCCTTTATTCTTCGGATCGGTCCGCGCCATTACGTTGAATGTGTGTGCGACCTTGGCATTAGTGATGTAGCGTTTGGTCCCATTGATAATGTAATGATCGCCGTCCCTGACCGCTGTGGTTTTCAGCGAGGCCGCATCAGAACCGGCTTCCGGTTCTGTGAGACAAAAGCAGGAGATCCAATCGCCGGAGGCGTATCTTGGCAGGTACTTCTGCTTTTGTTCTTCTGTTCCGTTAAATACCACCGCCGCGGAGCCGATGCCGTTGTTGGTCCCCATGATGGAGCGGAAAGCAGGTGAGGTTCTTCCTAGGGCGATAGAAACCAGAATTTCTTCTTCCATTGTCAGGCCAAGTCCGCCGTACTCTTCCGGAATGGTCAGCCCGAATAGTCCCAGAGCCTTCATTTCTTCGAGAATGTCATCAGGCAGCCTTCCTTCGGAAGCGAGACGCTCTTCATTAGGTACAAGCCTCTCTCTAACGAAGCGTTCAATCAGATCGACAAGCTGCTTAATTGTTTCCTGATCCCTGATCATTTAGACCCCCTTTTTTGGAGCGGCTAAACTACCACAGCGGCCGGTTTTATGCGACTTTGGTCTAGATTTGCGGGCCTGCACGCCTATGCTAGAATGCAGCTTAGTCTGAGTTGCAGTCTATATTCAGGTTGCCGCATGGGCACCCAAGCCTGTGTGGCCCGCTGCAAATAAACGGAGCTCAGATACTTTATCCTGGCTCATCAATCCCTCCACCCTCACTCGAAATTTAACAAGGGTATGAGATGTCTGAAACTGCCTTAGCCGATGCGTTTATTTATGACGGCATCAGAACTCCTTTCGGGCGCCACGCAGGTGCTCTCGCGCCGGTCCGACCAGACGATCTTTTGGCTCATGTTATTAGAACGGTAGTCGAAAAGAATGACTTTCCGAAGGAGGCCTTTGAAGATGTCATTGCCGGTAACACGAATCAGGCCGGAGAAGATTGCCGGAATGTTGCACGCTTCGCGTCACTGCTTGCGGGTATGCCCGTCGAGGTTGGAGGACTGACGGTAAACCGACTTTGTGCATCCGGTCTGGCGGCAACCCTTCATGCTGCGAACTCGGTGAAAATACATGAAGGGGAGCTGTTTGTTGCAGGCGGTGTGGAATCAATGAGCCGCGCTCCCTTAGTATTGTCCAAAGCGCACGGACCTTATGACCGAGGACAATCACTGGCAGACAGTACTCTGGGTGCCCGATTTACCAACCCCAGCTTTGCTGCCGGGTTTGGCAATGACACTATGCCGGAGACAGCAGACAACATCGCGGCCGACGTCGGGATTTCCCGGGAGGACAGTGATCGCTTTGCCGCTAATTCTCAGGCGAAATATAAAGCCGCACGCGCGGACGGTTTTTTTGAAAATGAAATAGTTGCCGTAGAAGTGCCGCAAGGAAGAAAAAAGCCGCCAGTTGTCGTAGCGGCAGACGAGCACCCCCGACCTCAAACCACGCTTGAATCACTGTCGGGCCTGCGAACGTTGTTCGACAACGGTGTCGTTAACGCTGGAAACGCTTCAGGTATCAATGACGGAGCTGCCGCATTAATAGTGGGGAACCGTGAAGTTGGTGAGCGCTGCGGGGTCAAGCCGAGGGCTCGCATCGTAGCAAGCGCGGTCGCAGGCGTCGAGCCCAGAGTGATGGGCCTTGGTCCGGTCTTTGCGATCCAGAAAGCGCTACGACGAGCGGGCATGCAGCTGTCTAATATGGACATCATTGAGATTAATGAAGCCTTCGCTTCCCAGGTGCTTGGCTGTCTCAAGTTGCTGGACGTTGACTTCTCGGACTCACGCGTTAATCCAAATGGCGGCGCCATTGCCGTGGGACATCCTCTTGGTGCATCAGGTGCGCGGATTGCCTTGACGGCCATGCGGCAGCTGGAGCGGAGCGGTGGGCGCTATGCGGCCATCAGTCTGTGTATCGGCATTGGTCAGGGACTGGCGGCCATTCTGGAACGAATTGACTGAAATGCTTTAATCTAAAAGAATAAGGAATGATTATGTTGGAAGTTGTTAGTTATCAGCTGAAGGAAAACATTGGTGTAATCGTGGTAAACAGCCCGCCGGTGAATGCGCTATCGCAATCTGTGCGTGAAGGAATTCTTTACGCTGTCAATCAGGCGCAGGCGGACAGTGCAGAAGCAATCGTGCTGCGTTGTGATGGTCGAACCTTCATTGCTGGCGCCGACATCACTGAATTTGGCAAGCCGCCAAAGGCGCCCGGGTTGCCTGAGGTTCTGTCGGCTATCGAAAACTCAAGTAAGCCGGTGATCGCGGCAATTCATGGCACTGCCCTCGGAGGTGGATTTGAAGTTGCTCTGGCCTGTCACTATCGCTGCGCGATTGCTTCAGCGAAAGTGGGTTTGCCCGAAGTTAAATTGGGTCTTCTTCCGGGTGCCGGCGGAACGCAGCGTGTACCCCGGCTTGCGGGTGTCAAGGCAGCCCTGGACATGATAACCGGAGGTAATCCAATTCCTGCTCCCAAGGCCAAGGACATGGGGTTGATTGACGAGGTGTTGACCGGCGAGGATGCAGAGAGCAGTGCGATCGCCTATGCGCAGGAATTGCAGCGGACAGGTGCGCCTCTGAAGCGTGTACGCGACATTACGATCGATCCTGCCACGGTAGAGGCTGGATTCTTTGATGAAGCCAGAGTCCGGTTGGCCAAGCGGGCACGCGGGCAGATCGCGCAAGACCGCATTGTTTCCTGTCTGGAGGCCGCGGTGAGTCTGCCAATCGATGAAGGTCTGGCGAGAGAGCGTGAATTATTCGGCGAACTGGTGACGTCTCCTGAGTCAGCTGCGATGCGCCACATATTCTTCGCGGAGCGTCAGGCCGCCAAGATTAAGGATCTACCGAAAGGTACGGCCACCAGAGACATCAAGAAAGTGGCTATTATCGGTGGTGGCACAATGGGTGGAGGCATCGCCATGTGCTTTGCCGGAGTTGGCATACCGGTGGTGCTGGTTGAGGTTGATGATGAGGCGCTGCAGCGTGGTCTTGGCATTATCCGCAAGAACTACTCTATTACCGTACAGAAGGGAAAACTCAGCGAAGACAAAATGGAGCAGCTGATCAGTACGATCAGCGGCACGACCAACTATGACGACATCGCTGATGTGGATCTGGTCATTGAGGCAGTGTTTGAAAACCTGGACCTCAAAAAAGAAATCTTTGCGAAACTGGATTCGGTCTGCAAGGCCGGAGCAATTCTCGCAACTAACACATCCTATCAGGATGTCGATGCGATTGCTGCGGCGACGGGTCGGCCTGAGGTTGTTGTTGGAATGCATTTCTTTTCCCCTGCCAACGTCATGAAGCTGCTGGAAGTGGTTCGGGGTGACCTAACCGCAGACGATGCTCTGGCAACGGCCATGGCGATCGGCAAGAAAATTGGCAAAGTGTGTGCGCTGTCGGGCGTATGCTACGGGTTTATCGGTAATCGGATGCTGGGCGGCTATGGCAGGGAAGCGCAGATGTTGTTGCTTGACGGCTGCACGCCAGCGCAGGTCGATTCCGCCTTGGAGAAATTTGGTATGGCGATGGGCCCACTGGCTATGGGCGATCTTGCTGGTCTCGACGTGGGTTACAAAGCAAGACAGGCGCGGACGGATCTGCCTGATGACCCGAAGCTTTATCGGATGGGTACTTTACTGGTTGAAATGGGCCGCTTTGGCCAGAAAACCGGTTCAGGATTCTATACCTATGATCCCGAGACCCGCCGCCGTCGGTCGGACCCTGAAATAGAATCGCTGATCAGAACGGAAGCCGCCAAGCTGGACGTTGAGCAGCGCGACGTGACAGAGGACGAAATTCTGGCCCGCTGTTTCTATCCCCTTATCAATGAAGGAGCGAAAATTCTTCAAGAAGGCATTGCGCAGCGGCCCAGTGACATCGATGTGGTGTATGCGTTCGGCTATGCCTTTCCGGTCGCCAAAGGTGGGCCAATGTTCTACGCAGACCAGGTTGGCCTGAAAAATGTGTATGACAAAATTTGCGAGTTTCGTGACCGCTACGGTGAGCAGTACTGGCAACCCGCACCGCTGCTCGAACAGCTGGCAAAAGAAGGTAAGACTTTTGCTGGATGGGACAAAGAAAGGAGTCTGTCGTAATGCTGTCATATCAAACCGGAGCGCCGGGTGCCCCGTTGATTGAGGCTGAATCAGAAACTCCTGTGCCCACCGGGACAGAGGTGCTAATAAAGACTGTTGCTTGCGGAGTCTGCCATTCAGATATTCATCTCCATGACGGAGGGTTCGAACTTGGCGATGGCAAGGTTCTGAATGTTGGCCGTGAAGGACATGTGCTTGGCCATGAAATTTTTGGAGAAGTGGTCGCAGTCGGACCGGATGCGCAGGACGTTGCTGTCGGAGACCGCCGAGTCGTATATCCATGGATAGGCTGCGGCGAATGCGCTGTGTGCGAGCGTGGTGAAGAGCATCTGTGTACCCCCGGTCGGGCTCTGGGCATTGTGGCTGCCGGCGGTTTCGCCACACATGTGCTGATACCTCACAGTCGCTATTTGTTCGATAAAGGAGCGGTGCCTGACGCGCTGGCAGCCACCTATGCCTGTTCGGGGCTGACAGCCTATGGCGCGATCAAAAAGCTGGGCGAGCTGAGCCCGGCCGATGAGGTGGTCATCATCGGTGCCGGTGGCGTCGGGATGATGGCGATTCAGATAGCCAGGGCGTTGGGAATTGATCCGATTGTCGTCGACATTGACCCAGCGAAACTTGAAGCAGCCCAACAGCTGGGTGTGACGCGCACCTACGACTCATCAGATATGGATTCAGCGAAAGCAATCCGAAAGACGTATGGCGGGGTTTATGCCGCGCTGGATTTTGTCGGTGCAGAATCCAGTGTCAACTACGGTCTCGCAACGCTGCGCAAAGGAGGTATGCTGCTTGTCGTTGGTCTGTTTGGCGGTGCACTGAGCTTGCCTATCCCTTTTCTGCCAATGAATGCCCGGGTGATTCAGGGCAGCTACGTGGGCAGTCCTGAGGATATGGCGGAGCTAATGGTGATGGTGCGTGAGGGCAAGATAGCACCCATCGACATTCAGGAGCGCCCGCTTTCCGAAGCCAGTGCTGCCTTGGCAGACTTAAAACAGGGCAAAGTAAAAGGTCGGCAGGTTCTAGTAGCCGACTGAATGTTCCAACAAGGAGAAAAGCGTTGCTAGCATTAAAGCAATTCCGGGACTCAACCCGTGCCTGGCTGGAGGAGAACTGTCCTCCCAGCATGCGGACTCCCATGGTGCCGGAAGAAATTGTGTGGGGCGGTCGTAATACGGTCTTTACCAATCCTGAAAGTAAGCTCTGGCTGGACAGGATGGCCCACAGAGGCTGGACCTGTCCAACCTGGCCTGCCGAGTACGGTGGCGGAGGTCTGAGCGGCGGAGAGGCGAAAATACTCGCTGAAGAGTTGGCGCGCATTAATGCGCGCGTCGCCTTGACCAGCTTTGGTATTAGTATGCTCGGGCCAGTGTTGTTGGAATACGGTACACACGAGCAGAGAATGGAGCATATTCCCAAAATCATCCGGGGTGAGATTCGCTGGTGTCAGGGATACTCGGAGCCCGGTTCCGGGTCAGATCTGGCCAGTCTGGGCACCAAAGCAATTCTTGAGGGCGATGAGTACGTTGTTAACGGGTCAAAGGTCTGGACTTCCTATGCGGATAAGGCTGACTGGATATTTTGTCTGGTTCGAACGGATTTCGAGGTTCCCAAGCATTCCGGCATCAGTTTCCTGCTGTTCGACATGGCGAGCAAAGGAGTCAGCACGAAACCGATTCAGCTGATCAGCGGCTCCTCCCCGTTCTGCGAAACTTTCTTTGATAACGTCCGCGTGCCGGCCGCCAATTTGATGGGTAGACTGAATGAAGGCTGGTCGATTGCCAAGCGTCTTCTTCAGCATGAGAGGACCATGATCTCCGGATTTGGTCTTGCCAGCGGGCAGGGTGATCGCGGAGGAACTACTTCCACGACTGCGAGTCTGGAAGGGACTGCCATGCATTACAGAGGGGATAAAGATCGCCTTTCCGATCCTGCCCTGCGCGATCAGATTGCTCAATTTAAGATAGACAGTGAGGCCTTTGCGCTTACTTCGCAGCGCTCCAGCGAGGAGAGTAAACAGGGTGGGCCTAACGCCACTTCTTCCATGCTCAAATATTACGGCTGTGAGCTCAATAAGCGACGGTACGAGCTTCTCCTGAAGGCAATGGGGAGCCAGGGGCTTGGCTGGGATGGAGACGAGTTTGAGGCAGAAGAGCTCCAGGTTACGCGTGAGTGGTTGCGTTCTAAAGCGAATTCTATCGAGGGCGGGACGGCTGAGGTACAACTGAATATTGTGGCTAAACGTGTTCTTGGGTTGCCGGACATGTTGAGTCTCGCCGGTAAGACCTAGGGAAGAGCGCAGCTATGGCGATGGTACTCAACGAAGACCAACAGTTGCTCAGAGATTCAGCGAGGAACTTCTGTCAGAACAACGCGCCGATTTCAGTTGTGCGTCGCTTGAGAGACGAAAAGTCTGAGCTCGGCTATGACGAATCCATCTGGCAGCAGATGGTTGAGCTTGGATGGCCGGGAATGGCAATTGCTGAACAGTATGGGGGGTTTGAATTTGGCTATACCGGACTTGGTCTGGTTCTGGAAGAAACCGGCCGCACCCTTGCTAGCTCTCCTCTCATTGCTTCGGTTTTGCTGGGTGCCAGTCTTCTGTCTGAAGCGGGCAATGGAGAGCAAAAGTCCAAATTATTGCCTCAAATTGTTGCTGGTGAACTGCGTCTGGCGGTAGGTGTGGATGAAGGGCCGCATCATGCTCCGTCGCGTGTCGCATGCTCAGCCGTGAAGGAAGGCACTGAGTATATCCTCACTGGAACCAAAAGCTTCGTCCTTGACGGCCAGACTGCAGACAAGCTCATTGTTTCCGCGCGTACATCCGGTGAACCACACTCGGAGGGAGGAATCAGCCTTTTTATGCTGGAAGCGAATGCGCAGGGCCTGCAGATTCAGAGAGCCACCATGGTAGATAGCCGCAATGCTGCCAATTTGGTGATGGACCAGGTGAGGGTCTCTGAAGACTCTCTGCTGGGTGTGGAAGGGTTGGGATTTACGGCATTAGATACCGCACTGGATATCGCTCGTACAGGGGTTGCCTCAGAGATGCTCGGCAGTGTGCAGGAGGTCTTTCGGCGCATTGTTGAGTATCTGAAACAGCGGGAGCAGTTCGGTGTTCAGATCGGCGCATTTCAGGCACTTCAGCACCGGGCGGCTCAGATGTACAGCGAGATTGAGCTCTGCAGATCGGCAGTTCTCGGAGCTTTGCGGTGTCTGGACGACCCTTCGGCAACCGCGAAAGATCGTGCCATCATGGCCAGTCTCGTGAAAGCGAAACTGAGTGAAGTCTCAGAAACAGTGAGCAACGAAGGGATTCAGATGCATGGCGGCATCGGAATGACCGATGAATTTGATATCGGCTTCTTCCTGAAGAGGGCAAGAGTTGCACAGCAGTTCCTGGGTGATGCCTCCTTTCATCGTGACCGTTACGCTAAGCTGCATAATTTCTGATTGCGTAATCTGAGGACCTCTTGCGTTAATACCTTAAGTTTCTGAGTCACTGCAGGTTTTAGGGTTTAACGGGGTGGAGAAATATAGCGCTGGTGCTGGAATCGTGTGGAATTAGCAGGCTGGCTCAAAACCAAACTCCCGGGTATTTCGTTAAAAACGCAAGTCGCAATAGAACCCGAACAGCACAGGCACTAAATTAAGGCTTGGCTTGTAGGGCGGCTTGTCTCAATTCACGCCAAGAGATGCCTCAGTTCGCCTTGAGATCGCTGTGAGAACTTCCATGCGGTGGATCCAGCTGATTTCAGGGCTTTAAAGGTTGCTCAATGTTACTAGCTAGTTTTGCTGCCGTTGCCGCGTTGCTCATCTATCTGCCTTCCTTTTGGGTTCGTCGCGTGATGCAGTTGTACGGTGGCGACAATGTCGATATCCCGGGTACGGGCGCAGAGCTTGCGCGGCACTTGATTGATCGATTCCAGCTCGACGGCGTCGCTGTGGAAGAGTGCGCACCGTTCAAGGATCACTTTGATCCAAGAGGGCCCGTAGTCAGACTGAGCCCACAAAATTATCAGGGAAGGTCTCTGACTGCCGTGGCAGTGGCGGCCCATGAAGTGGGTCATGCGATTCAATTCAGTCGACACGAGCAGATCTTTCGGCTGCGAAGCAAATATCTGCCGGTGGCTTCGGCTCTGAATCGCTGTGGAATTTTAATAATGTGGCTCATCCCATTTGCCGGGATATTCCTGCGCGCCCCCGGAGCGATGGCAATCATGGTAGGCCTGTCATTGTGCATGCAGTTAGGAGGTGCTATGGCGTATCTGATTATTTTGCCAGAAGAATGGGACGCTAGTTTCAACAAAGCCCTGCCGATTCTGATTGAAGGGGCCTATATCGAACCAACGGATATTCCGGTAGTCAGACAGATATTAAAAGCAGCGGCTTTGACCTATTTTTCAGCTGCATTGGCTAATATTCTTAATATTAGTCGGTGGTTGTTGCTGTTTCGCAGATAATCTAACGGCGCTAGCCCCCGGGGAAGGGTTAATAAGGTGATAAAAAAAATTTGTGTGTATTGCGGTTCCGGATCTGGAGCAAGGGCTGTGTACCTGAGGGGCGCGCGTGAGCTTGGTGAAGAACTTTTGAGAAGGGGAATAGAGCTTATATATGGCGGTGCCAGTATCGGGTTGATGGGAGAGTTGGCCAATACTGTTTTAAAAGGTGGTGGAAAGGTGACCGGGGTAATGCCGGACGGTCTGTTCCGCCGTGAGGTCCCGCATCATGATTTAACAGAGATGATAAAGGTGAACACCATGCATGAGCGTAAAGCCATTATGGCGGATTTGGCCGATGCTTTTATTGCACTGCCCGGTGGTCTTGGAACCGCTGAGGAGTTATTTGAAATACTGACCTGGTCACAGCTGAAAATTCATAGCAAACCCTGTGGCATCCTCAACACTGCGGGATACTACGATAAGTTGTCAGAATTTCTGACACATGCGGTTGATCAGCAATTTATCAGAACGCAGCACGAATCAATGATAGCATGGTCTGAGTCGCCGGCTGAGTTGCTGGATAAATTTGCGCACTACAGTCCCCCGACCGAGACCAAGTGGTCGAATCTGGACCGTGGATAGTCTCAGCCATAGTTGGCCTCAGCCTATGAGTCTGCAAAATGAACTTGAACTGCTGGAGTATCCATGGACGAGTCTTTGAATGTATATGACGAGCCACTGATTCCCTGTGGGACAGATCCGGTGACGGGCTACTACCGCGATGGGTGCTGCAATACGGGCGCCGGAGATCACGGTTCCCATACGGTCTGTGTCGAGGTGACGCAGGAGTTCCTCGAATTTTCCCGCTCGCGGGGTAATGATCTGATGACGCCGGCCCCGCAATTCGGCTTTCCCGGTTTATCTCCCGGTGACAACTGGTGTTTGTGTGCCGCTCGCTGGCTCGAGGCCTGCAAGAACGGGAGGGCGCCGAGGGTGTATCTGATGAGGACACATAAACGGGCACTGGAGGTTGTGCCCCTTGAAATGCTGAAGCAACATGCCGCCGACATTAACTGATTCTAGCGCAGCACGCTTACGCGAACTCAGGCCGCTTCTGGAAAAACATTCAAAGGAGACGGTGAAGCCGAGGAGACCGACTGCAAATCAGTAAGCGTCTAGCCCCTCGGTCAATTCAATTCGAACACCGCCAGGGTCGGTAAGAAACGCGGTTGCAACCCCAAGCGCCTCATTTTCATGATATGGAACTTCGAATTCGACGCCCTTGGCCTGGAGCTTTAGGCAAAAGTCCTTGAGGTTCTCAACTTCAAAGCCAATGTGGTCAATAGCGGTTCCGATAGTGTGCTCTCGCGGGTCATTGGAATTGCCAAAACTCAGATTGGTGCCCGGCACGTTAGTTGTAGTTGCGATTGAGCCACGAGGACGAATTTCCAATTCAAACACCTCCACATACCAATCCAGCAGGCTTTCGTAATCTGGCGTGAAGTAGTGAATGTGGTAGCCGGTGAATTCCTCGTGAAGGCTTTGATCCTCTTGAAGTTCCACATAAACGCCATCTGGCAGCGTAACGTAAGCGTTGGTTTGACTTTCGGCGCCGATAAATACTCGGCCCATTTCGAATCCTGCAGATTCCCACTTGTCGATGAACCGCTGGATGTTTCGTACTTTGAAGCCAAAATGATCCATCACCGTTTCTCGGGAGCCCATTGTGGGAATTTGTTCGGTAAACATCACCATCATGTTCGGAAATTTTACGGCGCTTTCACGCCCGATGCTGATTTCTTCACCACCGAAGTGTTCGGTCCAAATGTCAATGTGCTGTTCAATGTTAGAAACATTAAGGTGTAATTGGCCATAAGTAATACCGGAACTATTCGGAGTAGCCAGTTGTGCATGTACCATTTGGCCGAACAAAGTAAACATTAGAGCTGATAATAGCGTTTTCATTCTTCTGTCCTCGCTGTCGGGTTGTCCAGGTCGTTAATCGATGATTGCCTGATAAATTCCACTTCGGAGTTTGCTGTAGTCGTCAATTCCCTGTGCCGGGATCAGTTGAGTTAGATAAACCACGACCAACTCTTCAGCCGGGTCTACCCAATAGGTCGTATGGTACGCCCCCCCCCAGCCATACTCTCGCTCAGAGCCGAGTATGCCTCTCTCACCTAAATCGGTGACTACAAAAAAACCCAGACCGAACCCCTGTCCATCACGGAACGGTATGCTTCCAAGGTGATCAGTTGTCATAAGCTCGATCGTCTTGCGCGATAGGATGCGCTGCCCGTCCAGTTCGCCACCGTTAAGGGTCATTTGCAGGAATCGGGCGTAGTCGTTTGCTGTGGAGAGTAGGCCGGCGCCGCCGGAGAATGAGGTATTAGGGCCACTGCTCTGTACATAGAGACCCTGACTCTGCATACCGTCGCTGCTGTCGATCGCACGTATTCCTCCTTCTGGTGCAGGCTCATAAACGACAGATAGTCGGGCAGTTTTATCTTCTGGCAGGAAAAAATGGGTATCGGTCATTGCTAGGGGCTCAAACAGTTCTTCGGTCAGAAAGGTGCTCAGACTTTTGCCGCTGGCAACCTCTATCACGGCGCCTAGGATATCTGTGCTGTATCCGTAGATGTATTCCTCTCCCGGATGCTGGTCTAAAGGCAGTGCCGCCATCCGCCTAATGGACTCGAGAATCGGTTCCGTTTTGTCGGCAAAGTACCATCCTTGAAAACCCGCTTGCTGCCACTGATCCCGCGCCGGACCGCTGCCATAGCTGACCCCGCCAGTGTGGGTAAGCAGGTGGCGAATTGTGATTGGCCGTCTGGCGTCTTCTAGGCGATAGCTTCCGTCCGTTTCGCTGACGGCAACTTTCATGTTCTCCCATTCGGGTATATAGCGACTCAGCGGGTGGCTGATATCAAGCTGGCCGCGCTCATGGAGTATCATGATGCCTGCGCTTACCAGTGCTTTTGTTTGTGAGGCGATCCGGAAAATGGAATCCTCACTCATTGGGATCCCCGCTGCCTTATCCTGCCAGCCGTTGGCGGCCGAGAAAACAACCCGACCCTTACGCAGTACCATGGCGACTTGACCGGCAAGCTGTTCATTCTCTACATAAGATTTCAGGACCGTATCAAGACGGCCGAGCCGTTCTGATGACATGCCAGCTCGCTCCGGCCTGACGCGGGGAAAGTCGGCGGCATAACCGATTTGCACGGTGGCGAGCAGTACAACTGTGATCGTGGCGAATTGCCGTAAAAAGGGTAGGGGAACTCGCATGGCATTGGTGTCCTCTTTACTTGTCCTCCCTCTATGCCCGGATAGTTTGAAGGATTCTTATTTTTATCGTCTGACTATCTCTGAAAAGAGCCGGAAAAACAATACAGTCGGTTGCAAAGTGAACGGGTCAGTTGTTGAGTCATTCGGGGTTCTCGGGCTGCCCAGCAACTGTGGGTGCGGAAGCACCCACAGCGCAAGCCGCTTTAGTAAACTTCGAAAAGTCCGGCAGCACCCATGCCCCCGCCAACGCACATAGTGCAGACGACGTATTTCGCGCCCCGGCGCTTACCTTCGATCAGTGCGTGACCGACCATCCGGGCGCCACTCATGCCGTACGGGTGGCCAATTGAAATTGCACCACCATTAACATTCAGCAGTTCATTGGGTATGCCTAGTTCATCTCGGCAGTAGATTACCTGCACGGCAAACGCTTCATTAAGCTCCCACAGGCCGATGTCATCCATCGACAGATTGAAGCGCTCTAGCAGTTTCGGGACGGCTTTAACCGGGCCGATGCCCATCTCATCAGGCTCGACCCCAGCAATTGCCATGCCTCGATAGGCGCCAAGTGGATTCAGGCCTTTCTGTTCGGCCAGCTTGCTGTCCATCACCACAGAAGCAGAGGCGCCATCCGACAGCTGGCTGGCATTTCCTGCGGTGATAACCCCGCCCTCGAACACCGGCTTCAGCCCGTTCAGCCCTTCAAGGGTCGTTGTGGGGCGGTTGCCTTCGTCTTTTACTAGGTGTACGTCGTGGACGCTCTGCTCTTTGGTTTCTTTGTCAACGAAGACCATTTTTGAGGGCAGTGGTGCGAGTTCTGCATCGAAGGCACCTGCCTGCTGAGCTGCGGCTGTACGCTGCTGACTTTGCAGGGCATATTCGTCTTGCTGCTCACGGCTTATGTTGTAGCGCTTGGCGACAACCTCGGCAGTTTCCAGCATCGACATATAAGCATGTTCGGACTTGCCAGTGACGCTGGGACTTTGTGCACGGAATCCGTTGCGATGTTCGTTCTGCACAAGGCTGATGGAGTCGAGCCCTGCTCCGACCACAATGGGCATGTTGTCATTGACGACCTGCTTGGCGGCAGTACAGATTGCCATCATGCCTGATGCGCACTGACGATCTATGCTCATGCCCGAGACTGAGCTCGGCAGTCCTGCTGCAACAGCTGCCGTCCTGCCGATATTATAGCCTGATGTGCCCTGCTGCATAGCGCAGCCCATAATAACGTCATCGACTTCACCCGGCTCGATTCCCCCCCGGCGTACCGCTTCAGCAATCACGTGGCCGCCAAGTGTGGGAGCGTCGGTATCATTGAAAGCCCCTCTGTAGGCTCTGCCGATAGGCGTTCTTGCGGTTGCTACAATTACTGCTTCTTTTGTCATGTTTTGCTCCGGTTACTAATTATCGACTACGAGTTGCAAGACCTGCTCTATTGCATTTCTGGCCAATTCTTTCATTTCGTCATCCGTCCTGTCCTGAATAGGATGCGGAACGAATACGTTTTTGGGGTGAATGCCCAAGGAATTTCCCTGCGCTTCTGCTGCCTCTATAAATTCAGAAGAGGCAACAAACCCGGAAGGAATGCCACGGCTTTCAAGGTCCATGATGTCATGCAAACTGCACGAGGTACATGAGCCTCAGTCGGCCAGTCCTTCAATGACGGCATCGCATTCAATGCTGATCCGCTGACAAAGCTCTTTGGGTGCCACTCGAGCGAATGTGGGCTTGGCGTACCTGAGTACTGTGGCCCCCAGCGCTTCAAGTTCTGTCTGGATCTCATCCAGAAACTCCTTACCGCGTGGTTTGGAAATATCCAGTAGGCCTACGGTCATTTCACTCAGTGTTTTCAGGCGGGGTAGAAGTTGCCGTTCCGCCGGGCTGTGTTCGCTGGTCGGGTCCAGCATCATTGTTGTGCTCATTTGAGTCTCCGTTGTTAAATGCGTTGAGAGACAAGTTGACTGCCTCTTTCTCCAGAAGCCACCCAGCCGCTGATGATGGCCGAAAACATACCAGCCGTGCCGCCAGCAGTAACAATATGCAGGCCATCGTCCCGGAACTTGCTCAGTAATTTATTTTTCAGTCTGTCCGGCATGCCTTCCGCTATGCCGCCGATCCCACTAACGAGTTCTGCGCCTGGGGTAACCAGTTCATCGTGAATGGCCTGCAGCAGATCCTGCTTGCTCCATCCGTTTGTTCGCAGCACCCGTCTGTGTTCCGGGCATACTACAAGCACGGCATCGGCCACACCGAATTTCTTGACATGAACAACGGATCGCAGGCTGGCAGCCATGCTTTTCGCCAACGATTCAGGAGTTCGGGACAGTTGATCCAGGATGGGCTGTACGCCGTCACCCGCGAACAGGCTGACCACCGATTCCTCGCGCGAATACCCTTGATCCGTGGCAAGAGTAGACCATGCGTCGTCTGACTCATCTTCCGCAAAGCAAAACGTGTATTTGCCGGGATTTCCGAGGGTCGCCCGGTCGATGCCGCCGGGTTTGCCGCCACCGACATTTCTGATCAGCAGCTGCAGAGCCCTGCCGATGGTTGCATTGGCGCGGTTGCCCTGACCTAGTGCATTGCCCCCGGAATTCATGCCGATATGTCTGCTTTCAGGACCGTTAACGATTACAACAGGTGATGAGAAGTAGGTGGTACACAGCAGGCCATGCATGCAGAATCGATCCTGCAGCGCAGCTCTCACGACGGCAATGACGGTCGGAAAATATTCGGGTTTACAACCGGCCATGACAGCATTGATCGCCACCTTCTCGATGCTGCATGGGATGTTATCCGGTGGCACGCTGCCGATCAGTTCATCAGCTTCCAGCTTGGTTCCGGCCAGCATGCGCATGATCCGCACAGGCGTCGGCGGAACGACCGGCAGGCCGTCTGACCAGCCGCGATCGAAGCAGGCTTCCATGTCGTCTTCAGCGTCGGCAAGCTGAATACGTCGCGCTTTGAGTTTTTGACTGCCAAATTTGGCGGATAGCTTTTCGGCCATCCCGGGATCTTCGGTCAGAGAGCCGCAGCCCGGTTTGAAATCGATGAGCTCTGCGCCCAGCTCGGGAATGCCGGTAAACTCCTGCCACTGCTGCTTGTCCCAACCGACGATGCGCTGTTCATCTTCATCATGGCGGATCAGGGTTGACACGATCTCTATGTTCTGCCGGTAGGATTGCTCCAACTCACCGTCGTCAATCCGCTGGTCAATCTCTTCGAGGAAAGACATTTCATCCTGAATATAGACCGACAGCCGACTGCCGAGGTGTTCGGACAGCAGTTTGGTGACTGGCCCGATCGGTTCGCAGGTCGGACAGGATTTTTTTACGAAAAGCGAGTAGCTGGCTGCAGTTGATGAAGGCATGATGTCAGTAGTATGTCGATGGCGGTCAGTAGATGAAACCCAATGTGGAGATGCCCACCAGTACGTTGATAATCATGAAGATCGAAGAGGTGCGCGACATAACTTTCCAGAGCTGCGGCCCTTTGTAGGCCGCCTTGATTCCCAGAATCAGCAGAGAAGTGTAGGCCATTGCTGCAACGACGATGCCGAAATACAGCAACCACCGCTCCTGGTCTACAGCCTGACTGCCAAGGATGAAAAAGGTGCTGGCGCCAAGAAAGAACAAGAGCCAGTAAGTGACAGCCAGACCAAATTCGCCGCCAAGGAGTTTACTCATGAACGAGTGTCCCTCGTGTTGAGAAGCGGAATGTTCAGTGGGCCGTATCTCAGCATCTGTGATCATGACCTAAGTGTACCTTACTGACAGGGCCGGGTGAATCGCCGCAATGATGCATAATCCAGCGGTTTCAGGCCGTCCGTACAGCCGGCGGCAGAGGCGCGAATCGACAGCGAGACTTCCGCATAAGTTCAATTCAGCAGACCTGAAGTTCACATTAGCTCCGCGCACGGTATACTGCCGGCGTGACCAGGTGTTCAGATCCGTTGGGCACCCACTCGGCTAGCTACCAAGGAGCTTTATGAGCGCGGAGACTGTTTTTTCTGTTTGCAGCATCCTGGTTTTGCCCGGCTGGCTTTTGTTGCTCTTCCTGCCGCGGTGGAAGTGGACCCTCTCGGTGATCAGCGCTGGTGTCATTCCCTTTTGTTTGGGACTGGTTTACCTGAGCCTGGTGGTGTCCCAGGCTTCGGCCTGGCCAGAAGGTGGAGGCTTCGGTTCGGTTCAGGAAGTGGCCGTACTGTTCGAAAACCCCTATATGCTGACAGCAGGTTGGATGCATTATCTGGCCTTCGACCTGTTTGTCGGGTGCTGGGAAATGCAGGATTCACATAAGCATCAAATACCTCACGCAGTGGTGGTGCCTTGCCTGTTGTTTACCTTCTTGCTGGGGCCGGTTGGTCTCGTAGGTTATCTGCTGGTTCGGTGGGTTGCTGTTAGGCAGTGGAAGGTGTTTAGAGGATCTTAAGCGCAGTGAAGCAGTTCAGTGAACCCGGTTCTGTCCCCTTTCTTGAACTTGGAGGAGAGGGTGAAAGTCTGTTTTTCGCCCATGCCAATGGTTATCCGCCGCTGTCTTACCGCTCATTGCTGGAGCCTCTGACACAGTCACATCAGGTGATCGCTGGGCTGCACCGTCCGCTCTGGCCGGAGCCTGAACCTCCTGAATTGTTGCGATCCTGGCGGGTATTCGGCAAAGATGTGGAATCGCTGCTGGCTTCGTGGGGGCAGGCAGTCTTTGGTATGGGGCACTCGATGGGCACGGCTGCACTGATTTCTGCTGCGGTCCATCGGCCTGAATTGTTCAAGGGCCTGATATTGATTGAGCCGGTTCTGGTGCCTTCGTCTTACTGTTGGTCGCTGCGAATGTTCAAGCCGCTCGTCCGCAGGACGCTGCCTCTTGTGCGACGCACACTTGTCCGGCAGCATGAGTGGCCCGATCGGCAACAGGCCTTTGATCATTTCCGGCCAAAAGTCGTGTTCAAACGCATAAGCGACGAGGTGCTCTGGGATTACGTGAATTACGGTCTTGCAGAGCGTGATAACGGCCGTGTCGGACTGGCGTTTTCCCGGGAGTGGGAAGCCGCGTGTTATCTGAATGTGCAGAACATCTGGCCCTTACTGGATAAACTGAAGATACCGATTCTGGCCATCAGNGGTGAGCGATCCAATGTCCTTACCCGGCGCTCGTGGGAGCGGTGGCGTGACAGNTCTCCACAGCATCGTTATGAGGATATCGCTGGTGCCGGTCATCTNGTGCCGCTTGAGCGGCCTCACNAAATCCTTCAGCTGGTGTCTTCCTGGNTAGCCGACCACAGCCANAACGCTTGATTCTGTTAAACAGCTCTCCTGCANTCTCTGGCCGCTTGGAAGATTCGCCGCCAAGTTTTCTGTGAACTGAATTACCGAGATCGCGGCTCGATTTGCTCGGNTTCTTGCGTGTGCTTGACAGAAGTAATATCAAAATGATATAAAAAAGATATCAAAGATATATCAATTTATCAACATGCTCCGGGTGTGATGCAGATCCCTGGCTGCAGCGGTAGGCGGGAGATAGTTCATGATAGAAGAACGACAGGCCTCAACCTATAACGGCTACACAGCGATTGTTGTTCTGCTGTTGCTCACGATGGCAACACCTGCAGCCATTGGGACTCTGCCGATGATGCTGAAGATTCCGATGGCTTTGTTTGGACTACTAGTGTTTGCTTGCTGGTTCGGCTTTTTTATGGTGGCACCGAATCAGGGCCGGGTGCTCCAGTTGTTCGGTAGATACGTGGGCAGTGAGCGCAGTGAAGGCTTACGTTGGGCGAATCCGCTCTACATGAAGGCAAAGGTGTCGCTGAGGGTAAGAAACTTTGAATCCGGCACGCTCAAGGTCAATGACAGCAAAGGTAACCCGATCGATATCGCGGCCGTTGTAGTCTGGAAAGTTGTTGATACCGCCGAGGCACTGTTTGAAGTCGATGACTATGAGAACTACGTTCAGATTCAGAGCGAAGCCGCGCTGCGGAACCTGGCAACAACGCATCCCTATGACAGTTATGGTGAAGAAGAGCCAGATTTTTGCTTGCGCGGTAGCCCGGAGGAGGTGGCTGCCCTTCTCAAGACGGAAGTTCAGAATCGCCTCAGGAAGGCGGGGGTCGCAGTCATTGAGGCGCGTCTCAGTCATCTTGCTTATGCACCCGAAATTGCAAATGCCATGTTGCAGCGGCAGCAGGCGTCCGCAATAGTGGCCGCCCGGCAGAAAATTGTCGAAGGTGCAGTAGGAATGGTAGACCTGGCCCTGAATAAGCTCGCGGATCAGAATGTCGTTGACCTGGATGAGGAGAGAAAAGCAGCCATGGTCAGCAACTTACTGGTCGTTCTTTGTGGAGAGCACGCAGCTTCTCCGGTAGTCAATGCCGGCAGTCTTTATACCTAGGCTGATCTGTGACACGAGTGAGAAAGCTGCAGCCTGGCCGATGACCTGCAGGTCTGATTCTGATGAAAAGAAAATCCTTTCCCTTGCGAGTTCACCCGGATATTCTCGAGGCAATGCAAACGTGGGCAAACGATGACCTGCGCAGTATCAATGCCCAGATCGAATTTATCCTGAGAGAGTCGCTGGCTAGAGCAGGGCGACTGGACCAGTCGCTTTACAGCACTTCAGTGCAAGAGAAAAAACGCGAAGACTGAAGGCGGCACTTTGGATTTTTACAAAAAGACTTCCCCTCTTGCGTATCGTCGAGTCGCGGGGCTCGCCTGGCCTTTCATACTTGCCAATTCTGCCGTGCCGCTGCTTGGTTTGGTGGATGCGGCGGTTATCGGTAATTTGGGCTCAGCCCAAGATCTCGGCGCTATCGCTCTTGGTGCGCTGATCTTTTCGTTTGTGTATTGGGGTTTCGGCTTTCTCCGGATGGGCACTACCGGGTTTGTGGCGCAGGCTGCCGGCGCCTCAGATTATCTTGAGGTACGTGCCGTGCTGGGCCGTTCCTTGGTTCTCGCGGCTGGTTTGGGGTGTCTGTTGGTGGTTCTGCAGCTGCCGGTTCAGTGGCTGGCAGTCACGTTTTTGAGCGGCAGTGCCGACGTAGAGCGGATGGCAGCGCTGTATTTCTCTGTTCGTATCTGGGGCGCGCCTGCAACTCTGATCTGTTTTGTAGGTACCGGATTTCTCGTCGGGATGGGACGCAGTAAAACCTTATTGGCGCTGCAGCTCTTTCTCAACGGATTGAATATTGTGCTTGATATTTTGCTTGCCGGTGTCATGGGTCTTGGCGCGGCCGGTATAGCACTTGGAACGGTCATTTCGGAATGGTGTGCTGTGTTATTTGGTGCGGTTCTTCTGCGCAAGGTGCTGCTCGAGATGAATCCGGCGGCCGAATCTTTCTGGCCCTGGGAGAAAATACTGGATCAGGAAAAACTCGCGCAGTCGCTGTCCGCTAATCTGGATATCATGATCAGGACGCTACTGCTGGTTTCCTCGTTCGCGTTCTTTACCAATCAGGGAGCCAGATTCGGAGATATCGCCCTGGCGGCTAATCATATTCTACTGCAGATAATATCATTCAGCGCATTCTTCCTGGATGGGTTTGCCTTCGCTGCTGAGGGGCTGGTGGGTCGAGCTTTTGGCGCTGGCGATTCGCTGCAGTTTATGGCCGCAGTTAGGCGCACTAGTGTGCTGGCTGTACTGTCGGCAGTTGTTCTGGCTTCAATCGTTCTGTTATTCGGTGGTCATCTAATTACCGTTCTGACAGATTTGCCAGCCGTGCGGCAGGCTGCTTCCAATCTGACCCATCTGGCGGCGATTTATATTCTGTTGTCTGTTGCAGCGTTTCAGCTGGATGGCATTTTCATCGGCGCGTCTTGCACGCGGCAGATGTGCTACGGCGCTATCCAGTCAGTGCTGTTTTTTCTGCTGGTCTGCTGGATGCTTGTGCCGCGCTTTGAAATTCCTGGGCTGTGGTGGGCCATGATTGTCTATGTCGTTGTCAGGGCCGCGGTGCTATTTCGTTACTTCCCGCACATGCTGAGCAAACTGCGGTGACTGAGCGCCAGGGGGTGTTGAATAAGTCTGTCAGTGGAAATCACCGGGCTCGTCTGGCAGCAGATAAGGGTCAAAATGCAGGCTGACGGGCCGGAGTCCATGCATGGTTATGGAGCCTTCATGCCTTGCTTCGCCGGTACTGGTGAATTCGAATTGATAGTGGCGTTTCAGGACTAGATTGCCCAACTGGTTACGCACCAGTGCCAGGCCGCTGAGCACCAGAGTCTGATCCAATAACTGTAACTGTTCAGCTTCGCAGCGACGCTGGACAAAGTCGATCGCCAGGCGTTTTATCTTGTCGCTCTGCCACCAGAAGCTGGCTACTGCGGTCAGCAGGGTCAGGATAAAACTTATCTCCAGGGACATCAGCTTGATGACAGTGGAGGGCAGTTGCCGCAGAAGTTACCATGCGGATGGCTGAGCGAACCCCCTCTGCAAGCTGTCTGCGGCCGGATAAAAAACATCAGCCGGCTTGAGTATGCTCAATATAGCGCTTGATGTGCGGCTCCAGTATTTCAAGTGCGGTTTTATCACAGGGAGGCAATTCGGCGTCAGAGTTGGAAAGCGGCTGAACTCGGTCTCCCCAGCGAATGAGTCCGGCACCCCAGGTCAGTCCTGCGCCAAAAGTAGCAGACAATATATAGTCGCCCGGCGCCACGCGCCCCTCTTCGAGCGCCTCAGTCAGCCCCACTGGGATGGTGCCTGCAGAAGTATTACCGTACTTATGTACGTTCACGAAAACTTTACTCTCATCAACACCGACGCGTTTCGCCAATGCGTCCAGAATCCGTTTGTTTGCCTGATGTGGTACGACCAGATTGACATCCTCAACACGCACACCAGACTCTTCGAGTACATCAGCGCAAGCCTGGGCCATACTTTTCACGGCCCGTTTGAATACTTCCTGACCCTCAAAGTTCCAACCCGTGTACAGGAAATCGGTAGATAGTCGCGAGTAGGCGGAGCCCAGATTGGTAATCTGAATAGCATGTTTTGCGTCTGCCTCACAGCCGATTTTGGCTGAGATTAGGCCCACGGGCTTATCGGACGTTTCCAAAATCACTGCGCCGCAAGCATCGCCAAACAGCACGGCTACGTCTCGTCGCGCCCAGTTCATGTAGTGCGAAATAAACTCACCCCCGATGACTAGCACTTTTTGATGGGCACCTGCACGGATAAGATTCGTGCCGATATGCAAACCGTACAGGAAGCCGGTGCAGGCCGAGTTGATGTCCAGCGCCGCGGCTTTTCTCGCACCGAGCGCATCTGCAACCAGCGACGCAGTGTTGGGACACATGGAATCATTGGTCAGGCTGCCTAACAGGATGAGATCAAGCTCGTTGGCATCGAGATCAGCCGCTGCGAGTGCGCGCCGGGCGGCGACCAGCGCCATATCCGAAAAATTACAGTGACAGATTCGCCGTTCTTTGATGCCTGTCCGCGACGTGACCCACTCGTCCGACGTCTCCAAAAAAGTAGCCAGATCATCGTTGCTCAGGACTGCAGGCGGAACACATTTACCCCAACCTGTAATTTCAGCGTGTTGCATCCGTTCTCCTTTTTTGCAGTGCCCGTTGCCATTATGGATCCTGGGAATGCGGTTTTCGCTGGAGGCTCAGGCCCCGAGGCACTGCTTGTTTTGTTGTCCGGGCGGGCTTTGTGCTGAGTAGTTTGATAGAGGGAGAGAATACTCCATTTTATTATGACTGGATAGGTTCTGAACTGGGGAGCTGAGACTGACGTTATTCACGGTTCATAGGCGTTTTCAATGACTTAAGCCATGATAAAAAATCAATGTTTATTGTTGGCAGGCGCACTTGTGTGCGGCTTGACAACCGGGGCCGCAGAGACAGATCCCGATTTTTCTCATGAAATCTGGAACGATCTGCTTACCCGATTTGTGAACTTATCGCCTGACAGCACTGCGAGCCGGGTGGACTATGAGGGATTCGCGGAATCCAGACAGGAGCTAGCGGCCTATCTAAATGAATTGGCCTCAGTGTCCAAAGTCGATTTTGATCGCTGGTCTGTGGCTGAGCAGCTGGCCTTTCTGATCAATGCCTATAATGCCTGGACAGTTGAACTGATTCTTGAACACTATCCAGGTATTGAGTCGATTCGGGACATAGGGTTTCTGCCGGGCGCGGCATGGCGTTTCAGGATAGTTGAGCTTTTCGGACGGGAGATTTCTCTTAATAATTTGGAGCACGACATGATTCGCGGTTGGGACCGCTTTCATGAGCCCCGCATCCACTTCGCTGTGAACTGCGCGGCGGTCGGCTGCCCGGCGCTGTCAGATCGCGCCTACAGTGGCGCAACACTGAATGATCAGCTGGACAGAAATGCCCGCCAGTTTTTAAAGGATCGGTCGAGAAATTACGCGATTCGGGGTGATCTTTACGTTTCTCCGATTTTCCGGTGGTACCGGGAAGATTTTAAAAACGGCTGGGGTGGATATGAGTCGCTCTCTGCTTTTCTGGCCGAATACGGAGAGGCTCTCGGGCTTTCGGAGGCGCAGAGGGCTGCGCTGATGTCTGGTCAGAGACGCATACGGTTTAGCCGCTATGATTGGAGCCTGAACTCGCTAGACCGTTGATCACTGCCGCGCTGGGTCTCTCCACAGCGTGGTCGGGCCTGTGATATACTCGACTGCGGAAGAGTATCATCCCCGGTGGGGTGCCCGGACTTCAAACCCGGTGAAGTCTGTTTATCGCAGGCTTGGTGGGTTCGACTCCTGCCTCTTCCGCCACACCGAGGCTCAACAGCATTCGCTATTCCTCAACAATAATACATTAAACATAAACTTATCTGGATATCTCGTTCAACAATGTCCAGCTAAGCTTTATCGTATCCAAAGATTTTAGTAACACTTTCTGGGATTTTGCGAGTGGATGTTACTAATGCCAAGAATCGTCAAACCTTTAACTGATTCTCAAATCAAGAACGCGAAGCCGACAAGTAGGGAATATAACCTTGCTGATGGACGCGGTCTCTATTTGAGGATTAAACCATCTGGGACAAAAGAATGGATATTCAATTACTACAAACCCAATAGTAAGAGGCGAACAAACAACGGGTTAGGTCTCTATCCAGAAGTTACCTTGAGGCTGGCGAGAGAAAAACGAGAAAGATTCTCATCGATCTTAGCCGAAGGAGTTGATCCTTCTGTACACTACAAACAACTGAGAGGCGCAGATAAACGGGAATCAGAAAAAACCTTATCGCGCGTCACAGAAATGTGGCTCGAAACTCGGTCTGATATAACGCCACGCTATAAGAGAGACATCAGGAGTTCACTGGTCGCACATATCATGCCAAAGCTTGGCGAGATCCCGATTAACGAGTTAAAGCCTTTGATGGCGATTGATGCGCTTCGCCCTCTTTCCAACCAAGGTAAGCACGAAACGGTATCGCGTATCTGTGCCAGACTGATTCGCGTTATGACATTTGCAAAGAATATAGGATTAAT
>PBTW01000030.1 GCA_002729315.1 Gammaproteobacteria bacterium
TTTATAATCTAACCGACGGCCCTGGCGCTTCCGCGGGTTGAAAAAGATCTTGCTTACGACCGCTCTGCAAAAGTTGACCAAGCAACTTTGTGAAATGGAGAAAGACCAGCTGGCTTACCGGATGATGTGTGAAGTGATTCTCCAAAAGTTGAATACTCCCTCATAAAATTCGGAAGTTCTCTAGACTCTACAATGGATTCATGGTGCGCTTGGGGCAAGCAAAGCAGAAAATAATTCAACGGACATTAGCCAATCCTCAATCTTCGAGTTAGCCGATCGATAGGGTGGCTAGTTAAGCGGAGGAAATACCACGAGCCTGACGTCCAAAACATGTGTCATAACCAGTGCAACAGGAGCTATACCAAAGGCTACAGCAGAGCTATTTCATGAGCATGCAGCCAATTTGTGCTTGATTGACCGAGACTCAGAAGAACTGGAGGACTTGAGAAACCAATGTTAATCGATCGAGAAGCTACTGAGATTCAACTATAAAGTTGCGACTACATTTAAACTCATCATGATCAGGGTTACGACTGATGCCACCCAGACCCCTGAGCGCACAATTTTGATACCGCCTAGATAGCACATCAAAAAGAGCACTCGGAGGGCTATCCATATTGAACCTAATAATCTGAGATCGACTTCAAGAATTAAGCCCAGCAGCATTAAAGTAATAAAAACCGGAAATGTTTCATATAGATTTGCAGAAGCGCGCTTAGCTCGCTTTGTGATTGTGCTGAACTCGAAGTCTTCATCACGATTTGAGAGCAGGAAGCTCAAATTACCCAAATTTAGAAGCATCGGAATGAGCCAGCTCTGAATTAAAGTCAACAGCAGAGCGCTTAGTATTATTTCGACCATTTGAATGTCAACCCTGTAGTTACATTAGAAAAAATTCATTATTCAACACTTAACACCACAATGGTAAGAGAATTGATATACGTGGTAAATTGGCGTGATGAAGAGTTAGTCATCAAAGATATGGAGAGCAAATGCGCCTCACACCCTTTCACCTAGCCATACAAGTAAGAGACATAGATGAAGCTAGGGAATTTTATGGGCTAAAACTTGGGCTTCCCGAGGGGCGGTGCGCGTCAGAATGGGTAGACTTTAATCTGTTTGGCCATCAACTGGTTACCCATCTTAACCCAACCCTCGGGCCGGAAGGGAAAACCAGTAGCATTTCCAATGGTGTTGATGGACATGGCGTGCCCGTGCCACATTTTGGTGTTGTTCTACAAATGACAGACTGGGTGACTTTAGCCGAAAAGGTTAAAAGCTTTACTGACGGCTTCGTAATAGACCCGTATGTCCGCTTCAAAGGCGAGGCAGGAGAACAAGCGACGATGTTCTTTCTTGATCCTTCGGGAAATGCTTTGGAGTTCAAAGCCTTCAAAGATATTAAAGGGCAACTTTTTGCTAAATAAAAAACTACGGTGCCGAATGAGCTGAGAAATTCATCCAACGAATCTTGTATATCTTTCGGCGCAAAGTCTTAGACAGCATCGAAGCATTATCCCGCAAAGACGAAAATTTCGTGTGTTACAACGTTAGAGAATCACAAATATTCGATCCCCGGAGTCTTTCGTTCCCCCCACGCTTGAAGATATTTGACCCGGAGAAAGTTGAGATATTCATCACAATCAGTAATTAGCAAACAATCTCTAGACCAATCGTCGATAAAAAACAATGATCTGCTACGAAAAAATCTTCTTGATTCGGAGCGTTGAATGAGTAGTCGACGGCCCGAACAACGATGCAGGATGAAAGTGAGCAGGCGAGCAGCAGCAGAAACGTGTGCCGTAGCGCAAAACCTCAAAATCATCATTGATCCTTTAAACTAGCAAAGCGCGCAACTGATCATCATGCACCCAAACATGAGTTAATCAACGTGGGTAGCAAAATATCCGTCTTCGCACCAGAGCAATTTTCGCTCTGGATACTCCCGAGCAAGTTTTACTAGGTCACCAAAATTTTGAGGGTTAACATGGGCAAATGGCGTTGGAGCATCATTTTTGATATCGACGACCTGGCATCCTCTTGGAGCGTTAGGAGCAGCCGTGCACCCCAAGACTCCGGCAGCCACAAGGATTAGGTAATATTTACCCTTGGTGTTTTGCACTGTCGATGAGAATTGGTACATCAACATCGCAAGACTTATGTAATTGAACATGTACTTTCACCATTTCCCCAAGCAACGTAGCCGCAATAGGTTTTTGCATCGGAGGGCAGTACGCTCAAGAGTCGTTGCGAAGCTGACTATCATCCGCCGCCTGAAGCAACGAGAGAATAAAGCTGTTTACCGATCGTGATCCTGTCATCAGACTACGGACAGCCACTTCGACCCTTTCATTAGTCTCAAGGTACTTCATAATCCGACGTCTTTCAGCCTCGGTAATAAATCCTGAAGCGAGACACTGATTCAGTCCTTGCTGAACAAACCTCCAATCCTGTTCGTTGATAGAAGCCGTGCGCTTTCCCCCTCTGATAAGTTTCATCAGCATTACCACACAAAGCATTCTGATTTATAGTTGCAGTTCTGAATGGGACGTTAAATCCTAAGTTCTAGCGGGGTACTCACAATGGCATTATAAATGCTTGCGCACGACGAAAACATCCGACTAGCCAACTATTTCCCGCAAAGCCCAACCCAAAATAGTCAGGCTCGAATAATTCCGGGTTGTTCTTTGTGACGCACATGTTACATTACTTGCCTTCAAAATTTCCGTGTGACGGCAACTTACTGCTACAGGACGCAACATGAGCACCCATAAGATCGCCCTGCTTGACGGAGACGGTATCGGCCCGGAAATCATGGCTGAAGCCGTCAAGGTTTTAAACCTGGTGGCCGAGCGCAATCAGTTAAATTTTGAACTAGAAAGCGGCGCGTTTGGCGCGACCGCCTACTTCAGCCATGGTGACTCGTTTCCGGACGAAACCAAAGCCCTGTGCGATTCCGCTGATGCCATACTAAAAGGCCCGATCGGGCTGAGCCACGAAGAATCCAAGAAGATTCCCGTTGATATGCAACCGGAGCGTGGTGCTTTGCTGCCGCTGCGGCGTCGGTATGACACTTTCGCGAACTTCCGCCCTGTTTACCTACCAAAAGTTATTGCACATTTCTCACCCTTGAAAGCGGAAGTTATTGGTGACGGGATTGACTTTATTATCATTCGTGAACTTGTCGGCGGCCTATACTTTGGCAACAAGGAAACTGGCGTTACCGAGAACGGCAAACGCTTCGTTACTGAAAGCCTGGAATACGATGAAGATCAGATCGGCCGGATTGCGCGGGTAGCATTTGAAACCGCGCAGAAACGTAAAGGCGTCCTGCATAACATTCACAAGAGCAATGTGCTCAAGTCGAGTGTGCTTTGGAATGAAGTCATGGAAGAAGTCGGCAGAGATTTTCCTGACGTACAGATCAAACACATTCTGGTTGATGCTGCTGCCACGTACCTCTGTCTCAACCCCGGGCAGTTCGACGTGATGGTCATGGAAAACATGTTCGGCGACATCCTGAGTGATCAGGGGGGCGGCATTCTGGGCTCCCTCGGCCTGATGCCTTCGGCCTGCATGGGACCAGATAAGGCCTACTATGAGCCTTCCCATGGTTCCGCGCCTGACATTGCCGGAAAGAAAATCGCCAACCCCTACTCCATGATAGGCTCGGTCGCCATGATGCTCGAGATGAGCTTTGGCATGGATAACGAAGCCCGAAACGTTTGGCAGGCGATGCAGTCGGTCTTTGCTCAGGGTTTCTCCACCCCCGACCTTTCGAAGCAGGAGAGTAATGTCAAAATGATCAGTACCGACGGGTTTGGTGATCTGGTCGCCGAGGAACTCAGCAAAATCTGACTCAGAGACTGTGGAGTTTCAGGTTGACCATCCTGAGCGTGGCCTTCACCGCTGCCATCACCTGATTAGAATCAACCCCACGGGTTTTGAAGTCGCGCTCTCCTGACTGCCAGGTGATAATGCACTCGGTCAGTGCGTCAGTCTGACCGCCGCGCGGGATGTGTACCTCATAGTCAACCAGAGCAGGCATAATAAAATCACGGCGCTTCAGGATACTGGTAATGGCATCCATGAATGCATCGAAGCCGCCATTGCCGGACCCAGTGCCCTGCAGCTCTTCGCCTTCAATTTCGACACAGACACTAGCCGTGCTTGCCACTTTGAATCCAGTGTTGATATTACAGTTCAGCAGCATGATGTGATGGTACTCTTTGCTCTCCATAACATCAGCGATGATAAATGGAAGATCCTCCGCGGTAACCACCTGCTTGGAGTCTCCCAGCTGTACCACCCGCTCTAGCACCTTGGCTTTTTCTTCATCGGACAGCTGAATCCCCAATTCATCCAGATTGTTCGTCAGCGACGCCTTACCGCTCATCTTACCCAGCGCATAACTGTGCTTTCTGGCAAATCGTTCAGGACTGAGTGTGCTCTTATACAGGCCCCCTTTCAGATCACCGTCCGCATGAATTCCGGCGGTCTGGGTAAACACATCAGCGCCGACGATCGGCGTATTGGCCGCGATCCATTTGCCGGAAAAGTTTTCTACCATCCGGCTCACCATCGCGATATGAGTTTCATCAACAGACAGCTGCACCCCGATCTTGTCTTTCAGGGCAACCGCAACTTCTGCCAGTGACGCATTACCGGCGCGCTCGCCAAGGCAGTTCACTGTACAGTGGATGTTATCAACCCCCACCTCAACGGCCGCCATAACGTTTGCCGTGGCCAGACCGTAGTCGTTGTGCGGATGGAAGTCGAACCGCTTATCGGGGAACCTGCTTAGCATATCGCTCAGGGCTTCACTGACTTCTGCCGGCGACATCAGACCCAGCGTGTCCGGGAGCAGGATGTGNCCAATATTCAGATGCTGCACTCCGCGGACCAGACCGAACACATAGTCTCGGCTGTTCTTGTAGCCGTTGGACCAGTCCTCGAGATACATGTTTACGCGCATCCCCGACGCTTCGGCGTACTCTACGGTTCTGATGATATCTTCAACATGCCCATACAACGTCTTGCCGAGCTGCTCCCGACAATGTTTTTCACTGCCTTTACAAAGCAGGTTGATGACCTGACCGCCGGTGTCCCTGATCCAGTCCACACTGCGCTGGTAGTCGACAAATCCAAGCACTTCAACGCGATCGGCTAAACCTTCACTTTCCGCCCATCGAATGATCTGCGCGACTGCTTCTTTCTCTCCGTCGGATACGCATGCTGAAGCAACTTCTATGCGGTCCACTCTTAGGGACTGGAGCAAGGCACGGGCGATATTCAGTTTTTCATTCGCCGAAAATGAAACGCCCTGTGTCTGCTCGCCATCGCGTAGCGTGGTGTCCAGCAATCGAATGTGTCGTGGCTGGGTCGTGCTGGTCATCGGTCTTTTCCAGATTTTTATTGATTAAGTTTTTTAAATTCGTCTCAGAATCAACAGGCAGGCGCTGAAGAAGGTCTAAGGGCCGGGATTCTAGCAAAAACTCGCGAGCTAACGTAATCAGATTAGCCCAAGCTTGTGATTTTTCGACATTTTTAATGCTTTGGTGACCAAATTGGAGTGGCATGGCATTCGGTATATACTGCCCGCGGGCAAAATTGCCTGTACAACCCGTTCACCCGGGTCAGCGAAAAGCCACTCGCAGGTTCGAAGATCAGCGACAGACTGCTGTCCGAATTGAGAACGCAGCTTAATGGAAGGTTCAGCAACCGACACTCATCAGGAAAACCCTGTCGACTTTCCCGTCGCCGGGCTGTGGCGCCGGCTGGCCGCCCTGCTTTACGATGGATTTCTCGTCGCCGCCATGTGGATGGTACTCGGCTATCTGATACAGTTTGCGTTCGGAACTGACACCAACCAGCTTGTGGATGGGCGCGTCGTCACCGATCCGCTGCAGGACGCGGTGATCTTTTTAATGATGGTAAATACGTCATTCGGCTTCTATGCGTGGTTCTGGGGGCGCAGTGGGCAGACTCTGGGGATGATCGCATGGCGGCTGCGGACGCAGCGTCCGGACGGCCGACTACTGACGCTGCCTCAAAGTGCCCTGCGCTTTGGGCTCGCCTGGCCGAGTTTCTTCTTGCTGGGAATAGGTTTCCTCTGGCTGCTGATCAATCGGCAGCAGGGCACACTGCATGATCGTCTCTCAGACACCCGGGTGGTGTTGGTGCCGCGCTCGTATCGCCCGTTCTGAACGGATCAGGCGACTTTTTCTTCTCGCCGATTGAGTAAATCAACTAGCGCTGCCGGCACTTCCGCAATCTGGTGCTGATCAAAGTCAAAAAACACCACTCCGGTCTTGGCCTGACACACGACAGTTTCGAGTGCACTGTTGGTTACCTGGAAGGAAATGTCAAAGCCATAGCGATTAAAGTCGTTGACGCCAACATCAATGAGCAGCCGGTCTCCTGCGAAGGATTCGGATCGGAAATCCACAGCCTGATCCGCCACTACCAGCCCCAGCCCGAAGACGTTGGCCTCGGAGAATCCAAGATGAGCCAGAAACTGAAGACGCGCCTCGTTCAGAATTTGCAGCATCGCGACACTGTCGAGATGCTTGGCGTAATTCAGATCGCTGATACCAACCGCTCTTTCCATGCTGAACAAAAATTGGTTGGAGGTACCGATCTCCACTCTTGGCATAACCATTCCTCGTAACACAGTAACCGGTCAGTCTGTTCAGACAACAACGGCTGAAAAAGGTTCACGACAGCTGAACGGGATTCACGTCGGGCATGCCGGCATAGAGAGGCCTCTGCGGCTGGCGGCACCGAGTTGCTTATACCCTCGAATGATTTTAGGATTGAGCCGGCTTTCAGAGAGTTTTGCGCCAGGGAGGCGCGTTATTATTATGCGGTATTCAATCAAATCCGGCGCAATCGAGAAGGTGGCGGCTGACTGCCTGGTAGTTCCAGTCTGGGGCAAAAGCGCACTGTCAACGGAGGCAAGTCATCTAGATAAAGTCTCGGGTAAGGCGTTGGGCACCGTGATCAAATCAGGCGATTTCAGCGGCGGGCTGGGCGAGACTTCCTTACTGTATAAAACTCCCGGAGTCAGCGCCCGCAGAATCTTGCTGGTGGGATTGGGCGAGCGCAAGAGGCTCAATGCCCGCGCGGCCGCGAGGATGCTGAAGGCGACCGCCAAGGCAGTAGCCAAGACTAAGTCCGAAAGCGCGCACTACGCCATGGAGTCGGTCGAGATCACGGATCGGGATGCCACCTGGCTGGCCGCCCGAGTCGCTCAGGAGCTGGAGGACTCTTGTTACCGTTACGACACAACCAAAAGCAAAAAAGTTACGAAGCCCGTTCTCAAAGCCGTCAGCATCACCGCCCTTGCCGGCGCACGGCGTAAAGGCCTAGAGGACGGGCTTAAACAGGGGCAGGCCATCGGCAAGGCCATCAATCGGGCCAAACAGCTTGGCAATTTGCCCGGCAATGTCTGCACACCAACCTTCCTTGCCAACGAGGCGCAGGTTCTGGCCGCGAAGAACAAGGCTATCGCGACCCAGATCCTGAGTGAAAAACAGATGGCCCGACTGGGCATGGGTTCTTTGCTTTCGGTCGCGGCCGGTTCGGCGGAGGAAGCCAAACTCATTGTTATTAACTATCAGGGGGCAAACAGCAGCAGTCGGCCGTACGTGCTGGTAGGCAAAGGCATAACCTTTGACACCGGGGGTATCAGCCTCAAGCAACCGGCAGCAATGGATGAAATGAAATTCGACATGTGCGGAGCTGCCAGTGTAGTTGCCACGATGGGATGCGTTGCCGAACTCAAACTACCAATCAACGTGATTGGCATCGTCGCTGCTGCTGAAAATATGCCGGGCAGCAGGGCCACCAAACCGGGCGATATTGTGACTTCAATGTCCGGCAAAACCATTGAAATTCTAAACACCGACGCTGAGGGTAGGCTGGTGCTTTGTGATGCGCTGACCTATGCCGAGCGCTTCAAACCACGGACGATTATTGATATTGCTACGCTGACCGGCGCGGCGGTTGCGGCATTTGGTTCGCAGGCCAATGTCATGCTCAGCAACGATGACAAGCTGGCTGAAACACTTCTTCAGTGCAGCGAACAGACACTGGACCGGGCCTGGCAGCTGCCTCTTTGGGATGAATACCAGAGCCTGCTCGATAGCAATTTTGCCGACATTGCAAATATCGGTGGCCCGAGAGCCGGCACCATAACCGCAGCCTGTTTCCTGTCGCGTTTTACTGATAAGCAGAAGTGGGCACACCTTGATATTGCAGGCAGCGCCTGGCAGTCGGGTGCTCAAAAAGGCGCCACCGGACGGCCGGTCGGCATGCTGATGCAGTACCTTCTGACACGGAAGGCATGAGACTTCACCATTCATGACACAGGTGAATTTCTATGCCCTGAGCAGCCCAGACCAGGATAGCTGCCGACAATTTGCCTGCCGACTGGCAGAAAAAGCCGCCCGACTCGGCCACCAGGTGTTCATTCAGGTTGAGTCTGCCAAGCAGGCTGCTGCTATGGATGCACTGCTATGGCAGTTCAAGCCAAGCAGCTTTGTGCCTCACGCCCTTGCCGAATCGGCCATTTCCGAGCCGGTAGTCATCGGCACTGAAGTACGACAAGCAGAGTATAAGGACGTGTTTATCAACCTCTCCGTACATCCCTGCCAGAATCTGACTCGCTATCAGCGCGTCAATGAGATCATGAGTAACGACCCGGAAGCGCTTCAGGCCGGCCGTCAGAGCTATCGGTTCTATCAGCAACAAGGCTTTCAGCCGGAGACCCACAAACTTTGATTCGTCGCTACAGACAGGCCGCAATGTCGGCGCGCTTAATGTATACTTTCGCTTCTTCAGATCAAGACATCACAGCTCCAGATGGACAAGACTTTTCAACCGCAGCAAATCGAAGATCGCTGGTACCGGTCCTGGGAAGAAAAAGGCTACTTTGCTCCGCAAGGAGAAGGAGCTCCGTATTGCATTGCTATTCCTCCTCCCAATGTGACAGGCCGACTGCATATGGGGCATGGCTTTCAGCATGCCATTATGGATGCCTTGATTCGCTTTCACCGAATGCAGGGACGTCAAGCGCTGTGGCAGGTCGGCACCGATCATGCAGGTATCGCAACACAAATGGTGGTGGAACGGCAACTAGCCAGTGCCGGCACCAATCGGCATGAAGTAGGGCGAGAGACATTCGTCGATAAAGTCTGGGACTGGAAGGAAGAATCCGGCGGGATTATTACCCAGCAGCTGAGACGCATGGGTTCCTCTCTGGACTGGTCCAGAGAACGTTTCACCATGGACGCACAGCTCTCACAGGTTGTCGAGCAAGTCTTCATCGACCTTTACGAAGAGGGGCTAATTTACCGGGGTAATCGCCTGGTAAATTGGGATCCGCAACTGCATACCGCCATTTCTGACCTTGAAGTCATCTCAGAGGAGGAAGACGGTTCTCTCTGGCTATTCAACTATCCCATCGCCGACGGCGACGGGCATCTCACAATCGCCACAACCCGCCCTGAAACAATGCTTGGCGATACCGCCGTCGCGGTCCACCCGGCAGATGCACGCTATGCGCATCTAGTCGGCAAGTTTATCGACTTACCGCTGTGTGAGCGTAGAATTCCCATTATTGCGGACGACTACGTCGACCCTAAGTTCGGTACCGGATGCGTCAAGATCACGCCAGCCCATGATTTCAATGATTATGAAATGGGCAAGCGCCATGCTCTGGAAATCATCAACATTTTCAATGATGATGCCTCTATCAACGAAGAGGCGCCTGAGGCCTTTCGTGGCCTTGACCGATTCGAGGCAAGGGCGCGGATTGTTGAAGCCATAGAGTCTCTCGGTCTGCTTGAGAAGATCGAGCCTCACAAGCTCAAAGTGCCGAGGGGAGATCGCAGCGGCGTTGTGGTCGAGCCGTACCTCACACACCAGTGGTATGTCGCAATTCAGTCCTTGGCCGACCCGGCAATCAAAGCCGTCGAAGACGGCGAGATCGAATTCGTACCAAGGACCTGGAAAAACACCTATTTCGCCTGGATGAGGAACATTCAGGACTGGTGTATCAGTCGCCAGCTGTGGTGGGGCCATCGAATTCCTGCCTGGTACGACAGTGGGGGAAACGTTTATGTCGGCCACAACGAGTCAGCAGTCCGGCAGAAATATAAGCTCCCCGATGAGCTGACACTCAGTCAGGATGAAGATGTTCTGGATACCTGGTTCTCCTCAGCGTTATGGACATTCTCCACTCTGGGCTGGCCAGATGATCTGGAACACTTCAACAAATTTCACCCGACTGACGTGCTGGTAACCGGTTTTGACATCATCTTCTTCTGGGTGGCGAGGATGATTATGATGACGTTGAAGTTCACCGGTGAGATCCCGTTCAAAAAAGTGTACATCACCGGCCTGGTGCGTGATGAACACGGCCAAAAAATGTCCAAATCCAAGGGCAATATTCTGGACCCGATAGACCTGATCGACGGCATCGGGCTCGACGAGCTAGTCAGCAAACGCACTGCGGACATGATGCAGCCGCAGCTGAAGCAGAAAATTGAAAAACTGACCCGGGACAGTTTTCCTGAGGGCATCGCTGCGTACGGCACGGATGCTCTGCGCTTTACCTATTATTCCCTGGCTTCCACAGGGCGCGACATTAAATTCGACGTCGGCCGTACCGAGGGCTTCCGTAATTTCTGCAACAAAATCTGGAATGCGGCCCGCTACGCCATGATGAACAGCGAGGGAAAGCCTCTATCACCTGACTGGAATCCTGCCGAGTTTTCCAGTGCAGACCGCTGGATTCTCAGCAGACTCGAGCAAACGACAGGCGATGTCCTGGCCGCACTGGCGGACTACCGCTTTGATCTTGCTTCTCAGTCACTGCATGAGTTCATCTGGAATGAGTATTGCGACTGGTATCTGGAACTCAGCAAACCCATCCTTTGGGATGAAGAAAACAACCCTCAGGCTGCACAGGCAACCCGCCGCGTGCTGCTAACCGTGTTGGAACGCAGTCTCCGATTGCTGCATCCGTTCATGCCATTTTTGACTGAAGAAATCTGGCAGAAACTTTCCCCGCTGATTGACATCAAAGGGGACAGTATCATGCTGCAGCCCTATCCAGAATTTGATCCAGCTCAGATCGATGAGGCGGCCCGGGCGGAAATTGACTGGCTTAAAGGCATAATACTTGCCATCCGCAATATCCGGGGCGAGATGGATATTTCTCCAGCCAGATCTATTCGCGCCTTTCTGCGCGGCAGCGATGAGCAGACTAAGGACTTTCTGCAGCTGAACCGGGTTTACCTGCAGAAACTGGCCAAACTCGAATCCATTGAATGGCTGAACCCTGGTGACGCCACTCCGGCCTGCGCTACGGGCCTGCACAACAACGTTGAAGTGCTGGTGCCACTGGCCGGATTAATCGACGTCAGCGCTGAAACCGCAAGACTGGAAAAAGAAATCGGCAAGCTTGAAGCCGGCTTAAGATCGGTTACCGTCAAACTGAGCAATGAGAAATTCATCAGCAAGGCGCCGGACGCAGTGGTTGCCAAAGAGCGCGCTAAACAGGAGGAGATGCAGACTGCACTTACCGCGTTGCGCAGCAAGCTAGACGAACTGAGCAACCTGCCGGCCTGAAACCTCAGGTCTGTGTCGGCCGGAGTTCTTTCGGCATGCTGAAAACGATGTGCTCTTCGGCACCTAGTAACTCTTCTGGCGGCAGGTCTGTAAGCTCTTTCAGCCTGCTGACCACCTGCTCGACCAGCACTTCGGGCGCCGAGGCGCCGGCTGTGACCCCGAAGCGCGACTTGCCGTCAAGCCACGATGAGTCGATATCCTCAACGCTGTCGATCAGATAAGCGTCACAGCCGAGTCGTTGCGCCAACTCCTTCAATCGGTTTGAATTCGAACTGTTGGGTGAGCCAACCACCAACAGCAGATCACATTCAAGAGCGAGTTGCTTGACCGCATCCTGACGATTCTGCGTCGCGTAACAAATGTCTTTTTTGCGCGGCCCCTCAATGTCAGGAAAGCGCTCGCGCAGCGCATCAATAATGCGCGCGGTGTCATCCATGGAGAGCGTCGTTTGTGTGACGTAGGAAAGGCGAGCAGGATCTCCAACTTCGAGGGTTTGCACGTCAGCGACTGATTCCACCAAATAGATATGCCCACCCTGGCTGTCGTCATACTGACCCATAGTGCCTTCCACTTCCGGATGAAACTGGTGGCCGATCAGAACACACTCGCGCCCGGCCCTGCTGAACTTAACCACTTCCAGATGCACCTTGGTAACAAGCGGGCAGGTGGCATCGAATATCTTGAAGCCTCTGCAGTCGGCCTCTTTTTTTACCTGCTGCGAGACGCCGTGGGCGCTGAAAATCACAATCGGTGATCTGTCGCGCCGATCCTTTTGCGGGATATTTTCCAGCTCATCGACGAAGATCGCGCCGCGGGCGCGCAAAGTTTCGACCACAAATTTGTTATGCACCACTTCGTGACGGACATACACCGGGGCACCGAAGATATCCAGCGCCCTGTTGACAATATCNATNGCCCGATCGACTCCNGCGCAGAATCCTCGCGGGTTTGCCAGCCGTATCAACGGTGTATTTACTGCGGGTTGTAGCTGGNCACTGTCAGCATCAGTCATGACAATCTCACTTCGACAGCCTGCTCCTCAGGTGGGAGGACGGAGACAATTCGCGCTGTAAACACGATGGCCTTGCCCGCCAGCGGGTGATTAAAATCGACACTCACTGTCTTTTTTCCGATTGCCTTGACGACGCCGGGCAGATCAAAGCCGCCTGCGTCCTTAAATGAAACAACACTACCGACCTTCGTGGGAACTAGATCATCCTCCAGCAAGTGCTCGAATTTTTCCAGAGGAAATACCTGTTCATTGCGCGGATTGCGCTCCCCGAACGCCTCTTTGGCTTCGAGAGTTGTTTCTACTTCCTCTCCCGAACAAAGACCCAGCAGCACCTGCTCGAACCCGGGCAGCATCTGACCATCTCCCAGATGAAAAATGGCGGGCTTTTTATCGAAATTAGAGTCGATGATGTCACCTCCGCGAAGCGCCAGAGAAAAGTGGAGGGTAACTTGCGACCCTGCGACAATTGTAGAGCTCGTGCTTGCCATCACTATACTACGATCAGGCAAAACGTCTAAGTTCACCGTCTCCGGCAACATTACTAACGCAGCGCAGGCACAGACCCGCATGCGCCGCTTCCTGACCGACATCTTCACGATGATGCCAGCAGCGCTCGCATTTTTTGTGTTCTGACGCCGTGACCCGCAGGGTCAGGCCGGCCACTTCCGTCGCAATCGCCTGTTCTGGTGCGTGTGTTTCGGAATTCACAGAAGCTCTCGACACGATCAGCACAAAGCGCAACTCTTCTCCAAGCCGAGCCAGGTCTTCAGCAAGCTGGCCATCGCAAAACAGATCAACCTCAGCGCTCAAACCAGAGCCCACCGTTTTGTCAGCACGCTGCACTTCGAGCTCCCGGTTGACGGCAGCTTTCACTTCAAGAATCCGGCGCCAGAATGAGTCATCAAATTCCCCGGACTCTTTGAGGGCTGAATGCCCTTCTCCGAAATCGGAAAGAAACACAGAGTCCACCCGATCTCCAGGTATGTACTGCCAAATCTCATCGGCAGTAAAACTCAGAATAGGCGCAATCATGCGCGAAAGCATCTCGACCATCTGCAACATAGCCGTCTGAGTTGAGCGACGCGCCCGGCTGTCGACCTGTGTGGTGTACTGACGGTCTTTGATGACATCAAGATAAAACCCACCGAGTTCCGTCACGCAGAAGTTGTGAATTTTCTGATAGACACTCAAGAAATTGTAACTGTGATAATGATTCACAACTTCATCTTGCAACAGCTGGCATTGCCTAACGATCCAGTAGTCCAGAGCCAACAACTGATCACTCGGCAAGGCATCTTCTTCGGGTACAAATCCATTCAGATTCGCCAGCATGAAACGCGCCGTATTCCGTATCCTGCGGTACGCATCTGCCACCCGCTTGAAAATTTCATCTGACACAGTCATCTCACCACGGAAATCCGTGGCAGCCACCCACAGGCGCAGAATATCGGCGCCGTATTGCTGGTAAATCTTTGCCGGCGCGACCGTATTGCCCAGAGATTTGGACATTTTTCGGCCCTCCGCATCCACGAAGAAGCCATGGGTCAGGACCTCTTTGTAAGGGGCAGAGCCATACATGGCAATCGCGGTCTTCAGAGAAGAGTTAAACCAGCCTCGGTGCTGATCAGAGCCCTCCAGATACAAGTCAGCGGGATACTGGAGCTCATCGCGTCGCTGCAGTACAGAGAAATGGGTGACCCCAGAATCAAACCAGACATCAAGAGTATCAGTGACCTTTTCATAGTCCTCTGCCTCTGCGCCAAGAAAGTGCTCAGCCTCTGCTTCGAACCAGGCATCCATCCCTTGCTTTTCAATCAGAGCTGCGATCTCTTCAAACAGCCCTTCCGTACGCGGATGTAGTTCCTGTGTCTGCTTGTGGACAAACAGGGTAATCGGCACCCCCCAGGTGCGCTGACGGGAAACACACCAGTCCGGACTGCCTTCGAGCATCAATTCGATACGTGCTTCGCCCCAGTCAGGTATCCATTTAGCCCCTTTGACCGCCTCCAGCGCGGAGCCCAGCAGACCCTTTTCTGTCATGCTGATAAACCACTGCGGTGTCGCCCGGTAGATAAGCGGAGTTTTTGTCCGCCAGCAGTGCGCATAGCTGTGCTGAATCGTCTGCTGCGCAACAAGCGCCTGCACCCGCTCGAGAACGCCGATGACCTTTTCATCAACCTTGTAGACGTGATCACCGGCAAACTGCCCTGCACCTGCAGTAAAAACGCCGTGTTCATCGAGCAGATTTAGGGTGCCGATCCCGTATTTCAGCCCGACATAGAAATCATCAAGACCATGATCGGGTGCCGTGTGCACCGCTCCGGTACCGGCGTCAGTGGTAACGTGTTCACCCAGGATCAGCGGTACCTGACGGTCTTCGACGAAAGGGTGCTGAAGAAGCTTGAGCTCCAGACTGCTTCCCCGGGCCTTGGCGATCGTCTCGTACTGATCAACGCCATACCGCAGCATGATGTCATCCACCATATCTGCAGCCAGTATCAGCAGTTCCGCGGTCCCTTCAAGCGCACACTTAACCAGAGCATAATCCAGCTCCCCATGCAAACAGACTGCCTGATTGGAGGGAAGCGTCCATGGCGTTGTTGTCCAAATCACAACTGAAACCGGCAATGCCTGCGCAGCAGCCGGTGGCCCGAAAGCAGCCAGCACATCATCGCAATCAGCGGCAGCGAAGCGCACGTCGACTGCGAAGGACTGTTTGTCCTGATATTCAACTTCAGCCTCAGCCAGTGCTGACGCCCCGACTACGCTCCAATAAACCGGCTTGTAGCCCTTCACCAGGTGACCGTTACTGGCAATCCGACCCAGAGCCCGAACGATATCAGCCTCAGTTTCCGGATTCATGGTGAGATAGGGATTATCCCAGTCACCTAAGACCCCCAGTCGGATAAAACCCTGTTTTTGTGTTTCAACCTGACCGGCCGCGTAATCCCGACAAGCAGCACGAAACTCGGAAAAGCCGATTTTCTGACCTGCTTTGCCTTTTTTCTTTTCAACGTTGTGTTCGATCGGCAGACCATGACAATCCCAGCCAGGCACATAAGGCGCATCAAAACCGCTCATTTGCCTGGATTTCACCACGAAGTCTTTCAGGGCCTTGTTTATCGCATGCCCTAAATGCAGCTCCCCGTTGGCATAGGGTGGGCCGTCATGCAAAATAAATTTCGGGCGGCCCGCATTTTTTACGCAGATCCTGCTGTAAAGATCCATGTCGTCCCAATTTAACAACATCTGAGGTTCGCGTTGCGCCAGATTGGCCTTCATCGGGAAAGGCGTACTGGGCAGGTTCAGCGTGGATTTATAATCTGTCATGGTTGAGTTGACCGATTTCCTGACCCAACTCTTTGGGCAGCTAGCACGTCCATCATCTCTCTCACTTTATCGATGTCCCTGCTCATCTGGGTCTTGAGCGCATCGAGTCCATCAAATTTCATTTCTTCCCTGATCTTGTTTCGGAATATCACTTCTATTGATTTACCGTAAAGATCTTCGTCGAAATCAAGAAGGTGTGCTTCGAGCAAGGCCGCTCTCTCATCAGTAACCGTGGGCTTGTAGCCAACATTCACCGCTGCATTGAAGGACCGGTCGGCTAATCTCACCTCACAGGCAAAGACGCCGTGTAGAGGAAGAGTCAGCCGCTGTAAACCCACATTACAGGTCGGATAACCTAAGTTACGCGCCAGTTGTCTGCCCTGCTGAACCTCGCCTCTAATTGAATAGGGCCGACCCAGTAATTGCTCGACTAAGGCAAAATTACTGACAGCCAGCTCTTGCCGAATGTATGAACTACTGATCCGAACGCCGTTGTATTCATAGGATGCGGTTTCCTCAACCTCAAATCCCAGCTCGGAACCGCGCTGTTGAAGCAGAGCAAAATCGCCCTGCCGCCCAAAGCCGAAGCGAAAATCGTTACCAATGATAAAAACAGATACACCAAGACCTTGTACCAAGATCTCCTCTATGTAGCTATCGGCACTCAGGCTGCTAATCTTTTCATCGAAATTAAGCTGAAATACAAAATCGACCCCGAAATTTTCCAGCAGCTCCAGCTTTTCCCGGAC
>PBTW01000031.1 GCA_002729315.1 Gammaproteobacteria bacterium
CAGGCTGTCTGAAAAGCATGCAGCTGGAGCCTAGCCTACCCAATGCTGCCGCCACACTCGTGCAAGCGGGTAGATCTTCAGGCGAAAAGGAAAACTCTGTCGGCGTGAAAGAAGGGTTGAGCACCACGTCACGGAAAGAGACGTCACATTTTGCTCAAGAAGAAATTCAACTCAGAAAAGGGGATAACGTGAATAAATCTGAATTAATAGATGCGGTCGCCGCTAGTGCAGACCTGCCAAAGGCAGCAGCAGGGCGGGCCATTGATGCCATGCTCGACACCATTACAGACTCTTTGAAAAAAGATGACCCTGTTGTTCTAGTAGGCTTTGGCACGTTTGCAACGAAAGATCGTGCAGCTCGGACTGGTCGCAACCCTCAAACGGGCGCCCCAATTGAAATCAAAGCAGCGAAGGTTCCTAGTTTCAAAGCAGGCAAAGCTTTGAAAGACTCGGTGAATTCCTAACAAGAGAGACAACGATCAGTGGTCTGAACCTAGCGAACGCGCAGGCCGCATACACTTTAGAGGCGCATCTTTGATGCGCCTTTTTATTTTAGTTCGACAGATCCGTAAACTTAAGTGATGTGCCAGAGCTGAGCCGTCACAGCGGGATGAAATATTACCGGCGTCTTCAACCTCGCTGTCTCAACAAAATAGGCCTTTAAAGTTGAGGGAGCGTTAACGGGTATGGATCGCCTGACAACAATTTTTCAAGAACTTAGGGCGGGTTGACGGTAATTATGCTTCAAGACATTCGTGAAAATTCCCAAGGCATGATCGCGAAAGTGATCATCGGGTTTATCGTTGCTGTTTTTGCGCTGACAGGCGTAGAGTGGTTGATTGGAGGATTTGTCGCTTCACCTCCAGTTGCCGAAGTGAATGGTGAGGAAATTACTGAAGTTCAGTTGCAAGCTAATACGCAAAATCTGTTGGCATCTCTTGGCGGTGCGGATATCGATCAGCAGCTGCTGGAGCAAATTGCGCTCAATCAACTGATTGAAGAGACGGTAATGAAGCAATCAGTAGCCAAGGCTAGCATGAATGTCTCTTCGAATCGGGTGGACCGAGCCATCCTTGAGAATGCCAGCTTCCAGATCAATGGTGTTTTCGACGGTGATTTGGCAGTTCGAACAATGGCGAGTCAGGGTTATAGCATCGCTCTTTATCGCGACGCTCTGAGCGAGAGCATTCTGCTCGGACAATTGGTGAATGCCTACTCTGCTTCCAATTTTGTTACTGATTCTGAGCTTGAGTCTATCGCTGCGCTAATGCAGCAGACACGTGACTTTAGATACGTGTCTGTGACGTTGGGTACTCGTACGCTGGGAACGCCCATATCACAGGAAGAAATCCAAAATTACTATGCTTTAAATCCGATTGAATTCACTGAAGAAGAATCAGTAGATCTAAGCTTTGTGGTACTTGACAGAAATGTGATTTCGGAAGAAATCTTAGTCGCTGAGTCAGAGATGCTCGCTGAGTACGAGGCTCGGCGGGCCGATTACGAAGGATTATCTGAAAAACGTGCCTCACATATCCTTTTTGAATTGAGCAGTGACTTGTCTGAAGAGGAAGCTGTCCAGCTTGCATCTGAAACACGGCAACGCTTATTGAGTGGTGAGGATTTTGCGATTCTCGCGCTTGAATTGTCGTCTGACTCGGTGTCGGCAGAAGAGGGCGGAGACATCGGGTATACCGACGGGACAGCGTTTCCAGAAACTTTGGAACTCGCCCTAGAAACTCTGTCATTGGACGAGATCTCTGAGCCGGTGATTTCTGAATTTGGGGTCCATTTGCTGAAACTCACCGAAGATGCAGAAAACGTCTATCAGTCATTCGATGAGGTGAGGGACACCATTGAGCGAGAGCTCAAGAGTGCAGAGGTGGATCTGCTGTTTGCTGAGCGAATCGAAGACCTATCGAATTTGGCATTCGAGACAGGGGAATTATTGACTATCTCTGAACAGCTAAACTTGGAGATCCAAAGCATTAGTTCGGTGAGCCGAGCAAATGCTTCCGGACTGTTTGCAAATTCCGAGGTGCTGAATGCTGCGTTCTCTGACGAAGTTGTTCTCGATGGTAACAACAGTGATGTCATTGAAATCGATGACAGTCAGGCAATGGTGCTGCGCCTAGAGCATTTTAACGAATCGACGCTCTTGCCTTTAGAGGAAGTCGCAGCTGAAATTTCGGTTATCTTGAGAACTGAAAAAGAGCGAGAGGCTGTTGTCGAGCTGGGGGAGCTGCTGTTGGCTGCAAGGGAAAATGGCGCAGATATAGACAGTCTTTTGCAGGAAAATGAGTTGGAATGGGTGCACGCTGAAGGGGTTGATCGGAACGCGTTCACAGTTAACCGGGAAATACTTGAGCATGTATTCTCCATGCCGACTCCTGAGAGTTCCGCAAGCGTCTCAAACATGGTTCTGCCCAATGGCACTTACGTTCTGATTGAGCTGAATGAAGTTACTGTAGGGGAGTTGAGTTCAATTCCAGAGCCAGATCGGGAGCGTTTGGTCAGCTCTCTGGAATCCGACCTTGGCGTCAGTGACTATCAGTCCTTTTTGAACAGCTTGAAGGAAAATTCAGATATCACCGCTCCAATGCTTGAAGAGACGTTCTAGGCGTCCTCGCACGACGACTCCAAGGTCGGACCACGCGTGCTCAGAGCGGGTTATCCTGACACCAAATCACCCATGGCGGTGGTGTTGAAGCCGCCATCGACGTACATAATCTCGCCCGATATACCTGACGCCAAATCTGAACTCAGGAAAGCCGCCGCATTTCCTACTTCATCAATGGTTACGTTTCGGCGCAGTGGCGTTTGTCTTGCGTTGTAGTCGAGCATCTTCCGAAAACTTTTAATGCCCGAGGCTGCGAGAGTCCTTATCGGCCCAGCTGAAATGCCGTTGACACGGGTGCCCTCAGGGCCGAGGCTTGCTGCCATGTATCTTACATTGGCCTCAAGGCTGGCCTTCGCTAGGCCCATAACATTATAGTTTGGCAGACTCCGCATGGCACCGAGGTAGCTCAGTGTTAGCAGTGACCCTCGGCGTCCGGACATGAGCTCTTTGCCGGCTTTTGCGAGTGCAACGAAACTGTAGGAACTAACTTCATGTGCCAACAAAAACCCGGAGCGTGTCGTAATATCGACATAATTCCCGTCGAGTTCGCTGCCCGGCGCAAAGGCGAGGCAATGGACGATGCCGTCGAGGCCATCCCAGGTATCAGAAATTCCAGACATCAGATCTTCAATCTCCCTGTCTTCTGTGACATCGCAAGGATAGACAAGATCAGAGCCCCATTGCTCTGCAAATCCGATAACGCGATCCTTCAGCTTCTCGTTTTGATAGGTAAAAGCCAGTTCGGCCCCTTCCCGACGCATGGCAGCCGCGATTCCCGAGGCGATAGACAGCTTACTGGCTACCCCGAGAATGAGAATTTTTTTGTTTGTTAGAAAGCCCATATATTGCTCCCTTTCAGAAGTGTGATTTTCGCGATTATGTGCCTGCTTATGTTTTTGGAATGCGACAGGGTGGCTTGCCTGTTTAATTGGCCCATGGTTTAGGTATTGGCTCTGTTTGAAGCGGACTCCCAGTGTCTTGTGCCGATGGTGCAAAACGCAATAATGAGTCCCGCCGCGATAGAAAATATTGAGACCTGCAGATACAGATTTGGCATTTGCTGGATATTTTCCGGATCAAAATTTCCTGCGACCAGGCCAGCTACAACGCTGCCGATTGAGTAGGTTAGCGTGAACACCCCCATCATCTGGCCGGCAAAACGTTTCGGGGATAATTTGCTCACTGCGCTGAGTGCGACGGGACTCAGGCATAGCTCGCCCACGGTGTGCAAGAAATAGGTTGCGATAAGCCAGTAGGGCGCAGCCTGCAATCCTGATGCCGCGACCTGAGCGGCGAAGAACATGACGATAAAGCCACTTGCCATAATGATTAGGCCAACTGCGCACTTGAGCCCATAGGAGGGCTTTATCATCAGTTTGGTGAGGTTGATCCACAGTGCCGCAAAAAAAGGCGACAGCAGTACAATAAAAAAGGAATTGGCGGATTGGAACCAGGCGGGTGGTATTTCGAAGTTGCCGATGAAGCGATCAGTATAATCTCGACCGAATAAGTTCAGAGAAGAGCCGGCCTGTTCAAATCCTGCCCAGAAAAAGGTCGAAGCAATGCAAATCAGGAACAAAGCGCCAAGTGATTTTTTTTCAGAATCTGTCAAATTAGTGAACAGATAAATAGCCGAATAATAGCCGAGAAAGACAACTGTGATGAGCAAAGCAACATACTGAGCCAATGAAACGGGGTCGATGACGACACTGCCGCTCATTATCAGATATGTCAGACCTGCGGTCAGCGCCAGGGCAGTAACAAGCGCGAGCTGGGTTCTCCTCATGCCGTGTGAGCTGAGTTTTACTGTCGGGTTTGCGCCGTGACCGTGTAACTTGCCTAGCGAGAGGCGGAATTTTATGAGGCCTGCCCCCATGCCGATGGCTGCTGCTCCGAATGCCCAGTGATAGCCGACGTTTACCTGAAGCCAGCCGCACACCAGATAGCCGATGATGGATCCAATATTGATACCCATGTAGTACAGAGTATATCCGGAGTCTCTCCGCTCATCGCCGGTCGGATATAGCTGTCCTACCAGCGCGCCAATATTCGGTTTGAGAAGACCTGTGCCGGCTACGACAAATATCAATCCGATAAAAAACGTGCTGTCATGCGGAATCGCGAGCAACAGATGACCGCACATAATAATCATGCCGCCGTACCAGATGGCATTCTGACTACCGATCATGCGGTCAGCGATCCAACCGCCAGGCAATCCCATAAAGTAGACAGCACCTGTATAGAGCCCGTAAATAGCTGTCGCAGACGCAACAGTGATTCCTAACCCACCTTCCTGAATGCTGAGGGTCATGTAGAGCACCAGCAGTGCTCGCATTCCGTAGTAACTCATTCGCTCCCACATTTCAGTATAGAAGAGCGTAGAGAGGCCGGTAGGGTGGCCAAAGAAAGCTGTGTCATCGCCAGGAGAAGATCGGGTAGCGGTCATAGCTGCGTAACAGTCCTTATCGCGGTGAGATGATGAGTTCTTGTCCCGGATAGATTAGATCATTATTCGTCAGCCCATTCCAACGCAGTAAGTCTGCCGTATCCAGTTTGAAACGGTGCGCGATCTGGCTCAGAGAATCTCCAGAACGGACCCGATAGAGATCGGAACTTGGTGCTGTCAACGGGCGATCAGCTGTCGCGTTTCTAGCGAACTGTAAGTCCAGCGTCTGGCCGGGCTGTAGCAATGAACTAAGTTCAAGGTCATTGTTTGCAGCAATATCAGTAGATCGCAGGTCGAACCGCCGCGCAATTCTCCACAAATTATCCCCGCGACGGACTGTGTAAGATTCCGGGATTTCCGGTTGCTGTCTGCGCTCATAAAAAGGGCGTCGATTTCTGAGTGCTTCGAGATTAGGCAAGGCGCTTCCCCGAGGTATCAGCAAGGACTGGCCTGCAATCAATCTGGACCCTCGGAGATTGTTGATGGCCTTAAGTGTTTCGGTGGAAGTGCCAAGTTGTTGTGCAATTTGACTCAGGGTATCGCCTGATTGGATCGCGTAATGCTCCCAGGTGACGTATCGACTTGGGTCAAGCTCTGCCAGTCCCTTTTCAAGGAGCGCCTGCCGGTCTCTGGGCACGACGATCTGTTGGGGAAATTCCGGATGCGTGGCCCATCTCAGATAGCCCGGGTTGAGCTTCTGAACGCTCTGTAAATCGAGTTTGGCAAGAGATGCGACTTGCTCCAGTTCAATCTGGCGGCCTATATCGACGTAGGAGAGTGGTTCGCTGTTAGACAATTTTGCGAGTTCTATGGAGAAAGACTCCGGCTTGGCTATCACACTGGCCAGTGCAAGCAGGCGCGGCACATGCGCGCTTGTTTCTGCATTGAGGGGCAGTTTCCAAAAGTCGGCTTCTTCGATTCGAACACCCTCGCGCCGCAGTGCGCGTCTGATGTTCCTACTGCCGGTGTTGTAAGCTGCTAGCGCAATAAGCCAATCCTGATCGAACTCGTTGCAGAGGGATTGTAAGTAGTCCAGCGCTGCAGTAGTGGAGGCCCTGGGGTCCCGCCTACCGTCATACCACCAATCTTGCTGTAGGCCATATGCGCGGGCGGTGCCTGGCATAAATTGCCAGAGTCCCACCGCACCCTCGCGAGACCGTGCATCAGAGGAAAACGCACTCTCGACGAAGGGTAAAAGTGCTATTTCCATGGGAAGGCCGCGACTTTCTACTTCGCTGACAATCCCATGGAGAAATGGGGCGGCGCGCTCAGCGATCAGATCAAAGTATTCCTGATTGCCAGCATAGCGTGCTGTTTGCTCTTCCACTCGGGGGTGGGAATACGCCGGCTGGAGTGAAAAAGAGGCCCTAATTCGCTCCCAAAGGCTGAGATAGGTGATTGCATGCTTCGAAGTGAGCTCGTCGCGGGGAGCAGCTTTAAATTTGGGCGCTGTTTCTGCCGATTTGACCGGCAAACGCTGGGTTGCTTGATGAGGGCTCGCCTCTTGAGTCTGGTTGACATGGCACGACGCGAGGATCATGCAAAAACACCAGTTCGCTAGGGCTCGCAGCCGAGCTGTTTTTAGTCTGCTATTCACGAATCTGAGACGCGGCGCATGTTAGAAATCGTCTTTCCAGCTGCGAAGTGCTCCAAATACCTCGGCCGGCGTTTCTAGAGGCGTCGCTGATCGCTGCCGCAGCGCTTTGATAATGTTGGTATCTTCGCAGCGTAAGAAGGGGTTTGTCTCCCGCTCTAACTGAATCGTGGAAGGTAAGGTAGGTCGTCCGAGTTCGCGTTTTTTCTGCTCTGCTTTCAGGCGTGCCCGGAGCTTCTCATTGTCTGGATCAGCTGCTGAAGCGAAGGCAAGATTCGCTAGCGTATATTCATGCGTGCAGTAAACCTCAGTGTCTCCATCCAAGCTCGACAGCTTGTTCAGCGATTCGCTCATCATCTGGGGGTGTCCTTCAAAGACGCGGCCACAACCTCCGGCGAAAAGCGTGTCACCGCAAAACACCAAGGGCCTGAGGCAGTTCACTGCAGCGAAAGCGATGTGATCCAGAGTGTGTCCTGGTACTTCAATCACCGTCAATTCAACCCCGAAAAGTTCGAACGTGTCTGCATCGGTGACGGGTTCAGTGATCCCCTGAATCTGGCTGGAACANGGCCCGATCACTCTGGGCTGGCTATAGCGTTGTAGTTCCGGNAGGCCTCCCGTGTGGTCTTTGTGATGATGTGTAATCAGGATATGGGTCAGCTTCAGTCCATGTTGCTCAGCATATTGGATCACAGGCGCCGGGTTGCCGGGGTCAACGACGGCTAATTCGGTGTTATGCTGATTGGTGATGGCCCACATGTAGTTGTCTAGAAAGGCGGGTATGGGATGAATCGAGCTGAACATTAGGCTGTCAATTCCTGAATTTTTAAACGTCCAATTCTAACTAAATACTTATCAATATCATAGATTTAGGATCAAATGATTATACTGGTGCTTCGAGCTTCTCCAAGATAGAATCGACTGTGTACACGCATGGTTTCCTTTATGAAAATTTTCACCAAGCATGAGACGCGGCGGCGTCTCACACATTCCCATCACGATACTGATGATCTCACCGATCGAATCGGCGACTGGTTTTGCTCGCCACAGGGCCAATCTGTATGGGCCGCTGAAAAAGCCATCACTGATCAACTGATCGGTCGGCTGTTCGGATATCACATTCTCCAGATCGGCTGTCATGAGGAATTTTCTCTAATCGAAAATAGCCCGGTGGGACATAAAGTCATGTTCAGACCTGCCTGGCGAAGAGGGAGTACGCATCCGGTTGCACTCAGCGAGGAATTGCCTGTGGCCAGTGACAGCGTTGATGTGGTGGTGCTGCATCATGCGCTGGATTTCACTGAACAGACTCATCGCTTACTCAGAGAAGGGACTCGGGTGTTAAGGCCCGGAGGCCACATGATTGTCGTAGGGTTTAATCCAGCCAGTCTCTGGGGCCTGGCTAAGTTGCTCCGGAGTCGCGATAATGTTCCGTGGAGTGGCAAGTTTATCTCGAGAAGCCGCTTGGGTGACTGGCTCCAACTGCTGAATCTGCAGCTGAAGTCTAGCGAGGTCGCTTTATATTCCCCTCCAGTTAAGCTCCCAAGGGTTCTCACGCACGCCAGCCGGATTGAACGAGTCGGAAGCAGAATGCAGTTGCCATTCGGTGGTGTTTACGTGCTGCAGTGCGTGAAGCAAATCGTGCCAATTACACCGATAGTGCCGCGCTGGCGACCCTTACGCTCAAGATCATTGGGAGTGCCCGCCGCTGAAAATGTCCGCGTGACTATCCATTAGGGGGACGGTGGGCGGTGACAGAGAAGGTTGAAATTTTTACCGATGGCGCTTGCCGGGGTAATCCTGGCAAAGGCGGCTGGGGGGTACTTCTTCGTTTTGGCGAGGCCGAGAAAGAACTCTATGGCGGCGAGCAGTTCACGACTAACAACCAGATGGAATTGAAGGCGGTAATCATGGGGCTCGAAGCATTAAAGAAATCCTGTCGTGTCTTCATCACCACAGATTCCAAGTATGTCCTGTCAGGCATCACTGAATGGATGCCGAACTGGAAAAAGCGGAACTGGAAAACTGCAAGTAAAAAACCGGTGCTCAACGCAGACCTCTGGCGTAGGCTCGACGCCCTAGTAGCTCACCATGATGTCAGTTGGAAATGGGTAAAGGGGCACAGTGGGCACCCGGAAAACGAAATAGCCGATCAACTGGCTAATCGAGGTATTGACGAGTTGATTGCATCAGAGTTTTGATCGTGACAATGAGGCGGTCACCATTGGCCAGTTTGATGGGAAAGGAAACAGGAGCAATGCATTAAGCATGCGACAAATTGTCTTGGACACGGAAACCACTGGCCTCGATCCAAAACAAGGCCACCGAATCATCGAAATTGGCTGTGTAGAGATAGAGAACCGGCGGCTGACCGGCAAAAATTTTCATTGCTACCTGAATCCCGATCGCGACATCGATAAGGCAGCTATTGAGGTGCACGGACTGACTCGGCAGTTTTTATCCGATAAGCCGCGTTTCAAACAAATTGAGGACGAATTTCTTGAATTTGTGACGGGTACCGAGTTGATTATTCATAATGCCCCTTTTGACATCGGATTTTTAGATAGCGAACTGGCTCTCTCCTCTTCATCAAGTCAGTCTATCAATAGCATTTGCACCGTACTTGACACCCTTATTTTGGCAAGGGAGAAGCATCCAGGGCAGCGCAATAACCTCGATGCGCTGTGCAAACGCTACGGTGTCGACAACAAGGTGCGCGACTTGCATGGTGCCCTATTAGATGCAGAGATATTGGCTGATGTATATCTGGTAATGTCCAGTGGGCAATCCAGTTTATCACTTCGGGAAGAGTCGACTGAGGCAGCGGTCACATTCAGTAAATCCCGTAAGCTTGATCCTACAAGGACGCCACCCCGTGTTATTAGAGCGTCTGTAGCTGAGCTTCGTGCGCATGCAGCGCGATTGGATGAGATTGATGATGAATGTGACGGACGAAGTCTCTGGCGTCGTATTAGCAGCTAACAAAATTTGACGGTGTGTGCGCATTTCTGGGTTGCTAGCCCGTGAGCCCTAATCCAATGTTCGCCTCCTCGACGGTGCAGGCTCAAACCTTATGTAGCCCGCGAAACTTCTTGAACTCACCCTCCGAGCCTTATAGTATTTCTTGGCGCTTCCGTGCATCGAATTCAAACAACGAGGCAAAAAGACCGACGCCTTGCAGCCGGCGCGCGCTTTGAAATTCCGATGGTTATCGCCAAAAAAGCCGACCTTTGACAATAGATAAGCTGTTGACCCAAGAAGTCCTCTTGGCGTCGGTGACAAGAATTAAGCACTCGATGAGGAAATAGAACTATGGAAACCCTTGAATGGAACAATGATATGATGATTTCGGCAGTTGTTCTCGCCGTAACCTTCATTGCAATTTTCACGGAAGAAATTCACAAAATACATCGGGTAAAGTGTGCCATGGCAGGCGCGGCTGCCATGATCGTAGTTGGCCAACTAATGGGGTTCTATAACCCTGACGAAGCGGTGGAGGCAATCGACTGGAATGTTGTCTTTCTGCTCGGCGGCATGATGACCATTGTGGCGATCATGATTCCTACTGGCGGTTTTCAGCAGCTTGCTTACTGGGCCGCAGATTTCAGTAAAGGCCGACTGTTCCTTCTGCTTGCTCTGATTGGCTCTCTGGTCACCGGGCTGTCGCTGCTTCTGGATAATGTCACTACGGTGGTCATCTTTGGTCCACTGATAATTCTCATATGTCAGTCTCTGCGGGTTACACCGATTCCTTTTCTACTGGCTGCAGCACTGCTGTCTGACACCGGTGGCGTAGCCACGCTGGTAGGTGATCCACCTAACCTGATGATCGGGTCAGCCTTCGGAATTGACTTTAATACATTCCTTATCCACATGGGGGGCATGGTACTGGTTGCATGGTTGGTGGTTCTGGCGATGCTGCGGGTTCTCTTCAAGGAAGAGTTGGCTGTCAAGCCGCATGAACTTGAACTGACTGACCGGGTGCCACTGTCTGATCCGAAGACTTGGTATGGCGCGATCGGCGTTCTTGGCATCATGGTGATCGGATTCGTCATGCACAACGCCCTGCACTGGGAACCCTGGTTCGTGACGGCACTTGGGCTTACGGCTCTTGCATTTATTGGAAAAGATCTGGATATGGAAGAGGCGTTTGCACATACAGAATTGGCGCTCCTGATGTTCTTTATCTCTCTGTTCATAATCGTGGGTGGGGTCGAGCACAGTCAGTTTCTTGAATATCTCGGACAATTTATCATTCCATTCGTTGAGTCTGATCTACTAACTGCGACATTGCTTCTCATGTGGGTGGCCGCCTTTTTGTCTGCGGCGATTGACAACATTCCGTTTACCGCTGCGATGATCCCGATCATTGCCGGAATGGAAACGCAGGGTATTAACGTCACGCCTTTGTTCTGGGGTTTGGCTGCTGGTGTGGGCATGGGTGGCAATGGGACTCATATTGGCTCAACCGCCAATGTGTTTATCGTGACTATCTCGGAAAAAATGGCGAAAGATGCAGGAGAACCTTCGCTAGCGATCACACCCGGTTTGTGGATGAGAAAAGGACTGCCGGTGATGCTGGTTACGCTTATAACCTGCACCATTATTATGTTCGCGTTCTGGGGCTTTTTCTCAGCGCCCATCGAGACCGCTACAGTTGTGGGTGATGCGATGGGCGGACACTAATCTGAGTTTCGGCTGCTGCTACTTAAGGTGGGGCGTAGGGCTGATTCAGCCAGACGCCCTGTTTCTCATGAGTTTGCTAGCTGGCTTCGATCTGCTCGCGCATCAGATCAGTCAGCCTTCATAATTTTAGCGATGAGCGGTTATTTCTTCAGCAAAGACTCCCTGGCCAAAGATGATCGCGTTCTCTTGTTTGTGGGAAATCGTATCCTTGTGCGCAACGGTGAATTTCTGTGGAGACGGGATCAGATTGCTGAAGAATTCATCGCGCAGGATACCATGATTAAAGTTTCTAACGGTCGGGAAGATGTTCTCGTTACCCGGGCGCCTGCGGGTGTTGAAGTCTTCCTCGATGCTGAATTGAGTTCATTGCGCAGTCTTTTGTTCGAGGGTGACGAGCGTGCGATGCTAGTCGCCGGCAAAGCCAACCAGTTGCTCGACTGGCATGCCTCCCATCAATTCTGTGGCTTCTGCGGTGAGAAAACCGCACCGGACCGCTCTGGTCAGGCCCTATTTTGTGACCGTTGCCAACACGCTTTTTTCCCTCGTATAAACCCCTGTGTCATTATGCTTGTGGTGGACGGTTCTCGAATTCTTCTCGCGAGAAATGCGAGGTACCGTACCGGATTTTATAGTTGCCTTGCGGGCTTCATCGAAGTGGGAGAGTCTGCTGAGGATACGGTTCGGCGTGAAGTGAAAGAAGAAGTAGATTTGGATGTGGGAGCCATTCGTTATTACAAAAGCCAGTCCTGGCCATTCCCATCGCAACTGATGCTTGGCTTCTTTGCCGATTATGCCTCAGGCGAGATTCGGCCGGAACCGGGAGAAATCGAAGAAGCTCATTGGTATGACATTCATGACTTGCCTGCGGTCCCGTCAGCAAAAGTCAGCGTCGCCGGTGAGCTGATCGAACACTATGTCAAAGCCATGAAGTCATCCCTGTGAAAACGTCAGTCAATTACACTGACAGGTGCTGCGAGCGGGATGTTTAACAAATAGAGGAGCTCTGAGTGGAGTTTTTGAGTGAATACGGCATGTTCGTCGCCAAAGTGGTGACTACAGTGATCGCGATCGTGTTAGTAATCAGCGTAGTCTCGGCGAGCGGTGGGCGGGGTAGAAGAGGTGGCAAAAAAGGGGCTGTCCGTGTAAGAAAGCTCAACAAGCATTTTGAAGAGCTGAGAGATTCACTCAGGGAAGTAGTATTAGATAAGCAAAGTCTGAAGAGCCTGCGGAAAGAAGAAAAAAAACAGGCCAAAGCCGATAAAAAAGAAGCAAAAGCTGTTCGTAAGAATCAGCCCGATGGCGACTCGGCCGAAATTATAACAGCAAGAAGCACCAAGCGGGTTTATGTTATCAACTTCAAAGGTAATATTGCTGCTGACGCCGTTGTCTGTCTGCGCGAAGAGATTAGCGCAATTCTCTCTCTTGCCACCCCTGAAGATGAGGTTCTGGTCAGATTGGAAAGTCCCGGGGGTATGGTTCACGCTTATGGCCTGGCTTCCTCTCAATTGGTCAGGCTCAAACATGCCCAGATTCCTTTGACGGTTTGCGTTGACAAAGTAGCAGCAAGCGGCGGTTATATGATGGCGTGTCTGGCTAATAAACTTGTGGCAGCTCCGTTCGCGGTTATTGGGTCAATCGGTGTTCTCGTTCAGTTGCCAAACTTTCATCGTGTGCTGAAAAGACATGAAGTAGATTACGAAATCATTAGCGCCGGAGAGTTTAAGCGCACTCTCACGACATTTGGTGAGATTACCGAGAAAGGCAGGGATAAGGTCCGTGAAGATGTAGAAACCATCCATGGTATTTTTAAGCACTGGGTCAAGGAGCATCGACCAAGTGTCGACATCGACAAGATTGCGACCGGAGAAACTTGGTTAGGCACTCAGGCGAAAGAGCGCTATATGGTTGATGAAATCCGTACCAGCGACGAATGTATTCTGTCTGCCTGTGAGACGGCGGATGTCTTTGAGGTCGAGTATGAGTTGCCGAAATCGATTCAGGAAAAACTGGGTACTGTGTTCGAGAGCACGCTTGAAAAAGTGTTTTCCCAGATAGTCAATCAGCCGAATAACGATAAATTCCAGTAAACCTCTTAACCGAGCGTTCTCTCAGTACAGTAAGGAGACGGCAAGTGTCCCAGTATAAAGCCTACGAGGTGGTTGAAGTCACAGATAAGCAGTATCAAGGGTCTGTAGTTGAAAAAAGCGAAGATGACCTGTCTGATGGCGAGCTCCTTATAGAGGTTCTGTACTCCTCTTTGAACTATAAAGATGCGTTGTCGGCTAGTGGCAATAGAGGGGTTACTCGCCACTATCCTCACGTGCCGGGAATTGATGCAGTGGGCACCATACTGGATTCTGAAAATCCTCAGTTTCCCAAAGGGCAAGTTGTCCTGGTAACAGGTTATGATCTGGGGATGAATACGTCCGGCGGATTTGGCCAGCGCATCCGAGTGCCGGCATCTTGGGCCGCATCACTGCCTTCTGGTATGGACCCGGCTACAAGCATGCGCCTTGGGACAGCGGGGCTGACCGCGGGTCTCTGTGTTGATGCCCTGCTTAAGAATGGTCTTCAAGTTGATCATGGAGAGGTATTGGTTACGGGATCTACCGGTGGCGTTGGTATCATCGCTGTTGGTATTTTGGCTAAATTGGGCTTTCAGGTTGTTGCCAGCACTGGTAAGCCTGAAGCGGTACAGCTGTTGAAAACTATGGGTGCAAGCGAAATTATTGATCGGCATGAATTTGGGGAGCCATCTTCGAGGCCTTTGCTGGCTGAGAGGTGGGCAGCGGCAGTTGACGTGGTTGGTGGTGACACCCTGTTTAACGTCATTAAAGGTTTGAAGTACGGAGGTAGTGTGGCAGCCTGTGGCCTTGTACAGTCGCCGATGTTTCAGGCTTCCGTGTTGCCCTTTATTCTTCGGGGTGTAAACTTGTTGGGGGTTGATTCTGTTGAATTGCCGCTAATAGAAAAAGAACGAATCTGGAGCAAACTGGCCGGTGATTGGAAAGTAGGGGCTTTGGATCAGGTTTGTACCGAGATAGGGCTGGATCAGTTGGAAGCTAGCCTGGCCACGATTCTGTCTGGCGGCGCTATAGGACGCTTTCTGCTCAATTTGCAACGATGAAAAGCGGAGGCTGACGCTGCTGCTCAGGTCATCGGGATATCCCAGCAAGACTCGTGTGGAGAATTGGAATCTGCTCGGCGTACTAAGCGGCATCGCTAATTTAAGTTAGGCGCCAATAGGCGGGTGAGTTCGTCGACCGGAAAGTTTTTTCGCTTTGCGAGGTCGCTGACTTGCTCTGCTGAAATTCTCCCAACCGGGAAATATTTGCTCTCCGGATGGGCGAAATAAAAACCGCTCACAGTAGCAGCTGGGGTCATCGCATAGCTTTCTGTGAGTTCCACTCCTATCTCCTGCCGAGCGTTCAGCAGTTCAAATAAGATTTCTTTTTCGGAATGATCGGGGCATGCTGGATAGCCGGGCGCTGGCCGGATACCTTGGTAGGCTTCCTTGATTAGCTCTTCATTGCCGAGGGCCTCCTCGGGCTGATAGCCCCAGAGTTCCTTTCGTACTTTTTCGTGCATGTGTTCAGCGAAAGCTTCAGCCAGCCGGTCGGCCAGTGCTTTTACCATAAGCGCGTTATAGTCGTTCTGCTCTTCTTCATACCCTCTTGCCAGTTCCTCTGCGCCGATCCCTGCCGTAACCACAAAGCCGCCAAGATAATCCTGCTTTCCTGTGGATTCGGGGGCGACAAAGTCTGCGAGGCAAAGGTGAGGCTGTTCTGCTGTTTTGACTGTTTGCTGCCGCAGGAAATGTAGGGTTGCAGCGGGTTGGTCATCACTGTGATGATACCGGACGGAGATGTCGTTGGCGCCGGATCGATATGCAGGCCAGAATCCAACGACGGCTTTTGCTCTCAGACTGCCGGAAGTCATTATCTCATCCAGCATTGTCCTGGCATCGTCGAAGAGATCCTGGGCCGCCTTGCCTACCTTGTGGTCCTTCAGGATTGACGGGAATTTTCCTGCGAGAGACCAGGTAATGAAAAAGGGCGTCCAATCAATATATGGCACCAGTGTTTCAAGTGAATAATCTTGGTAAGCTCTCGTCCCTAAAAAACTCGGTCGTACAGGCTCGTAGTTTTGCCAGTCCGCTGAATAGGCATGCTTGTTGGCAAGCTCGTAGGACATCAGCTGCCTCGAAGCAGCGCGATTGACGGATCGAGCTCTGATCTCAGCATACTCGCTTCGGATCTGCTCGCAGTAGTTGGGCTTGCCTTCTCTGTTCAGCAGGCGACTTACAACAGTAACGCTGCGCGAGGCGTCTGGTACGTAGATGGTGGCGTCGTTCGTGTAATTTTCCTCTATTTTCACCGCAGTATGGGCTTTGGAAGTTGTGGCTCCCCCTATCATTAACGGAATATTAAACTCAAGCCGCTGCATTTCTCTGGCAACGTGGACCATTTCGTCCAGAGAAGGGGTGATCAGCCCGCTCAGCCCGATGATGTCGACTTGTTGATCACGAGCAACCTGAAGAATCTTTTCGCAGGGAACCATCACTCCTAGATCGATGACTTCATAGTTGTTACATCCAAGTACAACCCCAACAATATTTTTGCCGATGTCGTGTACGTCGCCTTTTACCGTTGCCAGCAGAATCTTTCCTTTGGTACGGATGGCGTCCCCTGTCTTCTCCGCTTCGATATACGGCAGTAGATACGCGACGGCCTGTTTCATTACTCGTGCGCTTTTGACAACCTGAGGAAGGAACATTTTCCCGGCCCCGAACAGATCACCAACCTCAGCCATGCCTTCCATAAGCGGGCCTTCAATAACCTCGATAGGGCGGTTCGCGTGTTGTCGTGCTTCTTCAGTATCCTCCTCGATGAATTTTGTGATTCCTTTGATCAGAGAATAGCTGAGCCGTTTTTCGACCGGGCGATCCCGCCAACTAAGATCCTCTGTAGCTGTCGTAGGTCCGGTGTTAGAGTAGATGTTGGCGATCTCCATCAGCCTTTCAGTCGCATCGGGTCGTCGATTCAGAACGACATCTTCGACTGCGTCCTTGAGGTCGGTTGGGATCTCGTCATAAACAGCAAGTTGCCCCGCGTTGACAATTCCCATGGTCAGGCCAGCTTTGATGGCGTGGTAGAGAAAAACTGAATGTATTGCTTCTCTGACGGCATTATTACCGCGGAATGAAAAGGAAACATTGCTGACGCCTCCGGAAATGAGCGCACCGGGAAGATTGGATTTTATGTAGCGGCAGCACTCGATGAAGTCGACAGCGAAATTGTTGTGTTCCTCAATGCCTGTGGCGATAGCAAAAATGTTAGGATCAAAAATAATGTCCTCTGCAGGAAAGCCTAGTCTCTGGGTGAGGAGCTTGTAGCTGCGCGTGCAGATCTCGATTTTCCGTTCCAGGCTGTCTGCCTGGCCATCTTCGTCGAAGGCCATCACGATGATTGCGGCACCATATTTCAGGCACAGTGCTGCCTTCGCCAGGAAGTCCTCCTCTCCTTCTTTTAAACTGATCGAGTTAACAATAGATTTGCCCTGAGTGCACTTGAGACCTGTTTCGATGATTTCCCATTTTGAAGAGTCGAGCATTATCGGAACTCTGCTGATGTCGGGCTCGCTTGCGACTAATTTCAGGAACTTGTCCATAGCCGCTTGCGAGTCAAGCATGCCTTCATCCATATTGATATCGATGATTTGGGCGCCGGCTTCTACTTGTTGTCTGGCGACTTCCAGCGCTTCATTAAAGTTTTCTTCTTTGATTAGTCGTGCAAAGCGGGCAGAGCCGGTTACATTGGTTCTCTCCCCGATATTCACGAACAGAGATTCCGGCGTCATCGAGAAGGCTTCCAGGCCGCTCAACCTGCAGGCAGGCTTTATGTGCGGGGCTTTGCGAGGTGTTACTCCTTTTATGACTTTAGCGAGCTCTGCGATGTGCGCTGGTGTTGTGCCGCAGCATCCTCCGACAATGTTGACGAATCCTGAGCGGGCAAATTCGCCGACCAGCGAAGCCATTTCAGCTGGCGACTGGTCATACTCACCGAATTCATTAGGTAAGCCTGCATTCGGGTGAGTGGACACTAAAATAGGAACACTCGATGACATTTCTTCGATATGGGGTCTAAGTTGCTCAGCACCCAACGCGCAGTTGAAACCGATGGATAGGGCGCCGGCGTGAGACATAGAATGACAAAACGCCCCAACTGTCTGGCCAGATAAGGTTCTGCCGCTCGCGTCCGTAATCGTGCCTGAAATCATGATTGGCAGCCACAGCTCCCTGTCGGAGAAGCATTTGTGCACTGCGAACACTGCGGCTTTGGCATTAAGTGTGTCGAATGAGGTTTCGATCATAACGATGTCGGCCCCACCGTCGATCAGACCTTCGGTTGACGAATAATAGTCATCGACCAATTCATCGAAACTGGTATTTCTGAAACCTGGATCGTTTACATCCGGTGATATCGATGCGCTGCGACTAGTGGGGCCGAGTATGCCCGCGACAAAACGAGGTTTATCTGAATCAAGATCGTTATATTGGTCAGCGGCAGAACGAGCTATCCGCGTGGCTTCCAGATTGAGTTCGTAGGCGACGTGCTCCAGGTGATAGTCCGCCTGCGCAGCACGGGTTGAATTAAAAGTGTTGGTCTCGATAATGTCCGCGCCTGCTTCGAGGTTGGCGCAGTGAATTTCCCGGATTATATCTGGCTGAGTCAGGCTGAGCAGATCATTATCGCCAGCCAGGTCGTGAGGGAAGTCGGCGAAGCGTTCGCCTCTGAATTCGGCGTCGGAAAGGCGGCGGGCTTGAATCATGGTTCCCATCGCGCCATCGAGCAGTAAGATGCGTTCTGATAGTAGCTGCTGAAGTTGGGTCTTAGTGCTGGTCATTTCTTGAGTCTGCTAGATACTCGATTCTATCAGAGGCGCTGGGGTCGAGTCAGTTCGTGCCCCTTTAACATGCTCGCATGAAGCTGAGTGTTTTACTCGGGTATTCTAAAGCTCAAAACGATCAGTTATCATGGGCCAGATCACCTAACGACGTTGGTCATCTAATGGTTACCATCACTGAATCTGCACAAGAGTACTTGCTTGAGCTTCTGGAAAAGCAAAACGTGCCTGGCATAGCTGTCAGGGTGTTTATCCTTGATTCTGGAACGCCGCGAGCAGAAACCTGCATTTCGTTCTGCAGACCGGGCGAAGAAAAGGATAGTGATCTAATTCAGGAGCTCAGCGGATTTAGGGCCTTCATAGATCAACCTAGTGTGCCTTTTCTCGAGGATGCAGTGGTTGATTTCCAGAAGGATACGATGGGCGGCCAGTTGACCATCAAGGCGCCGAATTCTAGGTTGCCCCAAATATCTGAAGACAGTTCTTTGGAAGATCGCGTGAACTATATTCTTTACAATGAGATCAACCCCGGACTTGCCACCCATGGTGGCATGGTGTCCCTTGAAGAGATATTTGATGAGTCAGTTGCGGTCCTGCGATTTGGGGGAGGCTGCCAGGGGTGTGGGATGGTCGATGTGACTCTAAAGGATGGTGTTGAGAAAACGTTGCTAGAGCAAATTCCCCAGCTGACTGAAGTGCGCGATGTGACCGATCATTCTGTGAAAGAGAACGCTTACTACGAATAGGGGCATATTCGACAGTTTTCATTCTTCCGACTTCTTGTAAGCGTCTTGAAGAGATGCATAAACTGCGTGTTTAAAATCGGGCTGGCTGGCATCGAGCAAATGGATAATGTCGACCAGGACTTCATTGTCTTCCCGTCCTCCCCACAACTTTCGGTAGGTTCCATCCTTATATCCGTTGTTCTGCCTGAAAAAGTTCAGCACATTTTTCCCAACATATTGAAGAAACAGCTCGGTCCAGCTTAGCTGGCAATCTGTCATGATGCTTGCAAAAAGCGCTACCTCAATTCGACGTGCAGCTGACAGTCCAATTAGTAGCTCTATCTTATCAAGCAGAGACAAATCAGCGAGCCGGTAGGTGCTTCCGTCGAACTTCAGTTCGTGCGTTACGGAGATATCGGAGATTGCCGTCTGTAAAGCTTCTCGTGCCTGTGTATCACCGCCATCGTCATTTCGCAGGAGTATTTCTGACAATACAAAATGCCAGATATCAACGAGCTCCATTTGTAGTTGCGAAAGATCAAGTTCCTGCTTCTTCCACCACTTCCAGCCGTGGTGTTCAATAGCCTCTGCTCCCTCAATGACTACGGCTCGCAGATAAGGGTAGTGCGCCTGTCTCCAGCTTGGATCGACTTTGCTGTTCATGCTCTGTTGCATGCGCAGCATGATGTCGATCTGGTCAACAGAAATCATGGAGTCTACGGGTTCGGTGTGGCTCAAGATTATTTAGTAACAACAGCCTGAAGCTTTGCTTGTTTGGCCAGCGCGCTCAGCATTTCTCTGCGGCTGCTCAGCATGTCATGGTAGGACTTTCTTGCTGCAGCCACCTCTGCGTCATCATCTCCGGTAGTGTCTAGTTCAGCCAGCCAATTTTCTAAAACCTGAATTTCGCTGTTTAGCTGCGCGGTACCCTCGTCGATCAGCTTCTGGTCGATTGTAATGTCGGTACTATCTATTGTTTTGCGCTTATCTTCAGTCATTTCGCCCACCTAACTCCACACGGGAAAAAGGTTGTACATCGTTTTTAGTATCTAATACGGCCGATCAGGCGGGCCACCCGTAGCATCTTTCGCCATATTGGCCACGGCATTGCTTGTTTCCAGCGATCAGGTACCTCAATCAGAACTTTTCGGGAACTGAGAGCCTTTTCGATCAGAATTACACAGAGCCCCTAACTGGTCAAGACTCGCTTGGTCGTTCCAGTGTTAGGCTAACCCGAGGCTATCTTGAAAGTGCTACATAAGGCCACTTGGCTGGCTACGCCGGAACGGTGAGAGCAGTCCTGAATTACGATTTGTCCGCAGGTAAAATGCCGAAGTTTGGGCTGTCAGCGGATGGCGAAGAAAGGTCTTTAAAAATCGGTAGCCTTCTATGCTGTGCGACGTTCCCGGGCTGCGTCAGGGCATGGGTGGTAATTTCGCTCGACCCTTGACGGACGTGCTAAGTCTCACTAAAATCCCGGCCTTCTCATGACAGGTCAATGCTGTCTTGTGCTTACGATCTTAGTCCCCTTCGTCTAGAGGCCTAGGACACCGGGTTTTCATCCCGGCAACAGGGGTTCGACTCCCCTAGGGGACGCCATTATAGGTGTTTAAGTTAGACTCTATGAAGGGCGGGTATAGCTCAGCTGGTAGAGCGCGACCTTGCCAAGGTCGAGGCCACGAGTTCGAACCTCGTTACCCGC
>PBTW01000032.1 GCA_002729315.1 Gammaproteobacteria bacterium
TTGGCTCGGCCAGGGTCGCTGAGGCGAGACCGTTCGCGTCAAAGGTCACGTCAATTTTTGCTAACTCTGACATCTTCACTAATATCAAATCACGTTGGTCTAGGAGCGATGGAGGCGGCGGTTCCCCCGTGAATGCCAAAAGTTGCTTGTTTACAGCTGACAACTGCGATGAAAATCCATTTAGCTGGTCAATGCGATGCTCGACTTCGGCATTATTGTCTATAACTATATCTTGCAGTTCTGTGGCCATAGATTTAACACGACCTGCTAAGAACGTTGAGCTTGAGAGAAAGTCTTGCCTTAGAGGCTCTGAAGATGGATTCGTTGCTAGTTGATTAGATGAACTAAAAAATCGATCGAACGCTGCTGTCAGGCTGCTGGATTCAGATCCGACTAAATTTAGAATACGATTTGCGTAATTGGTCGCAGGTTTCTCGAAGGCAAGAGCGGAGTTGGCACTACGAAGAGTTTTTTCAGCGAAGGCGTCCGCGGAACGCGTTACAGTAGCAATCCCCGCACCCATACCAGACTCCGATACCTTGGCCTCAATTCGGGAGTACCCTTCAGTATTTAGGTTTGAGATATTGGTCTGGACAGCAGTTAGTGCCTTCTTGTAAGTTTGAGTCGCAGCTATACTGACTGAAAGCGGATCGCTTAAATTCATGACTTCTCACCATCTGTCTGACCGCGAAACTCAATCGCGTCAGTGATAAAATCAGCGACACCCATCGAACCCTTTTGGGCAAGGAAATGACCGAGTTCTGAATAGAACATTTCTTGATAAAAATCCAAAGAGTTACTCGAAAGCAAATCGCTTTTAAGTGGTTCGCTGGCCTTCTGCATAGCAGAGGTTACAAGCCGAATGAATTCAGCCTCGAACTCTTCTGCGGCTTCTCTACCGGCGGTCTTACGCTCGCTCAAGGTTCCAGTGGCTCCTTTTTTAAGCGCCGCCATTGAAGCGAAATCGTATGTACTGCTTATGCTCGATGTATCAGTAGCCATTAGAGGATCACCAATTCCGCTTTCAAGCTGCCAGAACGTTTGAGGGCCTCTAGAATTGCAATTAGCGCCGATGGTGTTGCGCCTACTTGATTTACAGCGTCCACAATATCCTGTAGCTCGATACCACTTTCAAAGACAAACATGTTGTTTAAGGGTTCTTCGACACCTATTTGGGCATTTTGCACACCGACAGTCTCCCCGGGCGCGTTTATTGCACCTGGCTGGCCGGGCTGACTTACCTCATTCAAAGCATCGATTCTGACCGAGATGGTTCCGTGTGAGACCGCAGCAGCGGACACTCTCACCGATCGGTTTATAACCGCCGTGCCTGTTCTAGAATTAATCACTACTCGCGCGGTTGGTTCGCCCGGATCGATATCCATATTTTCAATATCGCTTATGAACGACACCTTTTGCACCAAGTCCGACGGAGCCACCACTGCAATTGAAACTGCATCAAGTGGTGTAGCGATGTCTGGACCATACATTGTATTTATGGCAGTGGTGATAGCGTTAGTGGTTGAGAAGTCTGCATCTCTCACATTCAAAACGAAATGGTCAGCGGTTTCGAACGGAGTCTCTATGAGCCTTTCTACAATGGCGCCGTTAGGAATTCGTCCTGAAGTGGGTACGCCTATCTCAACACTCGAACCTGCAGCAGAAGCCGATACGCCTGTTACCGTAAGTGCTCCCTGAGCCATTGCGTAGACTTGACCGTCGATCCCGTAAAGTTCAGTGAGGATTAAGCTTCCCCCTCTAAGGCTTTCGGCAGTCCCCACCGTGGAAACGTTTACATCGATGCGCTGTCCTGGTTTGGCGAAAGGTGGGATCTCTGCTGTAACCATTACCGAGGCTAGATTGTCAGTTTGAAGAGGTTGAGTGGCATTTTGTTGGGCTAACCTTATGAGGTTTTCGCCTAAATCAAATTCCGACACTGGACCGTCAATGCTGACTCCAAGCCCAGACAACAATGAGGTGAGGCTCTGACCGGTCACACGGAGATCTCTGCCATCTCCGGTGCCGGACAGGCCTGCTACTAGCCCATAACCGACTATTTGGTTGCTGCGAACGCCCGCAACATCGACTAGATCCTTTATTCTGTCCGCCTTCGCGAGCGAAGACAGGCAAAGAGCCAAACTAAATAGAAATATGTAACGACGCATTTGAAAATCCTCAGAAAGGCCACAACCCATAAAGCACTTTCACGCCCCACGGGCTCTTTGTAGCGCGCGCTAATTCACCGACTCCGTTATACGAGAATTGGGCGTTTGCGAGTCGAGTTGATAGCACTGTGTTGTTTGGCATGATGTCTTCCGGACGAATGACTCCTTTAACTAAGATCATCTCGCTGCCTTCATTCAACCCGAGTTGTTTTTCACCATAAACAACGGCATTGCCATTTGGCATAACCTCAACAACAACAACCGAAATGGAGCCAGTTAAAGAAGCTGATTGCCCGGCGGTTCCGTTGCCTGCGCTTGAAATCGTTGCGTCCGCGCCAGTTGCACGATCGAGAAAACTTGAATTCGGAAACAACGCGCCAGCCTGATTCGCAATAATCTCACCATTGGACGTAGCCCTCTCTGTAGTTAGGCCTGTAATCCTCGACGCCTGTGCAGTCTCATTAAGGATGACTGTCACGATGTCGCCGACTTGAACTGAGCCTGCTTTGTAGGCACGCCCAGCAGGATAGAGTGAGTTCCCATTGTCGAAAATTGCGCCTGTTAACAACTGTGATCGCGGTTTTGGTTCGGGGTAAACCAAAGCGAAATCTGAGTCTAGGTCGGCTATTCCTGAGCTGCTAGAAGCGCAAGCTTTAAGAAAAAACAGGCTACAAATTAAGGTTGCTTTCTTAAACATTATTTACTGCCCACTTTAAAGATTATTGTTCAGGAACCGAAGCATGCCGTCCGCTGCTGAAATCGCCTTTGAGTTAATCTCATAAGCGCGCTGAGTCTCGATCATGTTCACCATCTCTTCGACGACATTAACATTGGAAGATTCGAGGACGCCCTGGGTTAACATGCCGGCTCCTTGATCTCCAGGGATGCTAACTAGGGGCGCACCGCTCGCATTGGTCTGCGCGTAGAGGTTGCGACCAACCGGTGTAAGACCTGCAGGATTAGGAAATCGAGTGGTCTGAAATTGCCCTATTTGATTCAGGCCTCCTCCAGCCGCGAGCTCAGCACTAACTGTTCCATCGCGGCCGATGCTTATACTCATCGCGTCCTGGGGTATATTGATAGCTGGTATCAGTTGTTCTCCTGAACCAGTTACCAGTATTCCCTCGTTGGATATTTTGAACGAGCCATCCCTTGTGTAAGCGATTGTTCCGTCGGCTTGCTGGACAGCAAAAAAACCGTCTCCAGAGATTGCTACGTCAAGAGAGTTCTCGGTAGAGATCATATTCCCCTGTCTGTGTAGCTTTTCTGTAGAGACAACCCTCGTTCCCGTGCCTAACATCAACCCTGTTGGAGTCTCTGCGATCTGGTCTGCTTGAGCTCCTGCTTGTACTATTCGTTGATACAGGAGGTCCTCAAAATTGGCTCTATCTTTTTTAAAGCCAATGGTATTAACGTTTGCAAGATTGTTCGCAATGACAGTCATTCGAGTTGATTGAGCCGTAAGGCCCGTTTTTGCAACCCACATTGAAGCGTCCATAACCTTTCCTTAATTAATGTTATGATTTAACAAAATTTGCGTGTCTCACCCGGCTCGCATCATGCGTTCGCCATCTTCATCCATCTCTTCGGTACTTTTTATTATCTTTAATTGGGTTTCGAACGATCGATAGAAATCAAGCAGCCCAACCATTGCTTCAACTGCGTCAGCATTAGCAGCTTCTAATGATCCCACTGTGATTGATATTGGTTCGGGTCCCGTGGCGAAGTCGCCATTGCCGTCCGCCTGACCACCATCTTCGACGTCGTAAAGCCCGTCAAATCTCCGCACTAATGGAGTCGCGCTAGCGTCTCTCAGCATCAGCAACGCAATGGGCGCTGGGGGGACCTGTGGGTTTTGATTATCGCGTCCGTAAACTGTGCCGTCAGTTCCAATTGAGATAATTGTGTCTGCTGGTACCGTTATGGGATTACCGCCATCGTCAAGTATCAATCTTCCATTTCCAAGCTCTAACAGACCGATCTCGGTCGCGCGTACATCACCTCGACGGGTAAAAGCCACACTGCCATCGTCAGTTTGAACTCCAAGCACCGTCGCGTTATTCATCGCTATATCGGTCTGTACACCTGTCTCGATGTGATGCCCTTGCCGCAAATCAATTTCGTCGGCTCTGGGAGACAAGATCGCCTGAAAGCGCAAACCGTCGTCCGTGTAGCTGACGGTTTCTGGCCGGGCTGAAATGCTGCGCTTGTAGCCAATCGTGGATACATTTGCTAAATCGTTTGTTAACTGCACACGCTGAGCTGTCTGGTTGACGATTGCACCGAGTGCTGTGTAAACAAGCTTATCCATCTTTCATGTACCAGTTATTAAGTAATTATGTGCGCATGTTAATTAGCGTAGATGCCAGGGCAGAAGATGTTTCGATCGCCTTGGCGTTAGCTTGAAAATTTCTTTGAGCTTTTATGAGATCTACGAGTTCAGTTGTTATATCTACGTTTGCTCTCTCGATCGAACTGGAACGTATACTTCCATAGCCAGGCTCGCCACCGGACGCAAAAGTGAGCTCGCCGGCCTCATTGGTTGCCCGGTAGGTGGACCCCGCTGCAAACTCTAAACCATCGGTATTCTCAAATTTTGCCAACTGAATTTTTGCGGTCTTAACAATAGTTCCGTCGCCATATCGTGCTGAAATCATTCCGTCCGTGTCGACACTAAGCCCAATGAACTCATGATTAGCGGGACTGCTTGTAATGCCAACGGTACCGGTCCCTGTGTTAGCTAGGTCAGTAACGTCGCCGGTGGTTGTGCTTGTAAATGTTACTGATGAGCTCGATACGGGCCCCGTGGACCAGCCAGTCAAAGTGCCTGTTGTAGAGGCGATTGTTGCTCCTGCCGCGCTCGCCGCACCACCAGAAGCAATATTCGCAAAAGCCGCGGCTACCTCATCGGCTGTTGCGCCATCTGTTCCCGCGGTAATCGTGACACCACCTAGGACTAATGTTTGATTCGCAGTCAGTGCAGTAAACTTAACTCGAGCGGTTTCTGCAGTTGTTGATGCAATTGACTCGGGAATGATTATCGAACCGAGCTCGCCTGTAGTCTTTTCGGTAGCAGCGTTCACTGATTTGCCCAGCAGCTGATATCCTTCAGCATTTACGATGACATTATTCTTATCCAGCATGAATCCACCATTTCTAGTAAATCCTTGAGATCCATCGTTCAACAAAAGCCCAAAGAACCCATTGCCAGCGATCGCAAGGTCAAGGACATTTGAAGAGTTCTCCAAATCGCCCTGAGAAAACTCCTGATCTACGCTAGCAACAGCGGTCCCAACGCCCGTTGCAGTGGAGGCTTTCGTACCAGGCATTGAAGCAAAAACGTCTTCAAACTTTGCGGAAGACCGTTTGAAGCCTGTGGTTTGGGTGTTGGCGAGGTTATTTGAAATTACAGCCATATCTTTCGTGGCTGCCGCCAGGCCAGTTAGTGAAGTGTAAAGTGACATGCAATGTTCTCCGGTAGATTAGATATTAAATTGTTCAAGACTTTGCAGAGAGAAAGTACGTCCATCCGAGATTTCCACTAGGACCTCATTTTTGGCTTCGTTCCATTTGACGGAGCTTATTGTCTGTGCGGTACTGACAGGAATGTTTGTCTGCTTACCATTATCAGTGGCGGTCAACTTGAGGAAATATTTTCCTGATGGTTGCTGCTCTCCAGTCAAGTCCTTACCATTCCACATAAGGCTTAGGTCGCCAGGAAGCACATTTTCTAATCGTCGCTCGTAAACGATTTTTCCATCGGAATTGCTAACTACAAAGTCCAAGGATTCAAAGTTCCCTGACACCTTGGCTTTGCCCGAAATGTAGGATCCCTCCATTAATTCTGAATATCGCCCGGGAACATTAATGTTTGTACCCAACAGATTTGCACCAAGCAGGAATCTGTCAGATTTCATACCTTCGGCCATCGTCTGCATTGAATTGTCTACACTCTGCATTGACTCTAGGGAAGAAAATTGAGCGAGCTGCGAAACAAAGGACTCATTATCCATTGGATCTAAGGGATCTTGATTCTGCAGTTGCGCCGTGAACAATGTCAGGAATGCATCTCTACCTAAGCCACCATCGTCTGGCTTCGCTGCTAACTTTGACTCAGCATACTGCTCCGAAGTTAGCACCGTCGATGTGACCGGAATACTTGTATCTATACCCATCTGGAAACTCCTTTTTAGACCTTCAGTAGTTCAAGCGTTCTTGAAAGAAGATCTTGTGCTGAGCTGACTACGGAAACATTATTCTGGTAAGCCCTAGTTGCATCCAGCATCTCTACCATTTCTTCAATTTCGTTAACGTTCGTTCCAAAAACATATCCGTCTTCATTAGCCAAAACGTTACCGGGCTCATGAATTTGAGGAACGGGAGACGTGTCGTCAACAACGTCAGTAACGTAAACCCCTCGCCTCGCGCCGATACTCGATGTCTCAGGTTCGTTTGGGTCAATCATTAGACTCGAGAAAACGACGCGTTTGGCTTTATAGGCGTCCTCCGCATTACCTGCCACTACCGGGGCATTTGCTAAATTACTAGCAATAGTGTTCATCCTTGCTAGCTGAGCATTGAGACCGGAACCGGCTATTTTAAGTAGGGCATCAGCTGACATTCTTATTCACCCCTAAGCGCTTTCCGAATTCCAGCAATACGATTTTCTAAAAACCCCATTGCCGCTTCATAATCTGCAACGGCTTTACCAAACTTTGCTTGCTCGACGCCAATTTCCACAGTATTACCATCAATGCTTCTGGTAAGCGGCTGATGAAATGTGATCGATTTTTCAAATTCGAGATCGTCATCTCCCAAGTCGATGTGGCCTGGGTGAGTTGTGGTAGATCTCTCTGCGTTCTGGTTTTGAGCGTTCTCTATGAATACACCGAAATCTAAATCGCGAGCCTTGAATCCTGGCGTGCTCGTGTTTGCAATATTTTCTGATATCAATTCCAAGCGTTTGTTTTTCGCCTGCAAAGTTGATAAATCAAGCGCAAAGTAATTGTCTAATATGCCGTTCATGCTTAAAGGTTTCCTGTAAAACCATGTTTACTTAAAGTTTGAGCTCTTACATCCGATGGGATTTCTAGCCGCAATACGTTCTTAGGACAGCAGAAATAGTGCCAACTTGACGGAATAAGCCAGACTAAACTGAGATAAGTATTAAAAAACAATAAGTTAGCACACCATATTTTTCGCAAGTTGACACAACGAAATGGCCGGGGACCCGTGCCTGTGAACGCCCTCCTCTCAAAGCGGCAAGAAAGCGGCAACCTGCTGCCGCCACGATAATGTAATTCACGGGGCACCAGTTAAGGTGTAACATTGTCGTGTAACGAACTAATCCATTCGTCCTCTTGTATGTCTGTTCTTTTTACCAAGGTGAAGGGCCTAGCTTTTAGCACCACTGCGATTGAGAGAGCAGTGCGAATATTTTGCGTCGGTGGATTGGTGCTCGGCCTCGCGGCGTCGTCCATTGCCTTTGCGCAGTCCGATATCAGAAATCAGTCTACGAAAGAAGAGCTAATAGCTGCGATACAGAATTGGGTAGGACGAGAATTAAATGTGACCCCTTCGCAGATCGAGGTGATGGCCAGTGATCCGAGGCTTATTATCAAGCCATGCAGCTCTAATCCTATATTTCAATTTCCCCTTTCCAACCAGAAAATTGTTTCAGCTTCCTGTGAATCGCCCTCTTGGCGATTGAATTTGAGAATAGAAGTTATCGAAAGACAGATCGGTCTGGTATTTTCTGGCGATTTCCCTGCGGGTAGATTAATTAGAGAGGGCGACGTCAAGGAAGCTCATGTACAAAAGGATACTCTCGATGACCTTGCGGTGTCTGAAGTCATCGGAAGAGGCTTGAAAGTCTCAGTTCGGGCGGGGCAGCGTGTACGCCATTCGCTTTTGGCGGAGACCATGATTCAATACAAAGCGTCAGTCCGTATTAGTGAGGGAACGATCCTCAGTTCTGATATGTTCTTCGAGGAGGAAGCGCCTTTAAGAAACTTACCGGTTGGGAAGCAATTTTCTAAGTCTGAAATTGATGGCTCGAAAGCATCCAAAGCGATCGCTCGAGGAGAAGTTCTCGATGCCTCAAATGTCCTTCCCTCGCACAACGCTGTTTTTGCAACATCGATTATCGCGAGAGGCAATATAATTTCTGCCGAATTTGTGCAAGAGCAGGTTTTTTATGGAGAACTGCCTTTGGATGTTGTCTCCTCTTTAGACGATCTCGGCCGAGCGACGGCGATACGGCAGTTGAGCCCAGGACAGCCCGTTCGTTATTCTGATGTTCGGCCCCTTCCTGCAGTTAGAAAAGGAGAAATGGTCACTCTCACCGTGAAAAGAGGCGCAATAACTGTATCAATTGACATGGAGGCGACCGAGCGAGGGTTTATAGGAGATAGAGTTAAGCTTCGTAACACAGAGTCTGATATGTTAGTGGATGCTATCATCACAGGGCCCGGAAGAGCTGAGAGAGACTAAGATCTTCAATCAACTAAAAAATTGATATAAATCTTAAAGTAACCGGCAGAAGAGTCGAATGGAGTGATAAGGGTGTAAAGCGTTTAGTCTTTAGCATCCGTTAACGTTCGACGATGGATGGATATCATGTCAAGTCCAATATCAAACAATAACCCTCTGCCAAGGGTCTCTCAGAACGAGCCGTCTGCGAAGAAGGCAACTGAATCCCCTAGCAATAACACAGTTGATGCGACCGCTGTTGCAATGAAGGGAACTGACGTTTTGCTTGATCCTAATGTGGCAGAAGCTTTAAAAGGGTCTGATTTCGATCAAGCGGCTGTGGAGTCCATTAAGGTAGCTATTCAAAATGGCGAATACCCACTGGATGACAAAAAAATTGCTGAGAGTTTCGTTCCACTAGAGAAGCTTCTGTAAGTATATTCGCTGTGAATCAGTGAATGCTTGAGCGAGACAAAATGTGCCGAGAACACCTTGCGGGGTTCTCGGTCTTCGTGCGCCTGTCGAATACCACTGGGAATAAGAATGCAAAGTCGACCTTCGGTTTTTGAAAGTTATTAAAGAGGCATCTTATGGAGGATAGAGAAATTGAGCGGGCTAAGTCTAATATAGCCACACTTCTACAATTGCTTGAGAAGGAATTTGAAGCACTGAAAGGCCAAAATTTCGATATTTTCGAAAAATGTATAGAGGAAAAAAACACGATCCTTGGCGAAATTTCAAGCTCTGGAGTTATAGAAAGGCTGCAAGGCCTTTCCATAGACTCTGGGGGCCACAGCGAAGATTCAAAAACACTCGCGATTTTACACAAAGGTCTGGGTGAGTGCAGAGACTTACATCGCCGAAACGAAGTCCTGATTAGACAAAAGATCATAGCGATAAGAGAGACAATTGCTTCGTTTTCCTTAGAGGATAATCCACTTGCCGAGACCTATGATAACCTAGGTAATCTAAAGAAAGGTTTACGAAAGAGGTCACATAACTTTGATTAACTAGCAATTACTGCGACGGGCTTTTATCCTTCAGCCAGTAAGCCCACGCAAGAATAATCGCGACCATTTCGAATAAGTCCTCCGGTATGTCTTGTTCCATCTCTACGTCTTCCAGTAGTCGGGTTAGTTGCGGATCGCGTAGGATCGGAATATTCAATTCTTTTGCTTTTTCTCTGAGCATTGAAGAATACTCGCCTCGGGCCTTGGCGACAACCTTGGGAGTTTTAAGATCGCCGTACTTAATAGCTACTGACTTGTCAATTTGGTCACTCATCAAGTTTCTACCAAAAAGCTAGACTTCTCGCCCAACGGAGAGATATGGCTCGCTGGTCTGACTCCTTCGATCAATTGACATGTAGCCGATCCGAAACTTAGCGAAGATATTTGGGAAAGTAATCGCCCTTGATATTCTCTCGCGAGTGACATCGTCTGTTTACTACTGATCCAAAAAGTTAGAGCCAGAGCCTGGTTTCTTCTAGAAATCGCATGTATTGAAATGCTGTCACCTTCATCAAGATTCCAATCCAAATCGAGGGACCAATCCCCCTTGAGGGAATACGTTTTGTCGGAGTTCTGTGTCTCCTCTCTCTTTACATCATCATTCGGTGATTTCAGGTCTTTCTCAGGACCATCAGTAGAATCTTTTTCGTTATTTTCTCCACCCTCAGATTGATCTGTTTCGCCCTTGGCCGCTCCTTCAGAATCTCCCCCAAAGGAATCTGCATCCTGAGCTTTTTCGGTCAACGTTAATCTTGGGTCCTCGTAAGTGAACGCAGATTGCGGCTGAATTAGTGGTGGATTTGGTTCGTCGTTACCGAAGGGTCTCGACATTTGACTTAGTTCATTAATTTTGACTTCAACCGAAGGTAAACCTCGCAAGGGTATGAAAAACTGAAAGCTCTGAAGGCCCTTCTGTTTATTNATGAGNGATTTTAATTTGCTATTANTTAGNTANCGAATCGAAGCCTCAATGTCTTCGACNAGTGTGGCTTGACCCTCTTCCTGACTCTCTAGTGATTTTAGCTCNTTGAGTAGGCTCANAATAGNTCCAGANTCTGAACGCGAGCCCGCTCGTTTGTTTTGAAATTTCCCTAGAACGCCNCTAAAGTCAAAAGCAGCTTTGATTGACTTTGCAGACACCTCTTCGAGTCTTAATCCTGATAATACCTCCGCATTTTTCCCAAGTTTTAATCCTCTCTTGAGAAATGCTGTTAACAGACCAGCGCCAGATTGCAATATTGCAGCTTGCTGAAATGAAGGATTTTGCGATATAAGCTGTGCCCATTTTGCATTCTGAGCGTCATAATTATTGGCATTCTGAGTACTTTGTGACTCAACTTGAGTTGAGTTTTGGGCAACATTACTCGATTGGAGCGTCAGACCCTGAGAGGTTTTGACTAACCTAAGCTGAATGTCTTGGCCTCGAAATGCGCCAAGTGGCATTGACAGAGTTTTAGACGAGCTTTCCCTGAACAGTTGTATGGATTTTCCGTCTTCTGACACCGCTGATCTGACGGTTTGGCCTTCCCTCAAACCAAGTTCGTTTGCGACCTCAGGTTTTATTCTTATGACTAATTGGCTTGGCGAAACTGAGCTTACGACTCGTGTTGCAGAAGAAATGTTTTCCGTGCCTTGCATTCTCTTTGCCAATTTGCGTATTTTGCCTGGCGACTAATCGAGGCCTCGCCAGCGTTTATATAAATCCATTCGACTCTGACTCTGAAGACTTTAAAGCGGCAGATCGCTGGATTACTGGCGTTAATGAGGATTGTACCAAGTTAGAAGTCACATGCCAGTTGACGAATATCCATAGTCGCAAAGAGGCTACAGAATGGATCAATCCAAACAATAAAGATTCAGTTAGTGCTCCGAAATACCCAATTCAGCATCAGCAACACCGCCATCGAAGGTACCAACCCAAATCAAATAATCACCACTCAAGGGGCGCTCGAGACTAACACCTGGATTCAAGTCGCCATGACTATCATCGTCGCAGTACCAGCCGTCGGGCCCAAGAAGTATCAGGGTGGTGTCTTCCGCTGCCTCTGCGTAAAGATACAGACCAAAATTGGGTCCGGCCGTATAGTTCAGCACCACATCCGGTCGCTTTGAATTGACGTTCCCCGCGCAGGCCGCGCCCAGTTCATCCGAGGCGGCAGAGTCACCGCCGGCCACGATGCTTACGAGGTAGGGGTCTGGAGTGAATCCCGTTACAAGTGACACATTGTCATACAGCGCCTCTGCTGGGAAATCAGAGGTGCTGACATCCGAAGCCACCGCGCCTGTGTCTCCCAGCTGGCTCAGCGCCGCCACAAACAGCTCTGCACCAGCCTCGGTTTCTTCCCCGTTGATCTGCATAGCACCACCGGATACCTCAACGCGGGTTGAGAGACCTCTACCGCTGCTCACCAAAAATCTTGACCCCTCGGTAGCTGAAATTAACTGCTGATAGCCAGAGTCAACGGCACTTTCCAGTTCCTGTGCCGACAGCGCGTCCTGGGAGCTGGTCAGGCCAATCTCGATCAGCTTACGCATGGCATCTGCAGTGATGCTGAACTCACCGGACAGATTCATAGCCTCGAACATTTCTGCGGCGGTCGCCTCCTCGATCGCTTCAATCCCACTGAAACCGACGCTGAACGCCGCACTTGTATCCCCAGACTCAACCAGAGAGATGGCAATAGGTGAAACTGTCAGGGTCGGCCCGTCTGCAGACAGCGCATTTACTATCGGCAGCAAGATACCCAGCGGTTCATCCGCATCCACTGAGGCAACATCGAATTCCTCAGTCAGCTCGATAAAATCGGACAGCGCTTCGGAATTAATATTTTCATAGCTGACGCCGAGCTCAATCCCGTCGACAGAGACCTTCGCGACCATGAGCTCGCTGATGTTGAGCAGAGACGACGCGGCAAGCAAGCCGTCTGCGTCCTCATCGAGTGCGCCGGAAACCCTGATATTCAGCGCTTCGATCGCTGTTTCGTCCACCGCTAGCGAAAGCCTCTTGATGAAAAAATCATTTTCTCCCAGCCAGATGCGCGGCAGAAAATTTTTGAACCTGCCGGATCCGGCAATTGACTGTACGTCAAGCTGGGTCTCTGACGCAGCGTCGCTGACTAACAGCTTGTCGAGATCAAAGGTCATAGCCAGTTCTGACAAGCTGTCGCTGGTCTCAAGGCCCAGCGCCATGCCGTCAACCAAGAACCCAGTCGCCCCATCAGACAGCTTTACGGTACCGACGTTAAAGCCCACACTTACGTCATCGCCACTGAGCACCAGTCCAGCGCTGACCCCTGCTACAGTCAGCGAGGTCGGTTCGTCTTCCATGACCAGCCGGCCGTCATAAGCCAACATCTCAAGGCGGAGGTTAGCGGTGCCGCCGAGGCTCACCGAGGCGTAAACCGTTGCCGCCGGAGCGGTGCCAGGATATTGCGGCAACAGCTGACGGAATCCATCCCCCACCGGAATTTCCAGCTTTGTTCCGGCCGCTGCAAATCCCATTCCGTCGCCAACCCAGGGGCCGTGGGTCAATTCCAGGGTACCCTCTACGCGCATTTCTCCCATAACTGCGGCAATCTCCGCCAGCAGGTCGCCGGCCACGCCGCCAACCACGGGCGACAATTCCAGATCATAGCTGAGCACACCCCCGCCGAACCCGCTCTTATACTCAAAGCGATGCACGATCAGCTCATCAGACTGAATCATATCTGCTTCGATGCTGCTGATCGCAGATTCAACCCGCCCGCCGATAATTAAGACGCTGCCAAGATAAATGAGAACCCCCGCAACGAGCACTGCGGCAGTATACAAGGCGGGTTTATTCATTTTTTACCCCTTAGGATTTAATTATTTTTACTACGCGCTGGGTGTGCTCCTAGTTTTGGGCAAGATTATGGCATGACCAACAGAGCAAAGACGTAGAAATGCGTGTTAATCTGCAGCACAACCAGACCAAGATCTTGCGCAGCTGCTTGCTTAATTTCTCAGCGCTGAGACAATTTTGCGCGATCCCGTTTCGCATCCTTGAATAGTTTTCGTAAATTCGGAATTTCCCCACTATTGAGCCGCGCCTGGTAATTCTTCAATTCCGTTTTGACAATCGGCGCAAGAACGTAAAGCCCGAAAATGTTAGGTAAGGCGATGACGAAAACCAGCGCGTCAGAGAAGTCCAGCACGGCATCGAGCTGAATCATGCAACCGAGTGCGGCAAATGCGCAGAAAATAGCCTTAAATACGATTTCCGCCCTGACTGATTCTCCCATGATGTAGGTCCAGCCTTTCAGGCCATAGTAGGACCAGGACAACATGGTTGAAAATGCAAACATAATTGCGATGATGGAAAGCGGTACCGTTGACCAGCTCAGGGTGCTGCCAAATGCCCGTGAAGTCAGTTCGATACCTTGCATGCCCGCACCCGCTAATTCCGGTTCATAGACCGTCGTCAAGATGACCAGCGCTGTCATGGTGCATATCACCACAGTATCGATGAAGGGTTCCATCAGGGCAACGAATCCTTCTGTGATTGGTTCGTGGGTTTTAACCGCCGAGTGGGCAATGGCCGCTGAACCGATGCCGGCCTCATTGGAAAACACAGCACGCTGGAATCCCATGATCATCACACCTAGCATGCCGCCACTCATTGCGGTTGGGCTGAACGCCTCGGTCGCGATGGCGGACACGGCCCAGGGGATTCTTTCTGCATTGAGAAAAATCACAGTCAGCGATCCCATCACGTAAGCGAGTGCCATGAGCGGCACAAGCCTGCTGGTTACACGGGCTATACTCTTGATACCACCAATGATGACGATGCCTACAAGGCAGGCCAACGTAGTACCGAACAGCCAACCTTTGTCCGCAAAGAATCCAGAATCCCCGCCGGTAACTACGACAAACTGCTCGAACGCCTGGTTGGACTGAAACATGTTGCCAATACCCATGCAGCCAATCACTATGGACAGGGCATAAAAATATCCCATGGGTTTACCCAACCAGGCCAGATTTCTTTCTTTCAATCCCTGCTCAAGATAATACATCGGGCCACCGGAGATACTGCCATCTGGATTGATCTTGCGATACTTGACCCCGACAACGCACTCGGCAAACTTTGTCGACATACCCAAGAATCCCGCAAGCATCAGCCAGAATGCCGCACCGGGTCCGGCCAGAGAGATAATGATGGCCACGCTGCTAATATTGCCGATACCAACCGTGCCGGCTACCGCGGTGGCCAGTGCCTGGAAATGACTAAGCTCACCCTTTTGGTCTGGCTGACTGAAATCACCGCGCAATAATTCAAAGGCGTGCTTGAAGCCTCTGAGATTAAGAAACTTAAAATAGAAAGTGAAAAATGTCGAGGCTGCAATTAGCCACAGCACGATCAGTGGCAGTTGGGCACCAAAGACACTTACTTCAAAAAAAATGAAGCCCGCCACTGCATCGGTAATAGGCTGCATGCCCGCGTTGATGGTCGCGTCGATACCCTTCGCGGAAGCCGATGGGCTGAGAGTCACAGCGAGAACAGCCGTCAAACGATTAAGTTGGCGCCAGCGATGACCAGAGCACTTCAAAAGCCTTGCCAACAGGCTGGAGCAGTTTCCAATTTGTCGATTAAATGTTGTTAGCTTGTTAATCTTCATCTCCTTAGTCCACAGGCGTAGCACGTCAAAGAAAACTATTGGAAGATGAGTCAGCCTGGAAACCCTAGGGTGTTGCAATGTATTTCGCCGGTCGATGGCACCGTTTACGTTGAGCGGGAACTGGCAGACTCGAACTCAATCTTACAGTCTATTGAGTTGTCGCGCTTAGCGCAAAAGCAGTGGCAACAGACCAGTCTCGTGGAACGGGCACGAATCTGCGAAAGCGCCGTCGCCTACTTTGAATCGAAGCAAACCCAGATTGCCGAGGAAATCGCCTGGCAGATGGGGAGGCCTGTCGCATTTGCCGGCGGCGAGGTTAATGGGCTAGCGGAACGCGCCCGCCATATGATTGCTATAGCTGAACAGTCACTTGCAGATGTTGTACCGGAAGCAAAAGCAGGATTGAAACGCTTTATCCGCAGGGGGCCTGTAGGTACTGTTTTCACCATCGCTCCCTGGAACTATCCGCTGCTTACGTCTGTCAACTCTATAGTCCCTGCACTAATGGCTGGCAATAGCGTTCTTCTAAAAGCCTCGGCACAGGTCCCTCTGTGTGGGGAGCATTTCGCTCAGGCTTTTAGGTCAGCTGGCTTGCCGAAGGGTGTGTTCCAGAATTTGTTCCTCAGCCATGAAGATACCGAGCGCATCGTCAATTCAGGACAGATGGATTTTATTTACTTCACCGGTTCAGTCCCGGCAGGTCAACAGATTGAACGGGCAGCCGCAGGCACATTTGCCGGTGTGGCTCTGGAGTTAGGTGGTAAGGATCCCGCTTACGTGATGGAAGATGCCAACTTCGACGACGCGGTGGAGAATCTGGTAGATGGCGCTTTTTTCAATTCTGGCCAGTCCTGTTGCGGTATCGAAAGAATCTATGTCCATGAGACTCTATTTGAAAATTTCGTCGAAGCCTATGTCGAGAGGGTAAAACAATACAGCCTCACCAACCCGCTTCAGCCGGACACCACACTGGGGCCTGTTGTCAAAACATCGGCCGCTGACTGGGTGCGGAACCAGGTGAGTGAGGCGGTCTCAGAAGGCGCCTCGGCATGTATTGATCCCGCTCTTTTCCCAGCGGCTGCTGACAACACGCCCTATCTGGCCCCGCAGGTGCTGACCCACGTGAACCACAATATGTCCGTGATGACAGAGGAGAGCTTCGGGCCAGTAGTTGGCATCATGCCAGTGGCAAGTGATGAAGAAGCGATTCACTTGATGAACGACAGCAACCTTGGGCTCACGGCTTCATTGTGGACGCAGGATCAAGCACGCGCTGAGCAACTCGGCGAACAGCTCGAGTGCGGCACGGTATTTATGAACCGCGCGGATTACCTGGATCCTGCCCTGGTCTGGACAGGAGTAAAGAATACCGGTCGGGGTGCAGCACTTTCCGAGTTCGGCTACCATCAACTCACTCAACCCAAATCATTCCACCTGAAGGATGCATAGGAATTCGTCGGGGTTCGCACATACAGATGAAAATCGGAATTCTTAACGCTGACGCGGTCAAGCCTGAGTTCGCGGAAGAGTTTGGTGAATACCCTGATATGTTTGCCGAATTGCTGTTGGCCGTGGATCCAGATTTGGATCTAGTGACTTACGAGGTAGTCCAGAGCGAATATCCGGCTCACCTAGACGGAGTTGACGCCTACATTATTACCGGGAGCAAACTCAGTGTTTACGACGAAGTGCCATGGGTCATACGGCTCAAGGAATTTGTCATGGAACTGCATGAAGCCAAGAAGACGCTCATCGGTATCTGCTTTGGGCACCAGATGGTTGCCGAAGCTTTGGGTGGCAAAACCTCTGCTTCGAATGCGGGATGGTGCGTCGGCGTCCATCGGATCACTCCTACAGCCCATGCAGCATCCTATGGTCTGACAAGCGGACCTATTAACCTGCGTGTTAATCACAAGGACCAGGTCACGCAACTGCCACCGGGTGGGAAAGTGCTGGCCAGCGCCGAAGCCTGCCCCATTGCATCGATGGGGCTGGGGGAACATATTCTGACTTTACAGGCCCACCCTGAATTCAGCGAGGGATATGCGCGCGCACTCTTGAATGTGCGCCGAGAAATTTTCGGCGAGGAACTTTACCGGACTGCCATAGACTCACTTAAAACCGAGACTGACAACCTACAAGTAGCCCGGCACATCCTTGATTTTATTTCACGTTAACAAAAAGTCTGACAAAGCTGATTAGTACGGTTTATCGCCATCGATCACTACCCGGTGCAGCATCCTGTGCTCAGGAAAATAATCATTGATAGGTTTGTGCTGGGTGCTGCGGTTGTCCCAGATGGCGATTGAGTTTAGTGCCCAATTAAAGCGGCAACTGAACTCAGGTGTAATCACGTGATCATATAGAAACGCCAGGACTGCCTTGCTCTCTTCCCGGCTTAGTTCCAGTATGCGCGTGGTAAACAGTGAATTGACAAAGATCACTTTCTTGCCACTTTCCGGGTGCGTACGAATTACGGGATGAGTCACCGGCGGGTTGTCGGCCACAGCTTGGGCAAGCCGTTCTCTGCCACCGGGTTCTGCCAGGCTTTCCTTGAAACCCCAGCTGAAATCGTGTTCTGCAGTAAGGCCAGACAAAAATTCCTGCATAGGCTTGGATAAGGCGTCGTAAGCTGCAGTCATGCTTGCCCACATGGTATCACCCCCCTTGGAAGGCACGATGGTCGAACGCAACACACAGCCCATCGGCGGATGTTTACGAAAGGTCATATCAGTATGCCAGGATTCGATCTTGGTTGGTTTTTCTGCGGTGCTCTCCAGGATCGTAATTTCCGGGATCCCTTCCACAGTCTTATAGGCAGGATGCGTCTGCAGCGGACCAAAAGACGCCGCAAGTGCCCGGTGCTGCGATGGCGTTATATCCTGATCCCTGAAAAAAACAACTTCATGCTCCACCAGTAGGCGCCTGACTTCCTGGAAAACTTCCGGCGTCATTTCAGTAGCCAGATTAACGCCGTGCAACTCCGCACCGAGGGCACTGGCAATAGGGTTTACTGTAAACATGTTAACTCCGCCAACAGGACCTGATCTGTCGTGGACTTTCGAAGATACCGGCCGTAATCAATGTCGCTTAAATTTAAAGTATAAAACGATATCCATCGTGCAAAACATTGTCCAGAGGAGTTGGCGCCGCACTGATGTGAAGCACATGCTAAGTCAATACTGCTGGCAAGTAGAATGCTCTTGGAACCAAAGACTCGCTGTATCTACAGCGTGATAGCGAAGACAGTAGATTCTGATCGTCCGGTACGAACCAGTGCGAGGGCAGACAGGTACATTGGCATCTCATAAGGCCTCCTACGCGGCTGTTAAACTGTATCAGGGTAAAGAGCCATTGAACCTTCTAGCCCACTATTCCAGGGGATTTCTGTAGTTCTCCAAATAAAAAAGGGCTCACCCCGAAGGGTGAGCCCTTTCAATCTGGATGCCTGACAATGACCTACTCTCACATGGGGAAGCCCCACACTACCATCGGCGCTGAGCGGTTTCACTTCTGAGTTCGGGATGGAATCAGGTGGTTCACGCTCGCTATTGTCGCCAGGCAATTCTGCTAACTGATCGCATAGCGATCTGTCGAATTCCTAACAATTGGATGAACAAAGAATGTAACCGTTTGTGCTGTCATCGGACTCTGTCTTTCGTCCTCAGACTAATTAACAAGCTGTACAAATTTTCCAGTTTTTCGGGCCTTTCGGGCCTTTCGAACGGGCATGTTTCACTCTGTACTGAAGTAGTTAAAGTTGCTCTTTTCATACAATCCTAAGTCATGAACTGAACTTTTGTTCAATCAGAACCCATGATTATATGGTCAAGCCTCACGTGCAATTAGTACTGGTTAGCTCAACGCCTCACAACGCTTACACACCCAGCCTATCAACGTCCTCGTCTTGAACGGCACTTTAGTAGGATCAAGTCCTAAGGGAAATCTCGTCTCGAAGGGGGCTTCCCGCTTAGATGCTTTCAGCGGTTATCCTGTCCGAACATAGCTACCGGGCAATGCTACTGGCGTAACAACCCGAACACCAGAGGTTCGTTCACTCCGGTCCTCTCGTACTAGGAGCAACTCTTCTCAAATTTCCTGCGCCCACGGCAGATAGGGACCGAACTGTCTCACGACGTTCTAAACCCAGCTCGCGTACCACTTTAAATGGCGAACAGCCATACCCTTGGGAC
>PBTW01000033.1 GCA_002729315.1 Gammaproteobacteria bacterium
TGGCAAAGGAAAAATTCGAGAGAAATAAGGTACACGTAAACGTAGGAACGATTGGTCACGTTGACCATGGTAAGACGACGCTTACTGCTGCGTTGACTAAGGTTTGTGCGGAAGCGTATGGGGGTGACCTTAAGGCCTTCGACGAGATTGATAATGCGCCAGAAGAGCGGGAGCGCGGTATTACGATTGCGACTTCACACGTTGAGTACGATTCGCCGAATCGTCACTACGCACACGTTGACTGTCCGGGGCACGCTGACTACGTCAAGAACATGATTACGGGTGCCGCCCAGATGGACGGTGCGATTCTGGTTTGCTCTGCAGCGGATGGCCCCATGCCCCAGACTCGAGAGCACATTCTGCTGTCCCGTCAGGTTGGCGTTCCTTACATTGTTGTGTTCATGAACAAAGCCGATATGGTTGACGATGAGGAGCTGCTAGAGCTGGTTGAGATGGAGATTCGTGAGCTGCTTGATCAGTATGAATTTCCTGGTGATGACACGCCCATTATTGTGGGTTCGGCGTTGAAGGCCCTTGAGGGTGACACTTCTGATATTGGTGCTCCTGCGGTTCAGAAGCTGGTTGAGACCTTGGATGAGTACATCCCTGAGCCAGAGCGTGATGTTGAGAAGCCATTTCTGATGCCGATTGAGGACGTTTTCTCTATTTCTGGTCGCGGTACTGTTGTGACGGGTCGTGTTGAGCGCGGCATCATTAAGGTAAGTGAAGAGATTGAGATCGTCGGTATCAAGGATACTGAGACGACTACCTGTACGGGCGTTGAGATGTTCCGTAAGCTGCTTGACGAAGGCCGCGCTGGTGAGAACGTTGGGGTGTTGCTGCGCGGTACCAAGCGAGATGAGGTAGAGCGTGGTCAGGTGCTGGCTGCGCCGGGCACGATTACGCCTCACACCAAGTTTGAAGCAGAGGTTTACATTCTGTCCAAGGACGAGGGTGGTCGCCATACGCCCTTCTTCAAGGGCTATCGTCCTCAGTTTTATTTCCGTACGACTGACGTGACTGGCAATGTTGAGCTGCCTGAGGGTGTTGAGATGGTTATGCCTGGTGACAATGTCAAAATGACGGTAGAGCTGATTGCGCCGATTGCGATGGATGAAGGTCTGCGCTTTGCGATCCGTGAAGGGGGCCGCACCGTGGGAGCCGGCGTCGTCGCCAAGATTATAGAGTAATCTGATCGCGTCAATTATCGGAGCCAGCACACCGGGAAACGGTGCGCTGGCTCAGTCGTCTTTGCGAGACGGGTCGGCAGTAACGACTCTGAGTATACGATTCGGGTAGCTGTGGCACTGCTGAACGGCCGACAGAAATGGTCACTGCAAGCTTGCGGTAACGCTTGTAGCCGCTTTCAAAGTCGCAGATTGAATGAGCTACTCCGTATGCTTGATGAGACAGACCCTGAGTTTTTGCGATATCAAAGGCCAGTAGCTCAATTGGCAGAGCAGCGGTCTCCAAAACCGCAGGTTGGGGGTTCGATTCCCTCCTGGCCTGCCATTAGCGCTGGCACAGTAGGCAGAGCCAAATGCCTACCAATCGAAACAAGGTAGTTATGACTGACAAGATCGAAAGTGCAGAAGGAACGCTGGACTGGGCGAAGTGGGCGGCCGTAGCCGTTATTATCGCTGCTGCTGTTTATTCTAATTCCTATTTTTCAGAAGCGTCGCTACTGATCCGTACATTGGGCTTGCTTGTGGTTGCGGGCGCTGCAGGGTGGCTCGCGTCGCAGACAGCGAAGGGTCAAGCTTTCGTGACGCTGTGTCTCGAAGCCCGGGTGGAAATCAGAAAGGTGGTTTGGCCAACGAGGCAGGAAACTACGCAGACGACGATCGTCGTCCTCATAGTCATTTTCATTGTGGCGTTGATCCTATGGCTTCTCGATTGGGGGCTCAACGGCGTGGTTTCTTCGGTGATCGGTTAGAGGAAAACAATGGCTAAACGCTGGTATGTGGTTCACGCTTACTCGGGCTACGAGAAAAAAGTTATGCACGCCCTGAAAGAGCGCATAGCCCTGTCTGGCATGGAAGAGCACTTCGATGAAGTGTTGGTTCCGACCGAAGAAGTGGTGGAGATGCGAGCGGGGCAAAAGCGTAAAAGTGAGCGGAAGTTTTTCCCGGGTTATGTCCTAGTCCATATGAATTTGAATGACGACACCTGGCATCTGGTTAAAGAGACACCGCGGGTGATGGGATTTATTGGTGGTACGGCGGAAAAGCCTGCTCCCATTACAGATGCAGAAGCGAGCAAGATTCTGCAGCGTATGGAAGACAGCGAGGATACGCCCACTCATAAAGTGGTTTATGAGCCCGGCGAGATGGTTCGGGTTACTGATGGCCCGTTCAACGACTTTACAGGTACTGTTGAGGAAGTGAATTACGAAAAGAGCCGTCTGCGAGTTGCGGTATTGATTTTTGGTCGCTCCACGCCAGTCGAACTCGAGTTCGGCCAAGTGGAGAAAAGCTAGGAGCCCCGCTGACAAGCGCATAGCGTTAATTAAGCTGTGGCTCCATGACATCGATCCCCGAGCATCTGGCCGTGCTTGGGGTGGAAAGGGGAGTTGAGATCCATATGGAGTGACTGCGCGTAGTAGTCCGACCGTGGGTATGCTCAGCGCTCGAACCCGAGGAGACTTTTATGGCTAAGAAAGTGTTGGCTTACATAAAGCTACAGGTGGGTGCTGGGCAAGCAAACCCCAGCCCTCCCGTTGGCCCTGCTCTGGGTCAGCACGGTGTAAACATCATGGAATTTTGCAAGGCGTTCAATGCCCAGACACAGGGTACTGAACCCGGTCTGCCAATTCCCGTAGTAATCACTGTGTACGCAGATCGTAGCTTTACCTTTATAACCAAGACACCGCCGGCATCCGTACTTCTGCGGAAAGCGGCAGGCATTCAGAAAGGCAGTGGTCGTCCCAACACCGAAAAAGTCGGCAAAGTCAGCCGGGCGCAGCTGGAGGAAATCGCGACGCAGAAAATGTCGGATCTGACAGCATCCGATATGGACGCAGCGGTTCGGACGCTAGCTGGTAGCGCGCGCAGTGCTGGGTTGGAAGTGGAGGGAGTCGAGTGATGGGTAAATTGTCTAAGAAGCAAAAAGCCATAGCTGAAAAACTGGATACAGCTAAAACCTACTCTGTGGAAGAAGCGGTGTCCCTGATCGCTGAATTTGCCTCTCCTAAGTTTAAGGAGTCGATTGATGTTTCTGTGAACCTCGGTGTGGATCCACGTAAATCCGATCAGGTCGTCCGTGGTTCAACTACCTTGCCAGCAGGCACCGGCAAAGACGTGCGCGTGGCGGTGTTCGCTCAGGGCGACAATGCTGAAAAAGCTAAGGCCGCAGGAGCAGACATTGTCGGATTCGACGATCTTGCTGAATCTATTCAGGGCGGCAACCTCGATTTTGATGTAGTCATCGCGACCCCCGACGCTATGCGCGTGGTCGGTAAATTGGGCACCGTCCTCGGACCCAGAGGCCTGATGCCAAACCCGAAGGTTGGAACAGTAACGCCTGATGTGGAATCAGCAGTGCAAAACGCCAAGGCCGGTCAAGTGCGCTTTCGCACGGACAAAAACGGAATCATTCATGGCGGCATCGGGAAAGTCGGCTTCGAGGGAGAGGCCATTAAGTCTAATCTGGAAGCGCTGTTGGCTGATCTGAAAAAGGCGAAGCCATCATCTGCCAAGGGTGTCTACATTAAGAAGGTAGTGCTTTCCTCTACCATGGGGCCTGGTGTACAGATTGATCAGTCCTCGCTTGCACTCTAGGACAAATTGAATTGAGCGCGTGGTAATTGGCTGACTCAGTCATATACGTCGCGCCATAGCTTTGAGTGGTTTCGCTGTTTGTAGAATCAGCCGAGATCGTCAAAGACCGTAGGTGAAGCAGAGGTGCTTGCTGGCAACCGGCTTCTTAATTTCCTACGCAGATGGTGAAACCAGATCCGGATGGATTTCGGCTGTTATCACCAAGCTCGGAGGCAGCAAAAGCTGTCATAATCGGCTATTCAGGAGCCATTTGATAAGGAGTTAACCAGTGGCTATACGACTGGAAGACAAGCAACAAATAGTCTCTGAAGTCAATCAGGCTGCGAGCAGTGCTTTGTCTGCGGTCCTCGCTGATTATCGCGGGGTTACTGTAGAGGACATGACTGCGCTTCGCAAAAATGCTCGTGAGAATAAGGTATATCTGCGCGTAGTCCGGAACACGCTACTGAAGCGTGCGGTTGCGGATACTGAATTCGAGTGCATTCAAGAAGTGTTGATGGGCCCAACGATTTTAGCGCTTTCTCAGGAAGATCCGGGTGCAGCTGCACGGGTTTTGAAGGATTTTGCGAAAGGAAACGATGATTTCGAAATAAAGGCGCTGTCTGTTGGTGGGCAACTCATGGATGCTAGCCAGATTGATGTGTTGGCGAAACTGCCGACTCTGGATCAGGCGCGGTCTATGCTCATGAGTGTCATGCTGGCCCCTGTCACTAAGCTGGCAAGAACAATGAACGAAGTGCCTTCAAAGGTTGCCCGAGCGGTAGCTGCTGTTCGAGACCAGAAGCAGGATGTGGCCTAATTCGTTTGACTATTAAGCTTATTGTAGGAGATAAGAACCATGTCTCTATCTAGAGAAGAAGTACTTGATGCGATTGCTGAAATGTCAGTGATGGACGTTGTTCAACTGGTTGAAGCAATGGAAGAAAAATTTGGCGTTTCGGCTGCTGCTGCAGTCGCGGCTGCTCCTGTTGCAGCGGCGGGCGGCGATGCAGCGCCTGCTGAGGAAAAGGACGAGTTTGATATAGTTCTGACCGCTGCCGGCGACAAGAAAGTCAACGTCATCAAGGCAGTCCGAGGCATTACTGGCCTTGGACTCAAAGAAGCTAAAGAAATGGTTGATGGCGCACCTTCCACACTTAAGGAAGCTGCCCCAAAAGCGGAAGCCGAAGAAGCCAAAAAGGCTCTGGAAGACGCTGGCGCAACCGTTGAGCTTAAGTAGCAAGCTCGGACTCAAGCGAGGCACGGCACCAGACTCATGGCGAATGGGTCTGGTGCCGTGCTGCGCTTTGGAATACTGCCCCCACGGGGGTGGGGCAGGCGGCAGGCAGGGCGCTGCAATCTCTGCCGGTAGTTTTGATACACAGTACTCACAGCATGGAACATACTAATGGCCTATTCGTATACAGAGAAAAAGCGCATTCGTAAGAATTTTGGCAAATTGCCAAGCGCCATGGACATCCCTTACCTGTTGTCCATTCAGGTTGATTCTTACAGACAATTTACTCAGGATGGCGTTGCCGCCGAGGATCTCCTCGATCAAGGCTTACATGCTGCGTTTAAATCTGTATTTCCAATTGTCAGCTATTCTGGAAAAGCCGTTCTAGAATATGTGAGCTACGACCTTGGGAAACCGGTCTTTGATGTCAAGGAGTGCCAACTCCGTGGCTCTACCTATTCAGTTTCTCTGCGCGTGAAAGTGCGATTGATTCTCTATGATAAGGAGTCGACAACGCAAACGATTAAGGACATCAAGGAGCAGGAAGTCTATATGGGAGAGATCCCGTTGATGACTGAATCCGGCACCTTTGTTATCAATGGCACCGAGCGTGTAGTGGTCTCTCAGCTCCACCGTTCCCCAGGAGTTTTCTTTGATCACGATCGAGGCAAGACACACAGTTCAGGCAAGTTGCTCTACTCGGCACGGGTTATTCCTTACCGCGGATCATGGTTGGACTTTGAGTTTGATCCCAAAGACATGGTCTATGTGCGAATCGATCGACGGCGAAAACTACCCGCGACCGTATTGTTGCGCGCGCTTGGATTTAATTCCCAGGAAATACTGGGAATGTTCTACGAAAACAACGCCTTCAAAATTAAGAAAGGTAAAGAACCTTCTGTCGCACTAGAATTGGTGCCTGCGCGTTTGCGCGGCGAAGTGCTGACCTTTCCAGTCAAGGATAAAAAGGGCAAGGTAATCGTCGAAGAAGGCCGTCGCATAACGTCCCGTCATATCCGCCAGATGGAGACGGCTAAGCTCACAGAACTAGTCGTTAGTAGCGACTTCATCGTGGGTGCGTCACTGGCCCAGGATATTGTCGACACGAAAACTGGAGAGCTGTTATACGCTTGCAATACAGAGATTACCGAAGAACTCATTGAGCAGTTCTTTGAAAATGAAATATCAGACTTTCAGACTATTTACACCAACGACCTAGATTGCGGGCCGTTCATTTCTGACACGCTGCGCAATGATACGACTTCATCTACACAGGAAGCGATGGTTGAAATTTACCGCATGATGCGCCCCGGTGAGCCTCCGACGAAGGAGTCTGCTGAAAATCTATTTTCCAATTTATTCTTCTCTCCGGAGCGATACGATCTGTCCGCGGTTGGTCGAATGAAGTTTAACCGCCGCCTGGGTCGGCCCGAATCAATTGGAGCACCAGTGTTGGATACCGACGACATCGTTGACGTGTTAAAGACCCTGGTGGGTATTCGCAACGGCTTTGGCTCAGTTGACGACATTGACCATCTGGGTAATCGGCGCATCCGATCGGTTGGTGAAATGGCCGAGAATCAGTTTAGGGTCGGCCTGGTGCGTGTTGAACGCGCCGTCAAGGAACGCCTCAGCATGGCAGACTCCGAAGGCCTGATGCCGCAGGACATGATCAACGCGAAGCCTGTTGCCGCCGCTGTTAAGGAATTCTTTGGCTCCAGTCAGTTGTCACAGTTTATGGATCAGAACAATCCGCTTTCTGAGGTGACTCACAAGCGTCGAGTCTCAGCGCTTGGGCCAGGCGGCCTGACCCGCGAGAGAGCAGGCTTTGAAGTGCGGGACGTGCATCCTACCCACTACGGTCGCGTGTGTCCGATTGAAACGCCGGAGGGCCCTAATATCGGACTGATTAACTCTCTGGCTACCTATGCGAGAACCAATAATTACGGTTTTCTGGAAAGTCCCTACCGCAAGGTTGTGAAGAACAAGGTCACTGATGAAATCGACTATCTTTCCGCCATCGACGAGAGTGACTTCATAATCGCGCAGGCCAGTGCTCCGTTGGATAAAAAAGGAGGCTTTGTCGACCAGTTAGTCACCGTGCGGTACAAGGGCGAGACAACTCTCAAGCCCCGCGAAGAGGTAGACTACATGGACGTGGCTCCGCAGCAAATGGTATCGGTTGCTGCAGCATTAATCCCATTTCTCGAACACGACGATGCGAACCGCGCTTTGATGGGTTCTAACATGCAGCGTCAGGCAGTACCGACTCTTAAAACAGAAAAGCCGCTGGTTGGTACTGGTATGGAGCGCAATGTGGCAAGGGATTCCGGGGTCTGTGTTGTGGCCTTCAGAGGCGGCGTTATCGAGAGCGTTGATGCAGGGCGAATTATTGTTCGCGTCAACGACGAAGAAACTGACGCAGGTGAGGCAGGTGTTGACATCTATAACCTGACCAAATACACCCGCTCAAATCAGAATACCTGCATCTCCCAGAAGCCGTTGGTCAAAGGCGGTGAGCAGGTAACTCGCGGTGACATTCTTGCGGATGGCCCGTCTATCGATATCGGTGAGCTAGCCCTAGGTCAAAATATGCGTATCGCTTTTATGCCCTGGAACGGCTACAACTTCGAAGATTCGATATTGATTTCCGAGCGCGTCGTCAAAGAGGACCGGTTCACCAGCATCCATATCCAAGAGCTCACCTGTGTTGCTCGGGATACTAAGCTTGGTTCAGAAGAAATCACTGCAGATATTCCGAATGTTGGTGAAGGGGCGCTTGGCAAGCTCGATGAAGCCGGCATTGTGTACATCGGGGCTGAAGTAGATGCCGGTGACATCCTCGTTGGCAAGGTGACGCCGAAGGGTGAAACGCAACTTACTCCAGAAGAAAAGCTGCTTCGCGCTATATTTGGTGAGAAAGCATCTGATGTTAAGGATACCTCGCTGCGAGTGCCTTCGAGCGTTAAAGGCACCGTGATCGATGTGCAGGTTTTTACCAGAGATGGGCTGGAAAAAGACCAGCGCGCGATTGAAATTGAAGAGATGCAGCTGGCGCAGGTTCGCAAAGACATCGATGATGAGTATCGCATTGTTGAGGAAGCCACTTATGAACGGCTACAGAAGGCGCTGGTCGGCAAGGTTGTTGCCGGTGGTCCGAAGCTGAAAAAAGGCCAAAAAGTCACCAAAGATTATCTGAACAACCTATCGCGAGAAGATTGGTTCAAGCTTAGAATGTCCAATGAGGCTGTGAACCAGCAGCTGGAAAGGGCGGAGGCGCAACTGGCAGAGCGCCGCGTCGAGTTGGATGAAAGGTTTGAGGACAAGAAGAAGAAACTTACCCAGGGTGATGATCTTGCGCCAGGCGTACTGAAGATTGTCAAGGTGTATCTGGCGATTAAGCGTACTATCCAGCCCGGAGACAAGATGGCTGGACGCCACGGCAATAAAGGTGTGATTTCGGTTGTCATGCCTGAGGAAGATATGCCGTATGACGAAAAAGGAGAGCCTGTAGATATCGTGCTAAATCCACTCGGCGTCCCGTCCCGGATGAATGTGGGTCAGATTCTTGAAACTCACCTAGGCGCTGCCTCGAAAGGGCTTGGCGAAAAAATCGGCAAGCTGCTGGATGCGCAAGCCAAGGTAACGGAGCTGAGAAAGCTGGTAACGGATGTCTACAACAAAATTGGCAACCGCACCGAAGATATCAAGTCTTTTTCAGAAGAAGAATTGGGTGAGCTGGCCGCCAATTTGAGATCCGGCGTGCCGATGGCAACTCCGGTTTTTGATGGTGCTGCAGAGACTGAGATCAAGGATATGCTGGCTTTGGCGGACATGGATGAAAGCGGCCAGGTCACCTTGTTTGATGGTCGCACCGGGGATGCGTTTGATCGGCCTGTCACGGTTGGCATCATGTATATGTTGAAGCTAAACCATCTGGTTGATGACAAAATGCATGCGCGCTCCACCGGATCATACAGTCTGGTCACACAGCAACCGCTTGGCGGTAAGGCTCAGTTTGGTGGGCAGCGTTTTGGTGAAATGGAGGTGTGGGCACTGGAAGCGTACGGCGCTGCTTATACGCTGCAGGAGATGCTTACCGTCAAATCTGACGACGTTGCCGGCCGGACAAAGATGTATAAAAACATCGTGGATGGCGATCATCGGATGGAGCCAGCGATGCCGGAATCCTTCAATGTGCTGGTTAAGGAGATACGCTCTCTTGGAATCGATATGGAGCTGGACGTCAGCGAATGATATCTACTTTCACGTTGATTAGTCCTAGGATGAATACTAGAAAATAACGGATTTTTGATTAGTGAAGCCAGTGTCTCTTGGAAGCGCGGGCGGAGGAAATAGAATGAAAGACCTTTTAGGGTTGCTGAAATCTCAGTCACAGTCAGATGAGTTTGATTCCATTCGCATCGGTCTGGCTTCGCCGGAGATGATCCGGGCGTGGTCATTTGGCGAGGTAAAGAAGCCAGAGACGATCAATTACCGGACGTTCAAACCCGAGCGAGATGGTTTGTTCTGCGCCAAAATTTTTGGCCCAGTCAAAGACTATGAGTGTCTATGCGGGAAATACAAGCGACTCAAGCACCGAGGCGTAATCTGTGAGAAGTGCGGTGTGGAAGTGGCGCTCTCGAAGGTCCGACGTGAACGCATGGGCCACATCGAGCTCGCGAGTCCGGTAGCCCATATCTGGTTTTTGAAATCTTTGCCGTCGCGCATTGGCTTGCTGCTGGATATGACTCTTCGGGATATTGAGCGTATCTTGTACTTCGAATCCTTCGTGGTAACCGACCCGGGAATGACGACCCTCGAGAAGGGCCAGTTGCTAAACGACGAACAGTACTACGAAGCGATGGAAGAATTCAGTGATGAATTCGAAGCCAAAATGGGCGCTGAGGCTGTCCAGGCCCTCATGAGAGATCTGGATGTAGAAGGAGAAGTAGCACGTCTTCGAGAAGAAATCCCGCAGACGAACTCCGAAACCAAGCTGAAAAAATTGTCAAAGCGGCTCAAGCTCCTGGAAGCTTTTTCGGAGTCCGGCAACAAGCCGGAATGGATGGTTATGAACGTTTTGCCAGTTCTGCCTCCCGATTTGCGTCCACTGGTGCCCCTCGACGGTGGCCGATTTGCCACCTCAGACCTAAACGATCTCTATCGGCGGGTGATTAATAGAAATAATCGCCTCAAGCGATTACTGGACCTAAATGCGCCGGACATCATCGTCCGTAATGAAAAACGTATGCTACAGGAGGCGGTCGACGCCCTTCTCGATAATGGTCGCCGGGGGAGAGCAATTACCGGGTCTAACAAGCGGCCATTGAAATCGCTGGCTGACATGATCAAAGGCAAGCAAGGCCGTTTCCGTCAAAATCTGCTGGGTAAGCGAGTCGATTACTCCGGTCGTTCCGTCATAGTTGTAGGTCCTACATTGAAGCTGCATCAATGTGGGTTACCCAAGAAGATGGCGCTCGAGCTGTTCAAACCTTTCATCTTCGGCAAACTGGAACGACGCGGCCTGGCCACGACGATCAAGGCAGCCAAAAAGATGGTTGAGCGTGAAACCGCAGAAGTCTGGGATATCCTGGCAGAGGTCATCCGCGAGCATCCTGTGCTTCTGAACCGTGCGCCCACGCTTCACAGGCTGGGTATTCAGGCTTTTGAACCGGTGCTTATCGAGGGTAAGGCAATCCAGCTTCATCCGCTTGTTTGTGCTGCTTACAACGCCGATTTCGACGGTGACCAGATGGCCGTTCACGTCCCGCTGACGCTTGAAGCGCAGCTGGAGGCGCGAACGCTGATGATGTCGACCAACAACATACTTGCTCCCGCTAACGGCGAGCCGATTATTGTGCCTTCTCAGGATGTTGTTCTGGGTCTGTATTACATGACTCGGGAGCGTGTGAATGCCAGAGGTGAGGGCATGGTCTTTGCTGATCCGAAGGAAGTCCAGAGGGCCTACGAGTCCGGCAACGCTCACCTGCAGGCGCGTATTAAGGTTCGCATTTCAGAAAGTGTTCTCGACGATGGTGGCGAAAAAGAAATCAGTACAGCCATTGTTGATACGACAGTCGGCCGGGTTCTTTTGTTTAACATTGTGCCTGAGGGCCTTCCGTTTGCGATGGTTAACCAGAAGATGGCCAAAAAGCCAATCTCCCAGATTCTGAATGCCTGCTATCGAAACGTTGGTCTTAAGGAAACCGTTATCTTTGCTGACCAGCTAATGTACACCGGCTACAAGTATTCTACGCGCAGCGGATCCTCCATCGGGGTCAATGACTTTGAGATCCCAGATGAAAAAGCAAAGATTATTGATCAGGCCAATTCGGAAGTCGCTGAGATTGAGTCTCAGTTTGCATCAGGTCTGGTGACGCAGGGCGAAAAGTACAACAAGGTGATCGATATCTGGTCGCGAGCCAACGATATTGTTGCCAAATCGATGATGGAAGGGCTTTCGACCGAGACGGTTATCAATAGTGAAGGCAAGAAAGAGGAGCAAGAGTCTTTCAATTCGGTTTACGTCTACGCGGACTCCGGCGCACGAGGCTCTCCAGCACAGATTCGCCAACTTGCAGGGATGCGCGGTCTGATGGCGCGTCCTGACGGTTCAATTATTGAAACCCCTATTACCGCCAACTTCCGAGAGGGTCTGAATGTATCTCAGTACTTTACCTCGACTCACGGCGCGCGTAAGGGGCTAGCCGATACTGCGCTGAAGACGGCGAACTCGGGTTATCTGACCAGGCGTCTGGTCGACATTTCCCAAGATCTGGTCATTACGGAAGAAGATTGCGGCACTGAGGAAGGCCTGACTATGGCGCCCATCATCGAGGGTGGTGACATCATCGCACCACTAGGTGATCGCGTGCTCGGGCGAGTTTTGGCTGCTGATGTGATACATGAGGAATCCGGTGACGTGATTGCCGAGAAGGGCACTCTGATCAATGAGCGCATGGTCGACCGTCTAGAAAGAAATGGTGTCGATCAGGTATATGTGAGGTCTCCAATTACCTGCGAAACGCGATTCGGTATCTGTAGCCAATGTTATGGACGGGATCTGGCCCGAGGCCACCTGGCTAACGTCGGCGAGGCTGTCGGCGTGATCGCTGCGCAATCGATTGGTGAGCCGGGTACCCAGCTCACTATGCGGACTTTCCATATTGGGGGAGCGGCTTCTAGGGCAACTGCTTCGGACAGTGTGCAGGTCAAGAACACTGGCACGATCCATCTGAGCAACATGAAGACCGTTGAAAACGTGAAAGGGGAGCTGGTCGTTGTGTCGCGATCCGGTGAGCTGATCGTTAATGACACTAATGGCCGTGAGCGTGAGCGCTATAAGCTGCCATATGGTGCTGTGGTAACGGCTGGTAAGAATCGAGACGTTGAGGCTGGTCAAATCGTCGCAACCTGGGATCCGCACACGCACCCGATTGTTTCTGAAGTAGCAGGTAGAGTGAAATTCGCGTCGATGGAAGAGGGTATTACTGTCCGCGAACAGACCGATGAAATCACCGGCCTGACTAGTATGTCGGTGATTGACCCAGCCGAGCGTGCGTCTTCAGCTAAAGAGCTGCGACCAGCGGTAACAGTAGTGGACAAAAAGGGCAAAGAAATTTGTTTGCCGGGAACCACGGTACCGGCTCACTACTTCTTGCCAGCGAACGCCATCATCAGCCTCAAAGACGGTGCTGATATGAACATTGGTGATTTCATTGCCCGTATCCCTCAAGAGGGCTCTAAGACCCGCGACATTACCGGGGGTCTGCCCAGAGTGGCGGATCTGTTTGAGGCGCGTAAGCCGAAGGAGCCGGCGATTCTTGCTGAAATCTCAGGTACCGTCAGCTTCGGCAAAGAAACGAAGGGCAAACGGCGTTTAGTGATTACTCCGCCAGACGGGGTGAATCCTATTGACGGTTCTAGCCATTACGAAACCCTCATTCCAAAATGGCGGACTATGACAGTTTTTGAAGGTGAGTCAATCGAAAAAGGCGAAGTGGTTTCCGAAGGGCCACCCGCGCCGCACGATATTTTGCGGCTAAAAGGTGTTGAGGCTCTGGCCCAATATATCGTTAATGAGGTGCAAGATGTCTATCGGCTTCAGGGTGTTCGGATTAACGATAAGCACATTGAAGTGATCGTCCGCCAGATGTTGCGGAAAGTTGAAATTACCAACTCCGGCGACTCGAACCTGATTAAAGGCGAGCAGCTTACTTACACCGAGATTCTTGCAATCAATGAACAGCTCGAGTCTGAAGATAAGCAGCCAGCTCGGTATGATCGCCAACTGCTTGGCATAACCAAGGCGTCTCTAGCCACGGAGTCTTTTATTTCTGCGGCATCTTTCCAGGAGACTACGCGTGTTCTTACCGAGGCAGCGGTTACCGGAAAGCGCGATTTCCTTCGCGGGCTGAAGGAAAACGTGGTTGTTGGGCGACTGATTCCTGCTGGAACCGGACTGGCCTATCACGAGGCGCGTAAGAGGCAGGCGCTGGAAGAAGCAGACAGCGAAATGGTCAGTGCGAGCGATGTTGAGGCGGCATTGTCCGAGGCGTTGAGCTCAGAAGTCATCGATGCGGGCGCTGACGCGGCTCCAGCAGCCGAGNAATCAGCTGGGCGTTAGNGTTTCGGGCAATTCTCTTCAAAACTAGAGTCTGGCAAAAGTTGACTCAAGACGGGCCTGTCATTAAACTTCGGCCCTCTTTTGTTGGCATCCCCATTTCGCCGAGCCGCTGGTAATGTTTCAAGTCGTAATTGGCGTGTGGCGACACCACGGCGAGATTTGACAAAGCTGGAAGGAAAAGGAACTCAGAGACAAAGATGGCTACAATCAATCAGCTAGTGCGCAAACCCCGCAAGAGTAAGGCGTCGAAGAGCGACGTCCCTGCTCTGCAAAGCTCACCGCAAAAACGGGGTGTTTGTACAAGGGTTTATACGACGACTCCTAAAAAGCCAAACTCTGCATTGCGCAAGGTTTGCCGCGTTCGTCTGGTCAATGGCTATGAGGTGACTTCCTACATCGGAGGCGAAGGCCACAACTTGCAGGAGCACTCGGTGGTCCTGATTCGTGGCGGTCGTGTTAAAGACCTCCCCGGTGTGCGCTACCACACAATTCGTGGCACGCTTGACACGTCAGGTGTGGCCGACAGGAAACAGGGTCGATCCAAGTACGGAGCGAAGCGTCCTAAGGGCTAAATCTGGGCTAGCTGTCGCACGGTTCGCGGGAGCTCTCCAAAATATAAAAGAGCAGAAGACAAGTTCAAGGACCGTGCGTCTCGCTGCGGCTCTATAAAAACGGTAGCGAGAATGAGTAAGGCCGGGTGACAGTTTTTCTCAAAAAGTAGCGCTGTGAGGTCCCGGATTAACCTGAATAAACATCGAGGTCGAGTATGCCAAGAAGAAGAGAGGTGGCAAAACGTGAAGTTCTGCCTGATCCGAAATTCGGATCGAAAATCCTAGCCAAATTCATGAACCACGTCATGGTAGATGGCAAGAAATCTATTGCTGAGAAAATCGTCTATGGCGCACTTGATATAGTCTCAGAGCGTTCCGGCTCTGATCCACTCGAAGTCTTCGAAGCGGCACTTGAAGCCATCGCTCCGATGGTGGAGGTGAAGTCTCGTCGCGTTGGCGGCGCTACCTATCAGGTACCCGTTGAGGTGCGGGCCGAACGGCGAAGCGCGCTTGCAATGCGATGGTTGGTGGAGCATGCCCGGGCGCGCGGCGAAAAATCGATGGTTTTGCGCCTGGCGGGTGAAATCACTGACGCGGCTGATGGTCGTGGTAGTGCCGTCAAGAAGCGCGAAGACGTCCACAGAATGGCCGAAGCCAACCGCGCTTTCTCGCACTTCCGATTCTGAGTGTAATTGCCGTTTCTTTTGAATCCATCAGGATAAGACTGTGGCTCGGAAACATCCATTAAGTCGCTATCGCAACATAGGGATCGCTGCACACGTCGATGCAGGAAAGACCACAACCACAGAGCGTGTACTTTTCTATACTGGCATCTCCCACAAGATTGGCGAAGTGCATGACGGGGCTGCGGTGATGGACTGGATGGAGCAGGAGCAGGAGCGCGGGATAACTATAACGTCAGCTGCCACCACCTGCTTCTGGAGTGGCATGGACAGTCAGTACGAAGAGCATCGTATCAACATCATTGATACCCCCGGCCACGTCGATTTCACCATTGAAGTTGAGCGTTCGTTGCGTGTTCTTGACGGTGCCGTCGTAGTCCTCTGTGCCTCCTCGGGTGTACAGCCACAAACTGAAACTGTATGGCGGCAGGCTAATCGGTATGAAGTTCCCCGGATGGTTTTCGTCAATAAGATGGACCGAGCAGGTGCTGACTTTCTGAAAGTGGTTGAGCAGATGGAAGACCGCCTTGGAGCCAATGCCGTGCCGCTGCAGCTGGCCATCGGCGCCGAAGATGAATTCAAAGGTGTAATTGATCTGGTCAAGATGAAATCAATCCTGTGGAGCGAAGAGGATCAGGGAACGACTTTCGAGTACACAGAAATTCCTGAAGATATGACGGCGCTTTGCGCCGTATGGCGTGAGCGAATGCTGGAAGCTGCAGCAGAGGCGAACGAAGAGGTTATGGAAAAGTACCTGGAAGAAGGTGACCTGAGCGAAGAAGAGCTTATGGTGGCAATCCGTCAGCTGACCCTTGCCAATGAGATCGTGCCGATTTTATGCGGATCTGCCTTCAAAAATAAGGGTGTTCAGGCCGTGTTGGATGCAGTAATCGACTATATGCCCTCGCCCGCAGAAGTGAAGGCTATCGAGGGTACGCTGGAGGATGGTGCTGTCACTACCTGTGAAGTGGATGATGATGCTCCATTTGCTTCACTTGCCTTTAAAATTGCGACAGATCCTTATGTCGGTACACTAACGTTTTTCCGAGTTTACTCTGGGAGACTTAACAGCGGGGATACCGTCTATAATCCCGTGAAGCATAAAAAAGAGCGCGTTGGCCGTATGGTGCAGATGCACTCAAACTCGCGCGAAGAAATAAAAGAAGTCCTTGCAGGCGATATTGCTGCCGCGATTGGATTGAAGGATGTGACTACGGGTGAAACGCTGTGTGCTACGGATAAGATCGTTACTCTCGAGAAAATGGACTTTCCTGACCCGGTCATATCGGTCGCGGTTGAGCCCAAGTCTCAGGCTGATCAGGAGAAAATGAGCATAGCGCTGGGTAAGCTAGCGCAGGAAGATCCTTCGTTTCGCGTAGAATCTGATGAGGAGTCAGGGCAGACCATAATATCGGGTATGGGTGAATTACACCTCGACGTTTTGGTCGATCGGATGCGCCGGGAGTTTTCGGTTGAGGCAAACATTGGCAAACCGCAGGTGGCCTATCGCGAGACAATTCGTAAAGCTGTTGAAGTGGAAGGCAAACACGTCAAACAATCTGGAGGCAGGGGGCAGTACGGCCATGTGGTTCTGAGGCTGGAGCCAGTTGATCCGCATGCAGAATATGAATTTGTAAATGAGATTGTTGGCGGCGTCGTTCCTCGGGAGTATATTCCTGCCGTCAACAAGGGCATTCAGGAGCAAATGCAGAACGGTTGTCTTGCTGGATATCCCTTACTGGCCATGAGGGTCACCTTATTCGACGGTTCGTTTCATGACGTTGATTCTAGTGAAATAGCGTTCAAAATAGCAGGTTCACTGGCGTTAAGAAAAGGCGCGCTGGAGGCTGATCCAGCGCTGTTGGAGCCGATGATGGCGGTAGAGGTCGTCACGCCCGAAGAGTATATGGGCGACGTGATGGGCGATTTGAATCGCCGCCGTGGCATGGTTGGCGGGATGGAAGACAGTTCATCCGGCAAAATTGTCAGCGCCGAAGTACCCCTATCAGAGATGTTTGGTTACGCGACGGATCTGCGTTCTGCGACTCAGGGTCGAGCAACCTACACCATGGAGTTTCTGAAATATGCCGAAGTGCCAGCCAAAATTGCTGAGAGCATCATCGACAGGTCCGCCGGCTGAATACGGGGTCAGTAGAAAGTTCTGATTGAGTTAATCGCAATTGAATTTAGATGAGGGGTTATTGTGGCAAAGGAAAAATTCGAGAGAAATAAGGTACACGTAAACGTAGGAACGATTGGTCACGTTGACCATGGTAAGACGACGCTTACTGCTGCGTTGACTA
>PBTW01000004.1 GCA_002729315.1 Gammaproteobacteria bacterium
CCTGGGAACACCGCGATATGAATATGCTCACCCATCGAAATCAGAGCGCCCCTAGCGCTCGTGATTAGGTGCTCACCGCAAATAAGCCCACCAATTCTGCCAATATCGGTCTCATAGATCTCTAAATCGTTTCCATCGCCCGATCCCCAATACAGTCGCTCTGAGAACGTCGGCATCAGCTTCCGGTGCCTCCCAAGAATCTGGCCATTACGTCCTATATATAAGAGAGTGTTATAAACAGTTTGAATATTTGCACGTGAATCTAATTCGTTACAGCCCATAACCAAATGGATGTCAGAGGCTTTAGCCACCTCCGCTAGTTGAGCGACCTCTTTGCCGGGAATCACCAGTGCAGAGTCATAGAAACTGACTCGCCCACCAATCCATTCAGGTAGCTTTGAGTCCCAACCCTCAGTCCAGTAGGGATAACCTGAGAGCCAAACCTCAGGGAAAACAACAAGATCTGCTTTATTTAAAGAGGCCTCCTTAATCGCCGCTATGGCCACTTCAATACTTGCAACCTTATCGAGATACCTCGGAGCTATCTGCGCAATGGCCACTTTTACTCGGTCCCTACCACCGAGCACGGCGTGTTTGTTGAACATAAGGTCTCTCCTGGATCCTCTCAGCTTACCGCAGGACAATCTCAATGTGAGAGGTCATCTCAAAGTCTATGGGGTACGGGTGTGGCTAGCCGCCACTGTGATTGTGATGGTTACCGCCCAAACACATTCGGAGGTTATAGGTTTATTGCAGACGGGCTCTGCCCTGCTCAGCGAAATGCCCGGGCAATGCCAAGGGGGCGATTGCAGCCATCAGCGCGAGAGATCCAGCAAGCAGCCATGCGATCAAATAATCGCCACTGATGTCTCGAATGACTCCACCTAACAACGCCGCAACGGCAGCGCCAATCATATGAAATGCAAAGACCCAGGCGAAAACAACTACACCCGCCTTTTCGCCGAAAATCCTCGTGCTAAGCACGGCTGTCGGCGGCACCGTTGCGACCCAATCCAAACCAAATAGCATCATCACGACGAGAATCGAGGGCTCAACCGACGGCCCTAAAATCATGGGCATCGCAACAAGGGCAAGACCACGCAAGCCATAGTAGATAGAGAGCAGTTTGCGTGGATCAAATTTATCAGTGAGCCAGCCTGAGCCGATTGTGCCAATTAAGTCGAAGACGCCAACAACTGCAAGCAAAGATGCTGCGGCCGTTGCGGGTAGGCCCTCGTCTTGAGCTGCTGGGATAAAGTGCGTGGAAATGATTCCATTCGTAGTCCAGCCACATACAAAAAAAGTGCCAGCTAAGATCCAAAAACTTTTGCTGTTGATAACCTCTCTTAATATTTTCGCCGAGCTTGCCGCGGCTTTTAAGATCCCGCCATGTGCATTGTGTTCCGGAGTCAGCGGCTGATTTAGATCCGCACCATACGGCAGGTGCCCTATGTCGCTTGGGCGATCGCGCAGCACTAAACCTACGATCGGTATCAAGCAGAGAGATGCTCCAGCAATAGTAAGCGATGCTGTCCGCCATCCTGACACATTGACGCTATGGGCTATGATGGGTAGGAATATTAGTTGGCCGGTTGCCCACGCGGCACCCATTACTCCAAGCATCAGACCCTGATGACGAGTGAACCAACGGGTAACGACTAGGGAGCCAAACACCAAAGCAGTTGCGCCAACACCAAGGCCTACAAAAACTCCCCACAATATTATGAGATGCCAAGGTTCCGTCATGAGGGTGGTGAGTGCTGTACCAATGGCTATCAGACCCAAGGCGGACGCGATTACAATGCGAACGCCCATATGCTCCATCAAGGTGGCTGCAAAGGGGGCGGCAAGGCCATAGAGAGTTAGGTTGAGGGCCACCGCTAAGGACGTAGTTGATCTCGGCCAATCAAACTCGACTTCAAAAGGAATAACCAATACTCCTACTGACGAGCGGAATGCGGCGGAGGTCAACAACACTAGAAAGGTCACCGCGGCAACTACCCAGGCTGGATGTAGGCGAGTTTTCAATTGATCTAGCTCAGTGTTCGGCAGAGGCCCCGTCAATACAGTATAGGAAAGGATCACAATGAGCGACTGACTGGGTAGCACCGGACAAAAAAAAGCGCAAGCCAAGAGGAACCTCTGCCTTCAAAATCTTTCTGTTCACTCATCGGTAGCACCGCAGAGGGAGGGATTGCTACCAACCGTTGTGATGGTTACCGCACAGATACATTAGGGGATGGAATTGGGGTTAAGGTAAGTAGCCGCGGGTGGCAACCAACACACATGTGAGAGCCTTTCTGCTGGATTGACCTCCTACTGCGCTAACGAATAAACATCAATTTAGGACACAGCAAGATGCACAGATACAAAAGTAAGGTAATAGTCGTGACAGGCGCTGGCGGGGGTATCGGACGTGCGTCCGCTATTCGATTTGCAAGTGAGGGTGGATCTGTTCTGGCAGTTGATTTGCAGGGGGAAGCGCTCTCGGAAACCATACAAACAGTCAAAGACGCGGGGGGAGACATACATGGTGTGCAAAGTGACGTCGGTGACGCCGAGCAGGTGCAGCAGTACCTAGAGGAGTGTGTTTCAGTTTTTGGAGGTGTCGACGTTCTCTTTAATAACGCTGGCATTGTTGGAGGTATAGGGCCACTTGAGGCTCTAGACGAGGCAACTTTTGATGAACTTTTTAGANTAAATGTGAAAAGCGTTTGGCTCGGCATGCGATTTGCNAAACCANTNATAGCNGAGCGTGGTGGTGGCGCCATCATAAANACTGCNTCGGCAGCGGGTTTNACAGCGACACCAACATTAATGGGGTACGGAGCAAGCAAGCACGCTGTTGTTGGCATGACCAAAACNGCGGCTGTGGAAATGGCCCCNATGGGTATTCGAGTGAACTGTATCTGCCCCGGGATAGTTTCTACACAAATGATTCAGACCATTGAAAATAAGTCCGTTTCACAAGGCCTGGTATCAAGTGCTGATCAGTATCAGCAAGCTTACAATGACAGGACTCCGCTAAAGCGTTACGTAGAAGCATCAGAAGTAGCGGCTCTCGCGGCTTTTCTTGGATCGGATGAGGGCGGCATGATCACAGGGGAAACATCCGTAATCGATGGAGGGTTTCTGCAATCTTAGGAATTATCTGATCTGCTTTTAGCTTACCAAAAGATTGTCTCAAGATGAGAGGTCATGTCAGTGCAAAGCAGATGGGGTACCGGGGGATCTAACTGCGGTTGTGATTGGGATGGTTACCGCCGAGATAAATTAGGAGGCATCCCTGAAGCTGAGTAAATAGCTAAGTAGGCTATTATTCGTCAGCCCTTTTAGAGAGTGTTAGATGTGAGCATATTGGATCCGTTGCTGGCAATGCTGGCGTGGTCTGGGTTGATTGTCGCAATTTTGCTGTGGACCCGGATACCAGTAGTTATAAAGCAGTGGGGCAATCTGCAGTTCGCGAAGCACTCGGATGAGCTGCGTCCAAAAATGTCTGCAAAATTCAGATATATAACTGAGAATTACAACCACATATTTGAGCAGCCAACGATTTTTTACGCTGTTTTGATCTACATACAGCTAGCTGATACTGCTAATCAAACAAATATTAGCCTCGCTTGGGCCTACGTCTCCCTTAGGGCAATTCATTCAGTTATTCAGCTGACCAATAATAATGTCTCGTGGAGAGCAGCATCCTTCGCCACATCCTCCTTGATTTTGTTGGTGATAATTTCAATGGAGGTCTTAGCGGCAAGCTTCGGCCTGAAAAGTTAGGTGGCACGGGAGAATACCAAGGGCATAAGTGCGCTAAACGCCCGTGGCTGCTAAAGATGGTTCTGCCGGCACGCTTATAAGCTGGATTTGAAAAAGTGGCTGAGTGCCGTTGTGATTGTAAAGGTTACCGCCCCAAGCCACGAATAGGTAATTTTCCAAGGCTAGTTGCCCTTGAACTCTGGATCTCCGGGCGCTCGGTAGGTATCAAGTGGACTTCTTTTGCAATCGCTGCCTAGATACCAGCCCGTAATCGTCGGTGCCGCAGCCATAAGGAGAAATAGAGTTGATTCGACTCCATCGCGCGGAAGTTTCATGTCCATGTCCGCTGGATCACGCCCGGTCATTGAGGCGAGTTGTCGGGTTAGGTCAGTATCTATGAAACCGGGGGTACAGGCATTGATCGCCAACGAGGGAAAAAGCCTCGCTTGAAGGACAGTTAAGGCATTTGCACAAGCCTTGGAGAATCCATAAGCGGAGGATGCCTTTTGGGCTTGGTCGACTGCAGCCGCGTTTTCAATATTTTGTAAAAACAATTGCACAACGTGCTGTATGTCCTCCCAAGTTACCTGACTATCCGTCAATACTCTCCGAACTAGGGGATCCGCTGAGCTGAGATAATTTGGCCCTGACGCAGATGTGACATTCACTACTCTCGCGTCCTCAGTATCTAAAATGCTGTAGAAATGATCGAAAACTCGCTTAATACCGAAAAGATTGACTTCCAATACTTCTGCAATACCTGCCGGTGAACTGAAAACCCCAGCATTATTCACAATGCCGTATAGAGCGGTGCCAGCAGCCTCACATTCCCCACGGACATCTTTTTCCGCCTCACAGACGGACTGTTCAGAAGTTACATCTAATTCAACAACTTTGATGCGTGATAGGTACTCGTGATTTTTAGCACCCAATTGATTCCGGGCGTCCGTCCCTCTCTCAAGGCTTCGACAGCCTAGGTAAACGAACACATCTGTGTACCTGTCAAGAACGGCTTCTACCACCGCGCGCCCGATTCCCTTATTTGATCCTGTCACCAGCAGCCTTTTCATAATCCGGTAGCCTTTATTCGAGTGCGCTTAGAGAGTGACAACACAATAGCAAGAGGAGGATGAGTCATGCCCCAGCTTACCGCAGGACTATCTCAGTGAGGTCATGTCAGAGCAAATATGTAAAGGCGCGTTTAGCTGAGGCCGTTGCTGGTCGATTGAAAAATTAGCACCGTGTGAAGTACCTTTGAGCGCATAAGTTTCCGCGAGGGTTACAGATGATTGTTGTAACGGTAAAGGTTGATTGGGGTCAGGAGACGATTCAGAAAATCCTGCCTGAACTCAAAAAGCACGTAGAAATCACGCTCCAAGAGCCCGGCTGTGGTGACTTTTTATTTGCTATTGATGTCAGCAACCCCGACATCGTAATCGCTACAGAGGTTTACAACGACTACTCAGCGCTTGAAGACCATTTCAAAACTGCACAATGGGACCACTTCAGCGGCGTTATGGAAAAATATCCGCCTCGCAACCTTGATATGAAGACTTACGAAGCCTTTGAAACGAGACACGCCCTAGACGATTGACCCTTAACCCGTCACTCTCTTTTGGGGGTAATTTTCAGGCGCAGCCTTCATCTGGATATTGGTGACGCCGCTGATTTGAGGAGAATTTATTGTTATGGCCACGATCCTCGCACACATAGAAATTAAGCCGGGCAAGGAGGCTCAATGGGAAGCGATCATGACTGATCTGGTGCGGCAGACCTTTGCACAGGAAGATCAGGTTTTACGTTACGAGTACTTTAAAGGGCGGGAGCCATTGCATTACTGCTGTCTGTTGTCATTTGAGAACAAGTATGCGTTCTACCTTCATCAGGCGTCCGATTACCATGAGGATCATGAGTCGGTTTACTTGGAGGGTGTGCTTGCCGATGTAGAGCTTGAATATTTGGATCCTGTCACAGGCGCTTGCGAACTGCCGCCCACCGAAAATCCGCCGCTTCCGGCGGGTACCAGCGAGGCACTGCGCAAATATGAATCGATTTGTCCAATTCTGATACCCGAGTGGTGGGCGGCTAGGGCATAAACAGACTTAGACACTATCTCAATGTGAGAAGTCATGTCAGAGCATGTGGGGTACTGGGGGGCTAAGCGTCGCTGTGGTTGTCATGATTACCGCCTCGATACATTAGTGGGTGATTCAGTAAGAAGTTTTCTCGACCACCACGAACCACCCCGAGGGTTCCTTGTCATCTGCGAACATGCGATCAGCGTCGCGTGAGCGGACTGCGGCTACTCTGGCATCGGCCAATGCTTGCAAACCGGTACCGAATCCACCTTCGTCCCAGACATCGCGATGCACCGTGCAAATCAAATGTCCTCCAGGCACTAGCAGTGCCAAAAGTTCTGGCAGGCATTTTGCTCCAACGTGCCCATGGGTAAATGTCCCGGTCGAGGTGAGGATGTCGTAGCATTCCACACCCATCCCAAGCCTCTCGTTGAGATCGCGCAGAAAAGCTCTATCGATTCGGCCTTCGCGCTGGGCCACTGAGAGCATAGGGGCAGAGTAGTCCAGACCATCGACTCGACTGAATCCATGTGCGCGCAAGCTGTTTGCGAGTAGGCCAGTCCCGCAGCCTACGTCCAGTACCCGCACATCCCGGCGCTTTTCGGTCGACGCGGCCAGCGCCGCGATCTGCAGGGGTGAGCGATAGGCAAGCCCATCGAGCATGGTGTGGTCGTAGGTTTCCGCCCAGTCAGCATAGAGTTTTAGTGTCTCGTTAGGGTCGTCTCCGCGCAGGGCGTAGGCGCGGGCAAGCAGTTGCTCGGGAGTGTTCTCGAGCTTGTGGCTGGTCATGCCCGCCCTGATATCGGCAGCAAATGCAGAATGGCGACTACCGGTTTAGTCATCTCTCAGGACATGCTACTCGCAAAACCGATGGTCAGACACGACATGATTAGAAGTGAGATTTTTAGGGCAGATGCAGATTCGCCATAGAATATTATTCCAACTGCTATAGCGCACAGCGGAACAACTGCCGCCATAAATGGCAGTAGCGCGCTCAAATTGATTCCACTGTTTATCAGACGCGCCATGATGCCCAGACCTGTAGCGAAAGCGATACCGGAACCCATTGTTGGAACGACCTCCGTCAGCCCTCTCGTCAATGGCATTAATGAGGCACCAATTACTTGGCAGATGACTGAAGTCGCTACGAGCGCGATTATGCTCGGCGTTAAAGTGCTCATTTTAAATAGTCCCACCGGTATATATCGAGGAATGCACCTCTAAGTTATCAGTAGCAGCTCTGGTTGCCAAAGCACTAGCTCAAAGCGAGGGGCCATGTCAGAGCAAATGGGGCACGGGGGGGCTAACCGTCTTTGTGATTGTGACGGTTACCGCCCAGATACATTAGGGGGCTGTGGGGGTAGGATACTCTCAAAGAGTCAATACTAATGGGGCCGGACAATCGATGCTGAATGAATACAACGGAGCCGTCACGTTCTATCTGCAGATGAATGTTTTGTCTGGTGTAGAAGACGTCGCAGACTGGATAACAGATCGTAGTGCGCGCGCCACCTACGAATTTGAGGAGGAGAAAACCCGCCGCTTTGAGTGGTTCTTATCGGCCGACAAAGCTAAGGCAACTCTTATCGAGGTCTTCGAGGATAGCGAAGGTGCGCTTACGCGGGTACAGAATCTAATGGCCAGCCCAATTGCGCCTGAGTGGATGGACAGGTTTGAGATAGACAGTCTCACCGTCTTGGGCGAGGTCAGCGACGATTTACAGGAAGCTCTGGCGTCAATGGCACCGGATGTAAGGACTTTTGCTGGCGGCTTTACTAGAACTAAGCCCCGTAGAACGATTACCGCCCAGATACTCCGGGGATAACCCTGGTCGCTACTACTTACGGAGCGCGACGATGACGCAAACGAGCTGGACCCGACGACGATTCATTACGACAGCAGCCAGTGCGGCAGGGCTTGCTGTCACGCCGCGCCTGTCTGCCGCCACCGACGAGAGCTGGCAGGCCGGTCGCCTCGAGCACCTGCTGCCGGCCGCCAGCCACGATCGAATTGCCATTAAGGCCACGTTCGCGGAGGCGCCTAGAAGCACAGTGTTTTTAACGGTTGGCGACCGGCGCGTGGCTGGCAGAGCGACGGATTCGGAGGGCCGCTTCTTCTCTTTCGATATCGGTGACCTGCAGGCCGATGTCGAGCACACCCTTCGGCTCATAGACGCTGAAGGCGATTCACTGTGCGACCCCTGGCCGCTAAGAACCTTCCCCGACCCTGATGCCCGGCCCGAGCACGTCCGGCTACTGGCCTTCACCTGCGCCGGCGGTCATCCCGCTGATACATATTGGTTCCTGCCCCTCGAAATTCGGCGCCGCTTACTGCGCCGAGCGCTGTCGTTCAACCCACGGGCAGTCATTGCGATCGGCGACCACGTTTACTGGGACCAGCGCACGGAGCTCTATAATCGTGGCGAAGAATGGGGGCGCAAGACCCGCGAAATATACGAAAGCGTCGGCTGGCTAGAGCTCGCGCAGCCAGTGCTTGGCACTCAAAACGAGGCTTCCTTGAAGGCTGCCGTCGGGCCGCAGATTGGCCAGGTCTACGGCACGCTGCTGCGCTCCACGCCCTCATATTTTGTCAGCGACGATCACGACTACTTCGAGAACGACGACGCGGACGAACGCATGGTCACGTTCCCGCCAGACCACTACCAGCTTGAGTTCGCGCGTTTTACGCGGCTGTGGTACCTGCCCGAGTTCCTGCCGGACCGTGGCCGCTCGATCGCAATACCCGGAACAGGAG
>PBTW01000034.1 GCA_002729315.1 Gammaproteobacteria bacterium
TCCGGTTGTCGTGGGTTCGAGCCCCATCAGTCACCCCAATACTTTCAATGACTTACGATCTGTTCCTTATGCCGTTTTCAAGGAAATGGAAATATCATTCGTACGAAAGAAAATCGATCAGCTAGAGCTCATCTGGTGATCGGTTATAACGTTTCATCATAAGCCTCGATGCGTGAGAGGTTAGGCGGCGAAATATTTCGAATTGAACGCCAAGAAAAGAGGCGATTTGTTGTGCGTCCTTGCCCTTTCATGTCGAATTTTGGAATTACGTGACGATGAGATTCAAACGTGATTTGTCTGTTAATGTTACAGATACCCCGTGCACACTCTTGTCTTTGTCGCGTTTTTGCTACGAATAGGAAGTATCATATGAATAGAAGGCTATTTTCCATGGCCATTTACGGGCCTATGCTGTTGCTTCAATCTCTGGCTGCAATAGCCCAAGGCAGTGGCGCCGCTACTCATGTCTCCGAAAGCGATATCATGGCAGCTCTTCAGGGGATCAACAATTTGCCGGATCAGCAGGTTCGGACAGTAGATGTTGGTAGGGGTATGAACATCGCAATCGGTGTTTTACATCGGGGGGCTACAAGCACAGATGAAGGAGAAGGTGTCTCATCTATCGCTCATCACAATATTATCGAAGTTTACTATGTCCTGTCAGGATCTGGGATATTGGTAACAGGCGGCGAAGTTGTGAGGGAGCGGGAAGTTCCTGCGGCGAGTGAGATCGTCAAGGAACTAGTTGGCCCAAGTGTCTTGAGGACCATTTCTGGCGGTGAATCCGTTGTGATCTCAGAGGGCGACGCTGTAATTATACCCGCCGGAATATCTCATGGTTTTAGGAAGATCCTGGACAGTATCACTTACCTCAGCATTCGAGTTGACCCGGATCAAGTATTGCCCGCTGGTTATAAGCATCCGCTCATTCAATGAGGTTGCAGATTAACGTCATCGACTTGTTCAACGGCCTGCGTTTCAAATTTGGATGAATACTCTTACCCCACAGAACAAAAAGTACATTCTTACAAATGTCTTGATGTTTTATCTGACAGATGAGAGCCGGCAGCTTTGTCACCCCGATATAGGGCTAAACCAAGGCGGCTTGAGGGTAAAACTCGAAGAGACATCACAACTGGTATAAACTAGCAACTTTGCAGAATAAATTAGAAAGTACGGCTTAACTATCTGATTTGATTTGCTTAAAAAGCTCACTGCGACTTCGGCTGTCCTTGGTCCGACCACCATCAGCCGCTCCATTACCCCTAGCGCACGTTACGCCGAATGCGGCAGGGATTTATGTGCCGCGGCGGTAAAGGAAAAGAAGCGACTGAGCCTTGATGGTAGAAGAACCAAGCTTCACGAACCGGACTTGGGAGCTGTTTTAGAGCGAGGTAATTTTAGCAGGGTACGGGGCCGACCGGCCTCGATGCTCCACCGTCTGGCGCTTGCTCTAGATGACATGTACAGCGGACTGACTTATTACAAGACCTTGACTCCAGTCAGTAAGTCAGGTGGGCATAAAGCGGCTCAACAGGGCGGTAGGCTTGTTTTAGCGGTCTAAACTCGTCTGCTATCGATATAGTTTGTGTAAAATTGACACAGGAAACTTAAAAGCGCCCGTAGCTCAACCGGATAGAGCATCGGCCTTCTAAGCCGAGGGTTGCAGGTTCGAGTCCTGCCGGGCGCGCCAAATCTACTAGGTAATATCAATTGCTTACAGAGCACTCTGGCGACGGGGCGTTTTGGGTTCATAATAGAAACGCTTAATTGATTGTTTAAAGTTTAGTATTGATTACTAAATCTAGGTCCGTAAAACCCTCTTGGTTAGACCCTTCAGTCACTCTCCAAATACTCCTCTCTACTCTCTCTCGAGGCCTCAGTTGTCGAATACAAGGTAAGGATGCTCACAAGCTCCCAATAATGAAAATTGCCACCAATACCAAAAACACTGTAAGTCCCGAAATAAAGTGAATTGAACTATTCTTATCTGTGAGCTTCTTGAGCTCTGCCAGCATCATTGCCTTTAATTCATTTTCAGAGTGGGGTTGATCAGCGTCCTTTGCTGATGCCATAACTAGGGATGTCTCCATTAATAGCTCAGCCTTTCGCCCAAAACTGAGATCAATTATTCCAGCGCCTTTAAGGTTCGAAACCTTTTCTAGCTCTTCTTTTTCGATGCCCTGAATTTCTGAGCCGCTGCCTCCGTAAGGCATCACTTTGATTTTTCCCTCGCAGCCATCTGAGCTTTTGTCCACATAAAACCCATCAACATCCCCCAGCGAGATATTCAGCCAATCGATATCGCCGGCGCGGATCCTTGAAGCGAGGTGATCGAATTTTTCTGGATTTAAACCGATCGTGATATTCAGGCTGCCGCCTTCATCCCCTGTCTCGACGCCATTTTGATCCGTACGCCTAGTGTCAGGAAAAGCCATCAGTAGACAAAACTCCTCCTTCTCAGCTTTGCGGATTTCAAACCCAACCTCGCCAATTGGTTTGGAGGTACCGAAAAAAGTGTAGGTGTGGCCCGCCTCAAACCCTGCAGGCGTTATAGACCCCGAGCGTAGCCCACCTAAGATCACATCACTCGAATTCAGAGAAACAGAATTGCTGTGGGGCTGACGATCCTCATGGGTGGGACGATAATTACTTCTGCTGTGATTAGATAGCCGCTCAATGTATCTTAAATTGATTGCTGTTAGAGTGACATTGCCATCAAATGGTACCTGGTCTTCACCTACCTGCTTTCCCTTACCACTGAACCCAGTTGTTCTGAATTCCGCAAATGAGGGTGCGTGGTTTGTGCCGGTTCCTGTGTACCTGATCTCGAATTCTCGCTCTTTGCTCATCACTTTTTACTCTCTCGCTTAGAACTCTAGTTGTCGAACAGGTCCTTTATCATGAAAAAACCCGTTTTTGGCCGATCGATAATCCAGGAATTCCCGATCTTGCCCCAGCTCTTCCCGCCCGGCCCGTAAACAGAAATACCTATTTCCGGATAGCTATTGCCATTTGAGTACCTAATGAAGGGCTGCGAAGCCTTCTGAACAAGTTCATTCAGGCCAGCTCAGCGCTACCTAAGTTGCATTCTTTTCAATCGCGTGTCTTCTTTTCTTTCCAAGGCCAAGGGCTTATCTTTCCTTCATATAGATACCTAATCAGCCAGCCTAGGGTTAGTGGGAAAAGCATTGTTAGGACACCAAGAGGACTTGGCCATTCAGTGGCTTCCCGAAGAACCCAGTAGATGATCCAGCTTGACGTAAAAAAGCCAATCCAATGGAAAAGGAATAAAAGTCTTCCTCGAAAGCCTTCGCGCGTTTTCATGCTATTTCTACATTCAACATAATTACAGGCAGTAAGACCTAGAACCGGTGGATCTCAATGACTGGATCAAGTGATATTACCGGTATCAAGGGCGCGTATACAGACTGTGTAAATAGCTGTGAATCTTTACAGCAGCTACTTGCAAGCTATTGATGGCTATCCGCTCAATTTCCTTTATTTGGTCTTCTATTTTCGAGTTAAGCCGGTTTATTAATAGGATAGAGTGTTTTCAGCCAGTGGCCTTCTTTGCCGAGGGACGCGGGTTAGACGCCTGACGGGCGAGCCATTAATATTCTTTGACACGATCACTTCGCAGATTTCCTGCGCGAAAGCTGTTCTGGACACGTATCAGGCCCGGATATTCAGTGCTAAGCCTCCATTTTAATTGTATAGTCATACCAGTCGATAATTTTCCCCTCCCTAATGAAGAAAACCCCTACCCCATGCCAAGTCTTGATTGTGAAATCTGAAAAGTAATCCATACGCTCGTTAACAACCATGGGGCCCCGCGCAAACGTTTCTAAAACATCGAAGCGATCGACATTGTTTATCAGAGTCTCTATTCGCTTGGCTACGGCGTTTTTACCGTCAGCGAGTTCAGTTGTTTCCGTCATCCGGTAGGCGCTGTCATCGGTAAAGAACGACATTATCCTGTCCAGCTGAGGCTCAGACCAGGCTGCACAGAAGTCCTTGACTAGATCGACGTTGGCCTGCTCTTCAGGTGTTAATTCAGCAGCAGTCGAAGGAAGTGCTAAGCCGGCGAGTGTCAGGGTGCCGACTCCAGAGGCACAGAATTTCCTCCGGCTGAGATTTAGTTTGCTGGATGTCATGTTCTACGCTCCTTTTCTGTGGGTGTCACGGTCTTTGCGGAGTCAAAACCGTTCCAACTAGGTTTCTGAAAATAGGTCAAAATATAGGTGGCTACAATCATCTGCTGAAAAACATTCGAGTAAGGTAGTAACATTTACTTGTAAGTCCAGTATAACGGCCTAGGCTAGGGTCGAATTCTTGGCGCTAGGCTGTTTTCAGCGTTTATCGTTCTTGGAGACGAGGACCGGTGAGTGCGATCAAGTGGCTGTGTTCCTCAGGTATAGCCACCAAGTCGTCCTGCCCGATTTCAAGGAAGCTGTTTACTGCTTTTAAATCATAAGCGCCCGTGCGCTTTGCGCGTGCACCTCTCCGCCGCGCGGTTTTTCCATTGGGTTTCCGGGTGTTGAATCGATAGATCAGATAATCGTCCGGAAGAGTGCCCATGAATTCCTCTAGGTTTTGAAAGGACTGGGTTTCACCATAGGTCACTTCGCAAACTATGACAGGTCTGAAGTTAGTCAGGGTGTTTTTCAGACCGGACAATACCGCCTTTTCAAAGCCTTCAACGTCGATCTTGATTAGCAGAACAGATTCAATGTTGTTTTCAGCATAATAGTCATCCCCCTTGGCAATCTTAAGTTTCCCGATGGAGACATTGCCTTTTTCTGTGGTAGAGACTAAGAATGATCCGATACCGCGGTTACTCCCGGTAGGAGCAAAGAATTCAAATTCGCCGTTCGAATCCCCAAGCGCGGTCGTGTGTACCGTGATGTTTGTTANGTTATTCAGTAGAACATGATGTTCNAGCCGGCTCCGAACCGGCGGAAAAGGCTCGAATGCGTGGACCTGGTCAGCGNAAAGTGACATGAACAGAGAGTGTTGGCCAATGTTAGCGCCGATNTCAATGTAACTTCCACGCAACCCCTGTGTGCTTAGAGCCGTCATAACATCACGCATGAAAAACAGGAGTGGTTTTTCGAACGCGCCGTAGAAGTACAGAGCGAATTCAATGCCGTCCCTCAAGTTACCTTCGTAGGTCAGGCCAAAGAAATCGGTCGTAAAAGCGGCATCCGGTTGTTGCTCATAGCGTCCTATTACGCGGTAGGCTGACTTCTTTAAGCGCATCGGTATCCAGGATTGACGCCAAACCCATTTGCTCGCCGTCAGTAAAAGTTTCAATTCCTACTCCTCCCAAAAGCCTAATGCCACAGCAGTGGTGTTGCCGTAGCCCGAAGGAAGAGCGGATGAGCCGGTTGTCCCGAATGATTCATCTTCAGGTAATGAAGCCGAGGAAGCTGTTGCCTGATGTGAGTGCTCCGATCTATGTGGGAGCCATGGTTACCCCAGCAGGCAACGGCGAGTTGCGCGCTCCGGTAGCTGCGTTGTATCCAGATATCATTTTGCGAACCCACTGGCTCTTGCGCATTCAGCAATTCTTCAGGGTAGGTAGCTCTGTAAGCAAACAAATTGGCAACTATGAGTTTATTAAAACCCCAGTCGCGGGCAAACCGGACGCAGCGCCTGATCGTCGGATCATCTTCATGGTGGTCGGCAGTCGATGGATTAAGTCCGACGAAAAGAACGGTACCGTTACCGGTTTTCCAACTTCGTTCTAGCGTGTATCGGAATTTTCTACAACGCGAGAACCGCGCTTTTTGAGTTTGATATTCCATCTGGATTACGCACTATCTCGGTAGTGTGGGCTTTAAATGCAATAATAATGGAGAATGTCTGCAATACAAACGGCTTACGCTCGCGTGTCGAACGTGGCCAGCCCGATTGGGCTGTGCTGGCATGGGTGACAGGTATTTAGGTGGCTTGGAGCAGTTGAGCCAAGGCTCAGGCTGGTTTAAGGTGAGTCCAATTTCAACACAGTCATCCTGTACGGCTCCGTCTGTCAGCCTGAGTGTCAGCATTAATTTATTGCTAGGGTCATAAGATGTTGGGAATCATTGGCGGGTCTGGCTTCTATAGCGCCGGTTACGCAGAAAATTTACGGTATCTGGAGATGGTCACGGAATACAGCGATGTGGTCGTGCCGATTGAGCTAATTGAAACAGACAAACCTTTCGCTTTTCTCGCGCGCCATGGAAAAGATCACCATATTCCGCCGCACGAAATAAACTTCCGAGCAAACATTGATGCACTCAGAGAGGCAGGCGTGACCGAGATTGTCGCCATCAATGCGGTCGGTGGGATTGCAGAAGGCGCAGGTCCAGGAGCCATAATCATTCCTGACCAACTGATCGACTATACTTGGGGCAGGCAGTCGACGTTCTGTGGTCAGAGCAAGCGGTTCGTAAAGCATGTGGACTTCTCCTTTCCTTTTGACAGAGCGCTCTCCGACAGGTTGATCAGTGCTGTCAATGCCATCAACGAACAATCTCCGGCTGCTCGCCCGGTTATGACTGCAGGTGTTTATGGAGTGACCCAGGGACCACGATTGGAGACAGCCGCTGAGATACAAAAGATGAGACGCGATGGTTGTGATATTGTCGGCATGACGGCCATGCCGGAGGCTGTTTTAGCGAGAGAAGCTGGCATTAACTATGGGCTGATCGCGCTTTCAGTTAATTGGGCGGCTGGTATTCTGCCCAGTGAAGTGACTATGGAGGAAATCGAAGTGGTGCTCGCGGACGGTAATCAGTTTTTGCGTCGCGTACTTTCGATAATTATCGACGATTGAGGAGGCAGGGCTATGGCCTTACAGCGGAAATATCAGTCAGTCGGAGGATTATAAGGTCTGACAGCGATGATTAGTCCCAGCGCGGGGTGATCAAGGTAATGAAACTCGTTGCTGCGCATTTCCCTGCTTTGCTGCATGGGGTATACCCGAAGCGATCTGCCAGAATCTGCAGTAGATTGGGTTTCTCCATTGGTCGTATCGTTAAGTGACGAAGGCATTTCGGGCAATCTCCATTCTGTACCATTGTCTATGGCGCCAGCTGGTTCAATCAACCAGAGGTTGGCGTCAACAACGACGCGGTCTTCCTGCTCATTAAATCGAATAGTCAAAGAACCATTCAACATCGGTTGAGAATTGCGCTCCCGTAAGTCTTCGATATAGATCGAAGTAGCTTCGCGGGAACTGACGACCCTCTGTCTCCAGTGCCCGTGAAATAGAAGTTTATGGTCAGGAGATCGCTCGAGGGCTTTGTTCGTTTGGCTGAAGTCACTCAGGCTTGTGGGTAAATCAAGGTATTCGTCTCTGAGTAAATCAAACACTCTAAACTCACCTATCGTTCTTCTGGGTTCTGGCCCCATACTCAGAATTCTATGCTCCCGCAGGGTTTCGTCATCGGGCAGAGCGGCGCCTGCTTGTGACCTGTCCTCGGCAGTTAGGAAGGCTTCGATAAGCAGATTATCCTGAATCTTCGCCAAGCGCCTGATGTTTGACGGAAACCTCAGTTCCGGCTGGTTTGGGAGCCAGTATTCTGCATCGCGCTCGAATTTGGATTCGTTGGCGAACACGGTGGCCTCAATCTGGAACCAACGGTCTTGTCCCTCAACTTGCGTCGAGAGCAGCGCCGCCAAACCAGCAATTAGAGTTCCCAGCATAAACCTGCTGTCGCGATAGATGTTAATGGTGAGTAGCGGCTTATGGGGCATCATTGTGCTGAGTCTAAGCAACCTGCCGGTCGCTTAGTGTAAGTTTATCGAGGATTTCACCAATAAACTGGATCTTCTCTTGTGGATCAGAGCAGCTATGAGAAAAGTGGAGCTGATTGGCGCTGCTCAGCTTATAGATCTGAGGGTCTTTCTGTATCATCTGCACGAGGCAGAAAGGGTCGACATCTGTGTGCTGACCAAATTCGATACGCCCAGTGTTGATATTGGCGTCGATTTTTTTGATGCCGAAGGTTGCTGCCTTTAGCTTTAGCTGGGTCTGCTGGAACAGCAAGGAAAGGCTCTTCGGTAACAGGCCGAAACGGTCAATCATCTCCACCTGCATGTCTTCTAATTCCTCAATCGAACTGGCCGAGGAGATTCTTTTGTACATGATCAGGCGGGTATGGATATCAGGTAAATACTGCTCCGGGATTAGAGCAGGAATTCGCAAATTAATCTCAAGTGTGCGATCGGAAAAGGCCTCAACGCTCGGAGTTTTTCCTGCCCGGATGGCATTGACGGCTTCATCAAGCATTTCGGAGTAAAGTGCGAAGCCTATTTTCTGCATGTGACCGCTTTGCTCATCTCCGAGTAGTTCGCCGGCGCCGCGGATTTCAAGATCGTGGCTTGCCAGCGTGAAGCCTGCCCCGAGGTTTGTCGCGGTTTGAATGGCTTCTATCCTTTTCTGCGCGTCCGCTTTAAGCCGTACCTGCGGGGGCAGAAGTAAGTAGGCGTAGGCCTGATGATGAGAACGTCCGACGCGCCCTCTCAGCTGATGCAGCTGAGCTAGCCCAAATTTGTCTGCTCGGTTGATAATTATGGTATTCGCGCTGGGTATATCTATGCCCGTTTCGATGATCGTCGAGCACACCAGGATGTTGTGTCGCTTGTGGTAAAAATTCGCCATCACTTTCTCAAGTTCTCTTTCTGGCATCTGGCCATGAGCGATACAAATTCTTGCTTGCGGGATCAGCTCCTGTAAGTGCTCTCCCGCGCGTTCAATGCTTTTGACTTCGTTATGCAGATAAAAAACCTGACCGCCCCTCAGAAGCTCTCTCGATACGGCTTCCTTGATGACGCTTTCCTGAGCTTCCCTCACAAAGGTTTTGACGGAAAGGCGTTTGGCAGGCGGTGTGACGATCAGAGAAAGATCTCTGACACTGGCCAGTGCCATATTCAGAGTTCTGGGAATAGGTGTTGCAGTTAGGGTCAGGATGTCTACATTGGTCCGAAGCGACTTTAATTTTTCTTTCTGGCGTACGCCAAAGCGATGTTCTTCATCGATAATTAATAAGCCCAGCTTGCCGTAATTGATAGCGGTGTGCAGAAGTTTGTGCGTACCAATCAAAATGTCAATTTTTCCCGTTTTCATCTGTTGGATTACGCTGCTTTGCTCAGATGTCGATTTGAAGCGAGACAGGACCTCGACTTTTACCGGCCAGTCGGCGAACCTGTCATTAAAACTTTCAAAATGTTGCTGGGCAAGCAGGGTAGTCGGCACGAGCATGATGACCTGTTTGTTGTTATTAACCGCAATAAAGGCAGCTCGCATAGCAACTTCCGTTTTACCAAACCCGACATCGCCGCAAACCAGTCGGTCCATGGGTCTCTTGCCGCTCATATCCTGTATGACTGCGGCGATAGCAGTTTCCTGATCTGCTGTCTCTTCAAAAGGAAAGCTGGCGGCAAATTTCCGATAATCATCCATGCCAGTTGTAAACTGAAACCCTTCACGGGCCTCTCTCGCCGCGTAAACTTCCAGTAGCTCCGCCGCCACGTCATGGATTTTTTCTGCTGCTTTTCGCTTGGTTTTCTGCCATTGCTCGGTGCCTAGGGTATTGAGGGGTGCGGTGTCCTGATCCGCGCCGCTGTACCGACTAATCAGGTGGAGCGCCGAGACCGGGACGTAGAGTTTGGCTTTATTGGCATATTCGAGAGTCAGGAATTCTGTGGTCTCTCCCTCTGTCGTAATAGTCTGCAAACCTCGATATCGACCCACGCCATGCTCAAGATGCACAATTGGATCATCCACGTGCAATTCCGTCAGGCTTTTGATAATAAACTCGGTATTTGCCTGAGCGCGCTTTCGTCGTCGTCTTTGCGCCACTCGGTCCTGAAAGATTTGCGCTTCAGGAATTAACAGCAATTTCTCATCCGTAAGCCATAGGCCGCGGTCTATTTGTGCGACCGATATTCCAACTGAATCTTTGCTGTCAACAAAGTGTTGCCAGTGGTCAAAGATCACAGGATTCAGATCAACTTGTCTGAGTAGTTCCAGCAGTGTTTCGCGTCTGCCGGCGGTTTCAGCAGTAAAAAGGATGCGACCGTGGTCAGAATTTACAAACTCCTGGACGGCGGAAAGCGGCGTTGCCGCATGTGAATTGCTAGCCAATTCGGGCAGTGCTTCGCTGGCAAAGCTCATCGCTTGCGGATGCGCTTTGAATTCCACCTGCCTGTAGGATTTAAGCCGGCTGAATATTTCGTTTAAAGGAATGAAAACCTGTTCTGGCGACAAAATCGGACGATACTTGTCGAATCTTCTGTCCTCGTAGCGGTTCGAAACGTCTGCCCAGAACTTTTCGCCGGCCTGTCGGAGCTCGCCGGCTTTGCAGATCGTGGTGTCATCAGGGAGAAAGTCAAACAGAGAATCAAGTCTTTCGAAGAAAAGGTCCAGATAATATTCCAGTCCCGGGGAAGCAATGCCATCGCTTACGTCCTGGTAGATCGGACATTGCCGGACATCAACATCAAATCGCTCTCGAAAACGTTTCCTGAACTGCATTACGCCCGGTTCATCGAGGGGAAACTCACGCCCGGGAAGCAGGTGAACGCGCTCGACTGTGGCTGCCGAGCGCTGAGTTTCCGGATCGAAGCGTCGTATTGAGTCGATCTCATCGTCGAACAGGTCGATTCTGAGTGGTAATGCCGTGCCCATCGGAAAGATATCCACGATGGAACCTCTGACGGCAAACTCTCCATGTTCCATTACGGTAGTGACGTGCTGGTAACCCGCAATGACCATCTGCTCCCGCAGATCCGAGAGGGTTTTCTTCTGGCCTGTCGACAGGTTTAGACTGTTGGCATCGATGTACTGACGCGGGGGCAGCAGGTGCATCAGGCTGGAGACGGAAGTTACAACGATACCGCGCTTCATCCTTGGCAGACTGAAGAGTGTCGCAAGCCGGTCCGAACTGATGTCCTGATGTGGTGAAAAACTGTCGTAAGGCAGAGTTTCCCAGTCTGGCAGAGCGAACACCTTATGTTCTTTGAGCTCCGAGCTGAGGTAACTGAGCTCCCTGAGATACCTTTCGACTGATTCGTTACTGTCGCAGACTAGCAGTATCGGACCGTCTGTCCGTATGGCTGCCTGGACTAGGGCGAGGCTCTCGGCGCTGCCCTTCAGTCCCTGCCAATAGCAGGTATGGTACCCATCAGTCGGAAGTGAGGGTGAGAAAACGCTGCTCATCGGAATATAAAACTCTTGAAAACGGTCGCTCCGCGTAGACGTGTATTGTAGCTCAAGCCCATCAGGCAGAGTAGGCGGCTTCGCCAACGCTTGTGTTGCACTGCTATTGCATTCACAAGATAATGCGGCTCCTTTTCTCTCTTCCCGCCGATGACACGAGGCTTTTGTGAACACAACCAATGAGCGGCCGGACGTCGAGGACTATTTCGACGATTGGAAACAACGAGAAACGCTGGTGCAGGAGATGATCCCTGTCATCGGTAAACTGTTCAATCGCCAAAACATAGGTATCTACATCTACGGGCGACCCCTGCACAACAGATCTGTGACTTTTATTATGAAGTCCCACCGGTTCGTCAGGCAGGTGGAGCGGAATGAGATGTCGGAATTTGAAAGTCATCCTGTGCTAATGGCAATGGCAAAACTGGACCTTTGCCATGCCAATATTGACCTCGGCAAACTCACTGTGCGCTTCATGGAACACCAGGAGGCAGCGGGCCAAGAGGCTAAAGATGTCGATAGCTTTGTTATAGAAGAGTTATCGTATCTGGTGGGTAATCAGCAAAGCCCGATTGCAAAGTCTCAGGATATCGTGCTCTATGGCTTCGGCCGAATTGGCCGCCTGATGGCGCGCCTGTTGATCGAACGCACCAGCACCGGGGAAGTGATGCGATTGAGAGCGATCGTTGTCCGGCCAGGAGAGGAAGGTGATCTGATAAAGCGGGCCAGTCTGTTCACCAATGATTCCGTCCATGGGGCCTTCCAGGGGACACTCCGGGTCGATGAGAAACGGAACTGCCTGATTGCGAACGGGAATGTGATTCAGGTGATCTACGCAAACAGCCCGGACGAGATCGACTATACCGAATACGGCATAGGAGATGCGTTAATCATTGACAACACCGGTAAGTGGCGGGACGAAGAAGGTCTTGAGTTGCATCTCAAATCCAAAGGCGCTGGTAAAGTGCTGCTCACAGCCCCCGGTAAGGGGGCGTTAAAAAATATTGTCTACGGCATCAATGATCACGAAATGCTTCCGGAAGATAAAATCGTTACCGCGGCTTCCTGCACGACCAATGCTATTGCGCCGGTGTTGAAAGTCGTCAATGATGAATTTGGGATCAATCATGGTCATATTGAGACCGTCCATGCTTATACCAACGATCAGAACCTTATCGACAACTATCACAAAGGTAGCCGTCGCGGACGCAGCGCAGCACTGAATATGGTTCTTACAGAAACAGGTGCTGCGAAAGCTGTGGTGAAAGCGGTACCTGAGCTCGAGGGGAAATTAACAGGTAATGCGATTCGCGTGCCGGTCCCTAACGTATCCATGGCAATCATGACACTCAGCCTTGATAAAGAGACTTCGAAGGAAGATCTTAACGAATTTCTTCGCAAGATTGCGCTCCATTCAAATTTGCAAAATCAGATCAATTACACTCAGTCTGAAGACGCAGTTTCCTCCGATTTTGTTGGCAGTCGTGAGGCCGGGATTGTTGATTCAAATGCGACGATTGTTAACGGTAAACATTGCGTGCTGTACCTTTGGTATGACAATGAGTTTGGATACTGTTGCCAGGTGGGTCGCATGGTTTACAAGATGGCAGGGGTGAACTACCTAGCCTATCCAGAAGAAATCTAGCACAAAGTTGCGGTTTACTGGATTTTCGTCAGTAGAAACCCCGGGGAGGCTTGCCTTCCTGCTAATTTGGCTCAAGAGATAATGATAGCCAACAACCGCCGCTGGAATCTGATCGCTTTCTGCCTCGTGGCAACTTTTGCACTCGTTCTGGCTGCCTGTACAGAAGGGGATGATCGCTTCAGTTTGGAAGGCCTCACTATGGGGACTTCCTACCAGATTCAGTTGCTTGAGATTCCCGGTGAGGCGGAGCCCGGGGTGCTCGCAGATAAGGTGCAGACCATACTTTTCCGGCTCGACCGAGAAATTTTTTCTACCTATGCGCGAGACTCTGAATTGTCTCGTCTGAACAACCACGCGGTGGGGACGCCTTTCGCTGTCTCCCGCGAAATGTTGGATGTTTTGATGCTGGCCGATACCGTTTTTTCTTCGACGTCCGGCGCGTTCGATCCCACGGTCGGGCCTTTGGTGAACCTCTGGGGGTTTGGGCCGAAGATGAACCTGACTGAAGTCAGTATTCCTCACACGAAGGATGTTGAGGAAGCGCTATCGCGAGTGGGCTTTGAGCATCTGGTGATTGATGAAGCGCGCTCAGAAGTCGTCAAGACCCGTGACGTGATGATCGACCTGAGCGCTATCGCTAAGGGCTATGCGGTGGATCAGATAGGGTGCCTGTTGGATGAGCAGGGCTCGGATAGTTACTTTATTGAAATTGGCGGTGAGCTGAAGATCAAAGGGGTAAAGGCTGATGGAAGCAGCTGGGTTCCTGCAATCGAGGCTCCAAACGATCGAGCCTTCGAAGTGTATGAAATTTTTTCGAACCTCGGCCAATCGATAGCAGTCGCTGGCTCAGGGGACTATCGTAACTATTTCGAAGTTGATGGTGTTCGCTATTCGCATGAAATCGATCCGCGTACCGGTAAGCCAGTTAGTCATTATCTCGCGGCGGCTTATGTCATTGCCGATTCAGTTGCCCTAGCAGATGCGCTGGCCACTGCGTACATGGTAATGGGCGAAGAGCTTGCCTTCGCGCATGCAGAGGAACGGGGTATCGCCGTGTTTTTGATAGCCAGGAAGGGCGATGCTTTCACTGAAAGGATCAGTTCTGCCTTTAAACCATACTTGGGCGATCAGTAAATATTTCGTGATATTCATAACTTATACGCAACAGGAAAAATATTTTGACATCATCGTGAACGGTGCAGGGCCTGCCGGTTAGGTGGCGGCGATGCATGTCAAGAGAAAAGGTTTCGGGGTGGCGTTAGTGACCGACAAGGCAAAAGTCGACGGCAGTCGCACCCATTCGGCAACGATCCTGTCGAGGAGGTCGCAACCGGTATCTCCACCATTCCCGATATCAGTACGCTGAGGGAAACCGAAGCCGAGCTGACTGCTGAGAAAATGCCTTAAAATGCGGGTAAGGCTTTTTTCAAGAATCTTGCGGGCCCAGATAACAGGTTAATGGATGGGCATGCTGAAACTTATATTTCACTTCGACATTTTGGAGGTGCTCGGAAACCACTGTTCCGGGGTTAAGACGTCTCAAATTGTTGACGTCGGAAATGCCGTCATGCGCCAATCCGTTCATGCCAACAACTTGAGATATTTTTGAAAACCATCTTAAACTACGCGGGTTTGGCCGGAGCCTATCGAAACGCCGCACTGGATGAATTGGATCGCATCTTTTAGCGCATTTAGCCTTCGTGTCGCCGTTTAAATTGATGCTTGAATGT
>PBTW01000035.1 GCA_002729315.1 Gammaproteobacteria bacterium
CGAGCAGCCGGTTTTTTATTTTCCAACTTAAGCTTACTTGGAATTCGCCACGAGTTGATGCATCAACCCAATCTCCGAGCAAACTTTCCCAGCCATTGTTTTTCACGATTTCACCTAGCGTTGGTGCCCGCTTTGGTACTGCTTCAGAGGTGGCGTAAAAAATAAAATCATTGCTTATCAAGCCGCCGCGAGTTTGTAGCTGTAATAAGTTCATGCCTAGCGGCGGTCTCTCAGTGAATTCGACATGAATCATTTCATCATCTTGCAGATTGACCGTTCCATCCACACGCCTGCCGTTGACGATAATATGAGCATCGGCATCAACGTGCCGTGCATTGAGAGACATGGTGAGCTGCTCGGAATGGATGCTTGGAAACTCTTGTGGACCACTTTGCTCGTGGATTGGGCTCAAGGTCCATAGCGCCGGTTGCGGACGGTCAAAGCCCGTGTTCAGGCCATGGTGGCCAGTAAAAGTGCCGATAAATTTTCCTTCGCGGGTCAAGGCGACTAATTCTTCCTGCGTGTGACTACCAATTGAGCTTACATATTCTTGACCGTCAAAGCGCATTGAAACTGCCCGTGCGTTGTTGCCTTCAATCATCACTCCGCTTACAGCTAAGATGATTGCCTCTTCACGCGCAGACTGTTCTAGTGCATTAATGACGTCAGACGTTATTGACTTCGACAGTGATGCTTGACTAAGGGTTGCTTGGCGAGCAAAGGCACCCGAATAGCCCGTGCTGTGCTCTTCCACCATGTCCCACACTGGATCGAACGCTTCGCGCTGCCCCCAGGTACGACGCCACAATTCACGCTCAGGGATACCTAGTTCCGCTAGCTCGGCAAAGGGTTGTAGAGTAACTAGATTGATACGCCCTTGTGGCAATATCAAAAACCGATCGTAAGCACCGCGCCATGTCGGCGTATCCATCCCGATAGTTGGATGGTTGGTGCTAACCAAATGCGGTAGACGATGGCAGTCTCCACAAACTCCCGCTCTGCCACCACCATTACCTTCAATATGAAATAACCTAAAGCCCTCTTTGGCTCTGTCGCTTTGAACATTGTCGTAGGCTCGGCGCTGTGCAGGAGGATAGGGGACACTCAGCAAGAAAACAGACATATCGCCACGTTCGGCTGCCGTAAGCTTACCGAGTTTTCCTTCGTCATTAGCATTCGTTTTGCCTACCCAGTGCATAGTACTGGCGAGGCCACCATCAATAAGATCCAACGTTGATGTAGTCGGGTCGTTGATGTCGCTGTTTGGGGGCACATGGCCATCTGTGTTCGCCGCATTTACGCCTCCATAAGGATCGCCTGGAATCCCGTCCCAATGATAGGGTTCTGTATCCCGCAATCCCCGAATAGGCATAGTGATTCGTGGTTGGATTTGATCGCCACGAGTGACGATGGGGGTCTCAAGTACCCACACCAATTGATCGGTGTGGCCATCCGGATGGCAGCTAGCACACGAGAACGTGCCTGTGGTTGAGGCCTTCGCAGTTTCAAAGGCTTTACGTCCACGCTTAATAACGGGCTCCGTTGGGTCTTCAAGTACCACTGTGTCGACTAGTATAGGATTGCTAGTTGTAGAGACATCAACCAAAGAGACTGTGTTTTCAACGGCATTTAACACCCAGGCCTGTATTGGACTACCATCGTTGGCGCTGATCAATGCAACACCGCGCGGAGTGGCATCAACAGCAACTCGGCCAAGCACGACTCCGCTGTCAGCATCGATAGTGATTAGTTTGTCTGAACCAGCCGTCGAAACGAAGAGTGTTGAATCGTCTTCGCTAATTTCAATGCCATAGGGTGTGGCTAGAGCTTCGGCTGGATCGGGCTGCTGCGGCGGCAAGGGCTCTAAGTCAAAAAAACGCGGCTCTTGAGCACCAGAGCCTCCAAAATCTACACGGGTGATGCGATTAAGGAAGGCACGATTCTCCATTTCTGCAAGGCCATGTTTCTTTGTCCCTGCACGACCATTGGCATCATTACGCGCATCGGTTTGCGCTATAAATACTCGCCCCTGTGAGTCGACGGTCATGCCATACAGCAGGGTGCCTAAAGTATCAACAGTTTCGATGAGCTCGTCGGTTTCAGTGTCGAACACGTACAAATCACGGTCCGGCATATTGGGATGTTTAATCACATCGACAACGTGGCCAAGAGAGAGCTTGCTATTGTTTATTATCGAGTGATCGAAGATGTCAAAGGTTACTAAATCTCCATCGATATCTTCCGCCGCGCCACCCGAGAGCTGTGTTTGATTATTTGATTCAAAAGGAATGACATAGAGCTTGCCCTCGCGAACCACGATTTCGCGAGGATCTTGTGCGGTAATAGTAAGACGTTTAGTCACCTCGCGGCTGCCAACATCAATAACCGCTATTTGATTGGCGGAAGACAGGGCAACATAGGCCTTCTCATTGNTAGCGAAGGCGATGCCCATCGGCTCATCAAAACTGGTAGCCTTACGCGCCGTNTCAAACTCTTGCACGGTAGCAATCACATTNAGGAAAGTCAGGCTGCTTTCATCCGTATCGATCACCGANATAGAGTCGGAAATGTGNTTGGATACCCAGACTTCTTTNCCGTCGGGACGCCTTGCGATGCTGACAGGGTCCACNCCGACATNTANCCGGGCNATAANNTCGCGCGTTTGGGGATCGATGACGTCGACAGTGTCAGCCGGAGTATTAGTAACAAAAACAAGATTGTTGTTAATGGCGATAGGAGAAGCATGGGGGCTGACAAAACTAGGGTGGCCGATTTGAGTCGGTTCAAATTGTCTCTGGGAGCTCCCTGATTGGGACTCAACTTGCTGCTGACTTTCAGCAAAGACAATTACCGACCCGAGCATCGCGAGAATAGAGAAACCAAAGGCCGAGCGAAGGGTGTTTGTTGCTGTCATTATTAGAGGCCGCTTCAAATCGTGTGCTTAATATCTTGGTGCCGAGAAGCTGTATCAATCTGCCAATCCGGCAATGATTAGCCCGCGAGTGCCAATTTATTCACGCCAGGCTATTAAGTTAAGATATTGCCTTTCAATTCGCAAGTCACTGCCATGCTCGGGCCGAAGAAGAAAATGCAGTTGTTTTGAGAGCGAGGTAAGGAGGTGGTGCCCTGGGACAATAAGGAGCCAAAATAAGACATCAATAATTCGATAATCCCTAAAGCTTTTCAAACAACTGGGATTAGAGCAGGCAATGCTGGATGCAAAGTAGCACCCTTCTTAGACTTTCCAAAAGGACTCCCACTGCGAGTAGGAAGCGCGAGCGAAGATATCTACAAGGCAGCGGACCTCTTTGTTTGAGTAAATTAAGGCTAAAGCCGAACGACTAATGTGGCTTAGCTAATCGCAGTACAAGCCTATCAGTATTCCTGCCGAGACTCGGATCGAAAGGACCGCGTGTATGGTCATCATCAGAGTTCTTCAGAATGTTACTGATGCCAGTGAGCACAAACCCTGCCTCAACAGCACTCGTTACTGCATCTTCAAAAGTAATACGATGTAAAGTGACATTGTCTGCACCTGGTGTTCCCTTGTGATCTATTATTCCCAGAACACCCCCGGGCTTGAGCGCTGAATAAATTTGGCGCAGTAATTGATGAGAGTCATCTTCCGAGCGATTGTATACATCGTGAAAATTTAAAGCTGTAATTGCGAAATCGATTGAACTGGCCGGGATCTGACCAATACTACCAACGAAATCATTAACATTTTTTAGACGACTAGTACGCTCTGCTCTTTCATCTGTGCTGCGTTCTGTTATCGCAATGGGGTTATTGTGCATATAGACAGTCCCCGAGCCTCCAACCGCGTATGAAAGTACTTCAGAATACCAGCCACCCATAGCTATTACATCGAGTACGCTATCTCCCTGTTTAACCCCCATAAATTCTAAAATTTCAGGCGCCTTCCTATTTTCATCCCTTTCTTTATCCTGAGCGGGCCGCTGAGAATACAGAATAGCCTCCGCTAGATGTTGTGCCGATTGCGCGAATACAAAAAAGCACTGCGAGGCTAAAAGAAGACCCACCAAAAGTTTTATGGATGATTGCATAATCAGTTCTACCTAAAGGGTTATTATGGTTTCCAGAACAATAACACTGGCTACTATACCAAACGACATTGAGCAGACCTTGCTGGGACGTTAAGGTATTNAACGATACCATGCACTGCTGCTATCAATAAATTGTATGACNACGCTTCAATAAGTTCGGCATTCGAAGCTTGAAGCCATTTGTAGATCNATTAGTTATTGCTCTAGTTCCGACCACGCCAGCGGTCTAAAAANACTGCCAAAATAATCACCAAGCCAGTGATTAACCGCTTGAATGGTTCTGAAACGCCGAGCTGAGCGAGGCCGTTTTGCAGTACCGAAATAATCAGCACACCGATGAAGGCGCCGGTAATCGAACCACGTCCGCCCATGAGGCTGGTACCTCCGATCACAGCAGCGGCGATAGCCGATAGCTCTAATCCTATGGCAGCATTCGGATCAGAAGCGCCCAGGTACGCTGCGTTAATCAGCCCACCCAGGCCCGCTAGCAACCCAGAAATCAGAAGCACGGCATTAAGGTAGAGTTCGGTACGAATGCCCGAGATTTTGGCAGCTAGTTCATTGGTGCCAATAGCAATCAGATAACGTCCGAACACTGTTCTAGTCAAAACCAACTGAGATGCAACAACCAGCCCAAGGGCAATAAGAAAAGCAGGCGAAATCCCGATACCCAGCATTGGCAGTGAAAGCGCTTGAATACTGGGGCCGATATAGATGGTCTGAGACTCGGTGACCAAGTAAGCCAGTCCTCGACCAGCTTCTAGCATACCAAGGGTGACTATAAATATGGGCAAGCGGAAATAGCTGCCTAGCACGCCATTTACCAGGCCGGCGCAGCCGCCGGCTGCAATTCCCATAAGGGCCGCTACAGGCAACGGCAATTCAAAGACAGTAAGTGCGACACCGATGACCGCTGAACTTAAGGCGACTATCGAGCCGACCGATAAATCGATACCACCGCTTATCAGCACCAGAGTCATGCCAATAGTGACAATAGTCAGTCCCGGTAGCTGAGTAAGAATGGCGGTCAGTGTTCTAATTGTGAAAAAGTTATCTGTAGTAAATGAAAAAATCACAACCAGCACCGCCAGTGCGAGAACAATAAACAGCTCCTCGAAAATGAGACTAATCCGGTTGAGCAAATTGCTTCGATTAGTTGCAGTTTTCATTGTTTTCCAATAAACGTCCTCAGTGATCGACTACCCGCTGGCCCCGGTGTGCACTGAACATTTCCATCAACAACTGCTCGTTACTCCACTGCCCACGCTCAAATGTCGCTACTGCTTTGCGATTCGACAAGACCAGAATTCGATCGCTAAGCGCAGTCAACTCCTCTAGCTCACTGGAGACGATGAGTAGGCATGCACCCAGATCTCTAAGTTCTCGCAATTTCGCATGAATAGCCAGCTTCGACGCCACATCTACCCCTCGGGTAGGCTCATCCAGCAACCAGACATCAGATTCGGTTTGCAACCACCGGGCAATCAAAGCTTTCTGCTGGTTACCACCACTGAGCCGGTCAATGGATTGGTGGGGGCCTTCACATTTAATTTGCAGCCGATCAATCAATTCTTCACTGATACGCTGCTCACGACGGGGCAGCAGGAATGCCAGCGCAGCACCGAGCTTGCCTAAGGCCGCGATGGTGGTATTTAAAGAGACAGGTTTATCAGCAAAGTTTCCCTGAGTCTTGCGATCCTCGGCGATCAAAGCCATACCCAATTTCACCCCCTCGCTCGGTGATCGCACTTCGACTTCTGCGCCTTTGTTTAACAACACCACCCGCCCTTGGCGATCCGAAGCCAGACCAAAAATTGTGTGCAACAACTCCGAACGACCAGCGCCAGCCAAGCCGGCAAGACCCAATATTTCACCGCGGCGACAATTAAATGAGACAGGCTGTGGGAAGATAGCGCTGGATAATTGTTCCACTTTGAGGCGCAGGCCTCCGGCTTGCCGAAGACAGCACTCGCTATGTTCAAGCAAATCCTGACCGCACATGTCAGTGATAAGATCATCAACGGTTTGAGAAGTAGTAGGCGCAGTCGAAACGATAATTCCATCACGCAATACTGAGACGTCATCACAAACTGACAGCACATCATCTAGCCGGTGGGATACATAAATGATACTCAAGCCATTCGCGACGCGTTCCCTGATAATCTGATGTATTTGTTCCGCCTGGGGCGCGGTCAGAGCAGAGGTAGGTTCGTCCAGGATCAGTAACTGGCAATTCTCAGCCGACATGGACAGCGCTTTTGCAAGTTCGACGAGTTGTTTGTCCGCCAGGGTTAATTTCGAAAGTGGAGTTTGCGCGGACATGGCGTTCAGACCTACCTGTTCCATCAATTCCTCTGCATGCTTTCCCAGCCTGGCACGATCAACAGTCATAGAATTTTGCGGAAGCGCTGAAAGGAAAATATTTTCAGCAACAGTAAGAGTGTCAATCAGGCTTAGTTCTTGGGCCGCCAGTGCTATTCCCTTCTGTAGCGCTTCACGCCTGCTTGGGACACTGTAGGCCTGGCCGTTGAGTTCCAGTGTGCCGGAATCTGCAGCAAGCAGACCACTAATGATATTGGTAAGCGTAGATTTTCCGGCGCCGTTCTCGCCCACCAGGCCATGAATGCTGCCAGGCATTATCTCGAGTTCTACTCCCTTTAGGACCGGGGCAGCAAAACTCTTACAGAGCCCTTCAATACGGATTCGGGCAGTCACGTTGATTTCTTTTCAATTAGTCTGAAGGGATTGAGCAGTAATTAGCTCCAAGGGTGTTTCACGATCCTGAGGAACCACGCCGGTAGCCAACACCTCCAGCGCATATTCGATACCAAACACTGCAAGGTGATCGCCAAACTGATCGACGGTTGCTACAACCGCGCCGGATTCGATTAGGGGGTGAATAGCCGTGATGTTATCGAAACCGGCAATTGTAATGTCATGGTCTAGTGCAGCCAGCGCGACTGCCGAAGCCGCGCCCAGTGCCATGCTGTCATTTGCAGCAAGAATGACGTCAAGTTCTGGAAACTGAGAGAGTATTGCCGAAGTAACCTGAGCGGCCTTAGTCTGATCCCACTCACCACTTTGCAGGGTGACGACTTCCATGCCAGCTTCGGCAACTGCTTGCTCTAATCCAGTACGACGTTGAATGGAATTAATCGCAGACGTAACACCTTCGAGAATTGCAACTTCGCTATCGCTCGCCAGTCCTTGCAACGCAAAGTCACCAACCATCTTCGCCCCAGTCAAATTGCTTGGACCTATAAAAGGAATTTGCAAATCGTACTCAGCTAGTGTCTCAGGCTCGAGGCGATTATCGATATTGATAATGACAATACCTGCAGAATCGGCACGAGCCAATGCGGGAACTAATGCTCTGGAATCTGCCGGAGCGACGACGATGGCGTCCACGCCAGAGCTAATCATCTGATCAATTAGTGCAACTTGCTGCGCCAGATCAGTTTCATTGCGAATACCATTAACTATCAATTCATAATTCTGAGAGTTCTCAGCATGATGAGCTTCCGCGCCCGCTGCCATATTGACAAAAAACTCATTAGCTAAAGATTTCATTACCAGCGCAACTGTAGGTATCTCGCTAGCATTTCCATCATCACTTGGCTCGGTAGTTAACTCTGAAGGGCCGCAGCTCGATAACAGTCCAGCTAA
>PBTW01000036.1 GCA_002729315.1 Gammaproteobacteria bacterium
GCGAACACATGCGAATAGTCACCGGATACCGTCACCACAAGAGGAGCAACAGCCTCAGGCAACTGATTCAAGTAAGCGGCACCATCGGCAACAATGACCGCCCGAACGCCTGCCACGGCCGCTGCTGCAGCCGCAGCCGCCTGACAATCCGTACCCGCAACAAGCACATCGACAGGCTCGCCGATTGCTGACGCTGCGGTAATGGTGTTCAAGACCGATTTCTTAAGTGAGCTATTGTCGTGCTCAGCGATTACTAAAGTACTCATAATCTTTAAATTACCTTCGCTTCGGTTTGCAGTTTCTCAACAAGGTCTGAGACCGACTCTACTTTGATACCTGCAGACCTTTCATCCGGTGGCGCTACACTCAAAGTTTTGATGTTAGACACAATCTGTACACCCAGATCCTCCGGAGAAACACTGTCAATGGGCTTCTTTTTTGCCTTCATGATATTCGGCAGAGAGGCATAGCGAGGCTCGTTCAGGCGCAAGTCAGTAGTCACAACTGCTGGCAAAGTCAGCAGAACCGTTTGTTCACCTCCATCTATCTCGCGAGTAACTTCTATTGAACCATCTTTTAATATGGCGTTACAGGCGAAAGTCCCTTGTGGCATGTCACACAAGGCGGCAAGCATTTGTCCGACCTGATTGTTGTCCGTATCGATTGACTGCTTTCCAAGGATGACAAGATCCACCGCTTCTTTTTTTACAATGGCTTTGAGAACCTTCGCGACCGACAGAGGCTCTGGCGCCTCCTCAGTCTCCACCATGATACCGCGGTCTGCTCCCAGAGCGAGTGCGGTCCTAATTTGCTCCTGGCTGGAGCTTGGACCGACGGAAACCGCAATCACTTCTGTCGCATGGCCGGCTTCCTTTAACCGGATTGCCTCTTCCACAGCAATTTCACAGAAAGGATTGATCGACATCTTAGTATTGGTCAGATCAACACCGCTTCCATCTGATTTAACGCGAACACGCACGTAAGCGTCGACGACACGCTTTACTCCAACAAGAATCTTCATGGATTCTCCAAAGATAACAACTAAGAAACAGATAGGGCCGTCGGCAATTGCAGCGGGCCATCCGGTCGCAAGTCTGCTGAACAAGGCTGCTAACCCATGCTCTTGATCGCGTACCGGCCCCTCAGAAGAGGAAGTTAATAATGCCGTTTTTGCCGCAGCAGGTCAACTCAATGCATTCATACTGTCAGGCTAACTTACTGATAATTCAGCAAGTTAGCTGAAATTCACGGCAAACGTCCCAGTTAAGTCATACGCGGAAAGAAATTAATCCAGCGGGAAAAAGATACCGCTACTGAAAACACCCAGTCTGGGCGCCTGTTTAACCGTATGCTCCACAGCAATTTCAGCCAAACGATAAAAAACTGCCCGGCTCAGAAGCCCGGTCAGGCCATCGCGCACATGTATCACCGGATGTGGGAAGTCGGCTACGCCGCACTCCTCCAGTGCCAGATGATGCTCACTGTCAGCGATAATCTGCTCATCCGTACTGGTGTGAAACCGTATGACCTGGACGCCATTTTGCTGACGCACGTCCATCCCAATAATCATGAAGGGACAGCGTTCAACCGTAATGCCAACTTTTTCAGCTGGGGTCACGAGATAGTAGCGATCATCCTCTTTTTTCAATATTGACGAGAACAGCTTTACCAACTCTTTACGTTTAATAGGCCGGCCCTCATGGAACCAGCTCCCATCCCGCTTGATCACAATATCTAGGTCACCGCAAAAAGGTGGATTCCAGCGATGCACGGGTGCAGGACCTCGTGAAGTATAGCTCGAAGCCAGTGTAGCAAGTTCAGTTAGTTGATTGCTTGGCATAAAAAACAGTCTGAGGTTGCATCAGCCTGACCCTATTTTGGACTTACTTCGCCGAAATAGCTATTCCACAGATTTCGGCTCAGGAAGCGAGTTCTAATGAGCTTGGTACGCGTCATGTTACACTCCACCAGAGGTACGTCCCAAAATGAAATTCTCAGTGACATGACCAACACTGTCTCTTCAGAGGCTTTTTCCGCATTATTCTGTCAGGACACACCCTTGCTTGATGTGCGGGCACCCTGCGAATTCTCTCGCGGCGCATTTCCGAATGCCATCAACCTCCCCCTTCTGTCGGACAGCGAGCGTGAAGCAGTCGGCACGACATACAAGAAAGAAGGCAAGTCAGCGGCAATAGCGCTCGGACACCGCCTGGTGAATTCTGAAGCCAAAGAACGCTTACTTGTTAACTGGATGAGATTCATTGACGCCAACCCCAATGCGATCGTGCTATGCCACCGTGGGGGGCTTAGGTCGCAAACAGTTCAAGCCTGGCTGGCTGAAGCAGGCTACACTATTGCCCGCGCAGAAGGCGGCTACAAATCCCTGCGTCGAAACCTCATCGACGCAACGGAGCAGCTCGCCAGCAGTGGACAACTTATGATCGTGGCCGGAAAAACAGGCAGTGGCAAAACTCACTTCATTAATTCCCTACCATGCAGTATCGATCTTGAAGGTCTCGCCAATCATCGGGGCTCCGCATTTGGCCGTCGCGTCAACCTCCAACCATCTCAGACTACCTTCGAGAATGCCTTGGGAGTTTCTATCATTAAGGCAACAGCCCTCGCATCTTCCGTGGTTGCGGTGGAAGATGAAAGCCACGCCATCGGCTCGCTTTCGATTCCCCATAAATTTNATTGTGCTATGAAAGAAGCACCCATCGCACTCATCGAGGAAACGCTTGAGTCNCGNATAAAGACCATTCGTTTGGACTACNTACAATCTAATTATAAGGATTTTAAGCAGCAAAGTGCTGAACGGGCAGACAGCGCATTTACGAACTTTCTACTCGACTCGCTGGATCGAATTAAAAAGCGTTTGGGTATAGAGAAGTACCGCTTGATTAAAAGTCTAATGGAAGAAGCGTTGAAGCAGCAATTTGCGGCTGGGACACTTGAACAACACGAGCTCTGGATCAGCGAATTGTTGCGGAGCTACTATGACCCAATGTACGAATATCAGCTGAGGAAAAAGGCTGCGAACATCGTCTTTCGGGGAGACAAACAGCAAGTACGAAACTGGTTGGCTTCCCAAGCGCGGAAGGCAGAATGATAATCAATGGTTAACAGAGTTTCTCTCGAGCCCTTGCAGCAGGCACTCTCAAAGGATGTGACAATCTTAGTGCCGAATAATCGCCTCAGAGACGCGCTGATCGACTCTTATACAGCAACACAGACCAAATCTGTATTTCCTTCGCCACCTATCATCAGTATCGATGTGTGGATCAAAAACATCTGGGAGGAGTTTGCCTACCAGGGCCTGTCTCCTTTTACCGACCGTTTTCCAGTTTCTTCATCCGAAGAACTTTTCCTTTGGATAAGCCTAATAGAGAACGAACGGTCACAATATCCTCTGTTAAACCCCGAAGAAACCGCTCGCTCAGTTAGTCATGCGTATCAAATAATGCGACAATGGAAACTTGAAGAATTGCATCTCGATACGCTCTTGAGCTACCGTACGCTGCCCGATATCGCGGCGTTTCTTGACTGGAAGAAGCAGTTTGAAACGCTATGCTATGAGAAAGAAATCGCGAGCCTCGCCGACTGCCTGGCAATGATCAACTCGTATTTTCGCACATGTGAGAACTCCCCCCTCAATGGCTACTTCTCGCTCTTTGGCTTTTCCTCTCCGCCTCCACTCTATGCTGAGCTATTCGAACACCTGAGTCGATTCCATGAGATAGAACGTATCGAGCCAAATCGCTGCAAACCTCCGGACGTCAGAACACATTTCACTTTTGACTCTTGGGCAGCAGAGCTGGATGCCGTTAGCCAGTGGGTATGCGATCGACTTCGCGAAGCACCTGACTCCCACATAGGTCTTATTGGTGAATTAAGTGAAGCTCAACTTAATGACGTGAAGCTGGGAATCGAACGTGCACTCAATCTGCATGCCCTGCTGGACTTCGAGGGGGTAACCCAGGAAATCAACAGTAGTCGAATGGGAAACTTATTGATTCAGGAGCCAGTAATCCATGATGCCTTATTGACGATCGGCCTGATCAAAGAAGAGCAGAGCGGCGAGGACCTGTGCCGCCTGATCCATTCCCCTTTTCTGGCTAATGAGGAAGGCAACGGCTCAGCACGCGTTGAGTTGGAACGCGTGATTCGCAAGCGACTCACCAACCGGTGCCGGGTGTCTGATTTTCTGTATTTCACCGGTGAAACACAAAAAGATCATCATTGTCCTCGGCTCTTCCGGGGACTAGGCAAGGTCCGGGAACTAAAGCGCAGACACCCGAATAAGACGTCCTCAGCCAACTGGATGCAGTTGTTCGTGGATGTCCTGAAAACTCTTGGCTGGCCCGGCACAAGTCTGACACGGCATCAGCTGCATGCGCTTAAGCGATGGCACGATGTTTCGGAGCAATTCGCCCGCCTGTCCGCAGTAACAGGGCCACTCGATCTTGATACAGCCTTGAGCCGTTTACGCCTGCTGTGCCGCTCTAACCAAACTCAGCAACATTTTTCCCAATGCGCTAATGTCTCTGTCTACAGACCTGAGGAGGCGGTGGGCCTACAATTCGACCATCTGTGGCTCCTCAACATGAACGATCAAGTGTGGCCCCCGAACAGCAGCCCCTCACCATTCTTGCCTTATGGCCTGCAGTTTGACCAAAAATTACCGGGCAGTCACAGTTCTATTCAATTTGCCCTAGCGAAAACAATCTTTGATACTTTGAGTCATGCAGCACGGCAATCTCTGCAAAGTAGCCATCATAAGTATGGCGATGATCAGGAATTCAGACCCACCAGGTTTGTCGCAGAGTTTACTCAGGAATCACCCAAGACCGACCCCACCCTCTCGCTGAAAGCGTTTTACAGATATCAGAATTATGGCAGTCAGCAACTCACGCAGAATGCTGACGACTCGCAGATAGCCGTTTGGCCCCTCCCACAGGCGGTTGGTGGGCATCAGGTTCTGAGCGACCAGTCCAGTTGTCCATTTAAAGCATTTGCCAAGCATCGACTGAATGCATCACCTCTGTGTCGATTTGAAATCGGCATAAGCTCAGCCGAGCGGGGTACAGCGCTGCACTATGCTCTGGACCATCTGTTCGATAAATTACCGACACAAGAGGCCTTACAAGCGCTCAGTCATGATGAACGTGATTCTCTTTGCTATGGTGCGGCGGACATTGCGGTAGGCTATTTGCGTCGAATGAAAAAAGCCCTGATGTTGCCTACATTTCTTCGTATTGAGAAACAGCGGACTGCCGAACTGCTCATCAAATTCCTCAAAGATACCAATGGCGAGGCCGGACGTCTGCCTTACTCGATCGCAGAAACAGAGAAGAAGCATCATTGGTCATATGACGACTTGCAGTTTAGCTTCAAACTCGACCGTGTGGACAAGCTGGACAATAAAGCCTTGGCCATTATCGACTACAAGACAGGAAAATTTTCCCCCAACAGTGCCAGCTTGCTCGCAGATAGACCTGAAGACCTGCAAATCCAGTTTTACTTTACAGCCATGTCAAGCCTGCAAAGCGCCCCGATTGACGCAATATCCTGGGTTCACATCAATCCAGCCAAGATCGAGTACAAAGCGCTGTCTTTAGGAGAAAATTTCCATGTCCGGGTCAAAAGGAATGCTAATTCAGACAAGGCTCAGCAGTCATGGTCAGAGCTATCTGATCTTTTTTCCTCGCAAATCACGAGGTTCACCGGGGATTTCAAATCCGGATGGTTAACCGTTGACCCGGTGGACCCACGGACGAGTTGTCGCTACTGTGGATTGCAGGGGCTCTGTCGTATACGCGAGTTAAATGAAGCGGACGCTGTCTACTCTGTCAAAACATACGACGGTGAGCTGTATGAATGATGTGTCGTCAAGGCGGCTCCCTGACCAGCAGGCACGGGACAGTTCGCTTGACATTGAACAATCCTTCATCGTTCAGGCACCCGCTGGGTCGGGTAAAACTGAATTACTCATCATGCGTTATCTCAAGCTTCTTGCGATTTCATCGCAACCTGAAGAAGTGCTGGCCATCACATTTACCAAGAAAGCAGCTAGCGAGATGCGTGATCGCATTATCAGAATCCTGAGCTGGTGCCGAACCTGTGATGAAGCCTCCAGTCAACTGAGTGGGATTGAAGCAGCGCGTCTAAAAATCGGACAATCAGTACTCGAGACAGATAACCGTCAAAACTGGCGTCTTCTGGAATCGCCGACCCGGTTGCGGGTGCAAACTATTGACAGTTTCTGCTTCTATCTCGCAAAACAGCTTCCTACCCTCTCACAAATTGGAGGCAATCCGAATGTAACTGAGGACATTGATATCTGTTGCAAGGAAGCAGTCCATTCGACCCTTGCCCATCTGGAGAGTGAAACGCAGTTAGCTCACCATATTAAAATTGTCCTAACACACCTCGACAATGACCTAGCATCAGTCGAAAACCAGTTGCTGCAGATGCTAAAGCAGCGGGACCAATGGTCAAGCTACATTACCGATTTAACCACAAACAATAATGAGACCGTCCGATTCCTCAAATCAGGTCTGTCAGAATTGATAAAGGAAACGCTGGTGTCTGTCACTAGCGTCCTAAAGAACAGCGAAGATAAACTGGTTGAGTTAGCTAACTTTGCTGCTGCCAATCTGGATGACGATGAGCAGCGCTTACCACTGGCTAAATTCTTTCCGCTAAATTGCCTNCCAAACACTGATNTAGAGGCTCTGCCTGTCTGGTTTTTCCTATTGAGCTTTTTGCTGAAAAAGCAAACAAGAGATGCTCCGGATACCGCAGAATGGCTAAGACAGGTGAACAAAAATCACGGCTTTCCAACAAAAATCGGTGGCACCAAGGAAAGTCAAGCCGCTTGTAAGGCATATAAATGCAAACGGGATGCAGTTGTTGAGACATTACAAAGAGACCCCGATGTTTTGCAACAGCTCGCCTTCATCAGGCTGCTGCCGACAGCCGGAGAGAGGGATGAGCAATGGGCCTTTGTTACCTCTCTTTGTCATGTGCTTCGAGCGCTGAACGCCGAGCTGCTGCTTGCTTTTACCCGACATCGAGTAGTTGATTACATTCAAACCGGTGCTGCAGCCAACCTGGCACTCGGTACTGAAGATGAACCCACAGATCTTGCTTTAGCGCTAGATAGCAGCATAAACCATATATTGGTTGATGAGTTCCAGGACACTTCACAGCTGCAGCTGAACTTACTCAAGAAGCTGACGGCAGGGTGGCTGCCCGGCGATGGGCGCACACTTTTCCTCGTCGGAGATGCAATGCAGTCTTGCTACAGCTTTCGCAATGCGAACGTTGGAATCTTTCTTGACGCACAAATTCGCGGAATTGGCGAGATTCGTTTAAAAACACTCATACTTAATAGCAATTTCCGGTCTCAGCAACCTATGATCGATTGGGTTAACAATATTTTTGTCGACGCCTTTCCGGCACAAGCTGACATTTCGCGAGGAGCAGTACCCTACACCCGGGCAGAGGTTATTCACAAAAAGAGTGACGGCGAAGGTGTTACTGTCAATCTGATTTCAACTAAGAAGGGGCAGCGACTGGAAGCCTTCCTGCAGGAGTCTGAACAACTGGCAGACACTGTTATCAATCTGCAAGAAAGGTATTCGGGCGATAGTATAGCGATTCTGGTCAGGACCAGAACGCAACTGAGAAATATCATCCCAGCGCTTAGGGCGCGAAATCTAAGATGGCGCGCCAATGATATTGACCGGCTGGCAGGATTGCCGGTCATAGAAGATCTACTTAGCCTAGTAAGAGTAATCTTAAACCCGGGGGACAATTTCAGCTGGCTTTGCCTGCTACGAGCGCCTTGGTGTGGCCTCGCCAGTGGAGATCTACTAAAGCTGAGTCAACATTCAAGGGCTTCAAATCTCTGGCTTAGCATTATTGATTATCGGTCGATTAACAATCTGAGCACTCGGGCATTACAAGCTCTGCCACAGTTTGTTCCTGCCATGCAATTCGCTATTGCCAGTCGTTACAAACGATCTTTGCGTCAGTCCGTCGAAGCCGCTTGGGGCCTTCTTCGTGGCATTAATTGCTGTCGTACCGAGCTTGAAATCAACTGCGTCCAGCGTTTTTTTACCTTACTCAGTGAGCAGGAAGTTGCTGGCGGACTCGATGATATTTTCGCGTTTGAGGAAAAGGTGGGTTCAACCTTTGTTCCCAGTCCAGAGACAGGCTCACAGCCCGATAAGCTAGAACTCCTCACAATGCATAAATCGAAAGGGCTTGAATTCGATCACGTGCTATTACCAGGCCTCTCTCAAAGCACAAAGCACGATGACAAAGACTTGCTTATATGGCATGAGCGTCTGAATGCCGAGGGCAATCCGAGGCTTTTTTTGTCTGCGGTTACCGCAACCGGATTGGAAGAGTCCAGCCTGTACAAATTAATCAGGCACGAAAAGAAAGTCAGGCAAAAATTAGAGAGCGCCCGGTTACTTTACATCGCAATAACTCGAGCAAAAAAGTCTGCCACCCTGTTTGCCGGTCTTTCAAGAGAGGAAGGTGGCCAATTCAGGGCACCTCCAGCCGACTCCCTGCTCGCCCTGGTCTGGCCACAACTGCGCACACAGGTCTGTTGTACTGCCCAAGCATCATCCGATTCCAATCAAAGGCCACTCGCAATCCCGGTTTCTCTGCGGTCATCAAAACAAGCTACGATGATTTCGCGGCTAAACCCCATTCTCGGATTCACTGATGAGGAACAAAAGCACATGGCAGCGCTGACTATTGACATTGAGAATCGATGGCAGGAGGACGATGCCGCTCCAGAGGACCGGCCCGAACACGCGATCTCCACGACCCGCGCCGAGCGTGTGGCGAGCGCAATAGGCACTTTGATACACAAAGCGTTTGAGACTTATACCCGTAGCAATAGCAAGACCGACTACCTTGCGCATTTGGAAAAAGTCGTGGCTTTCTGGGAACTAAGTCTGCGACCATTTCAACTTCCTTCTTTGGAAATGGAGCGCATCCTTAACCACATGAAAGCAATGGTACTGAATACTCTATCCGACCCCAAACTAAACTGGATTTTTGATAATAAGCATCGTGAGGGGGCTTGCGAGTTGGGGATAAGCCGGAAGCATAACGGCCGTACGCAACAATTCGTCATCGACCGGACCTTCGTTGATCAGGACAACACTCGATGGATCATCGACTATAAAACAAGCCAACAACAGCCAGAGCAGACTGAAAGTGAATTTATTCAGAGTCAGATTGAGAAATATCGCTTCCAGCTTGAAAACTATCGCGACCTGGTAAAGGCCGCTGAAAACAGAACCACGCGCTTAGCGCTACTGCTGACAGATATCCCTGCCCTGGTCGAAATTGAACCTAGTTAATCACAATCAACCGGATCAACGGCATAAATTCCTGCTGCATTCCGCAGATAGCCGCGGTAATCCATCCCATAACCATAAAGGTAGCGATCTTCAACTCTGAGGCCGATAAAGTCTGCGCAAATATCTGCCACTTTACGCTCGTGAAGTTTATCAACCAGCACAGCAGTTAGGACTGATGCGGCTCGCTGCGCTCGACAATGCTCAACTACTGCTGCTAACGTTTCGCCCTCATCCAGAATGTCATCAATAATGAGGACATCACGCCCATCCAGTGAGAGCATGGGCAACCGATGCCAATTCAATTCCGAGCCCTGCGTGTTGTTTCGATAACGGGTGGCATGGAGATAATCGATCTGCAAAGGAAAGTCGAGTCTTGTCAGCAATTTGCCTGCAAATACCAACCCTCCGTTCATGAGGCAAAGCAGTAGCGGATTTCGGTCTCTCAGAGCTGTTGAAACCTTAGCCGCCAATAAATCTATGGCATCTTCGACTTCTGCTTCAGTGTGCAGACAGATAGCTCTGCGGCTCACCGCAAGGATTTCACCAGGAGTCATTTGGAAGAATCACCCTGTTGAGGCTCGGGGAAATCAGAAGCGTGAATTACTTGTTCTATCCCATCTATCGTCGTTGTCGGGAAAGCAAAATCTGCCTGATGCGCATGGACAATGGCAATAATACGAAGCATCACGTCCTGTTTGATTTCATGAAACTTCACCCAATTAGTTGTCTTGGTGAATGTGTAGACAAAAAAATCCAGTGAAGACTTCCCATAACCGTTGAAATTGACAATAAGTGTTTGATCTTGGTCAACCTCCTTGTGCTCCTGCAGCATAGCATGCACATCCTGTACTATTTGGCCCATCTTCGACGCATCCTTGTAGCGAATCCCGATTGTTTCGTAGATTCGCCGATTTGTCATACGCGAAGGATTTTCCAGTGCCAGTTTTGCAAAGACGGAATTCGGGACATAAAGTGGTCTTTTGTCAAAAGTTCTCAATACCGTCAGCCGCCAGCCAATACTCTCAACGGTCCCTTCAATTTCCCGATCCGGTGATCTTATCCAATCTCCGATCGCGAAGGGCCGGTCGAGATAAATCATGAGCCCGCCAAAAAAATTCGACAACAGATCCTGTGCAGCAAAGCCAACCGCGATTCCGCCAACGCCACCGAATGCCAAAAGCGCCGTAATTTCGATTCCAAGGGTTGGCAAAGCCACCAGTACTGCTGAAATCACAATTGAAAGCCGAGTCAGTTTAGCCAGCGCATGCAGGGTCGTCGGATCCAAGCGGCCTCGCGCGCCCTCTGCCTGCGACTTCAAGTCATCAAGCAGCCGCGCTTCAGCCAACGAGATAAATCGCACTAGAAAAACCATGGTCAGCACAATAAAAGTCAGCTGACGGACAGTATCGAGATTGGCGGGACTGAATAGGACCATATCCAGATAGCCATCACTAATCTGGACGGCCCAAATCAGCCCAAGAATCAGAATAAACCAGCTGAGCGGACCCTGTGCCGCCTTAAAAAAAGCGTCATCCCAAACGTTGCTAGTTTTTTCAAATTGTTCGCCCAGCATTTTCAGTGCGCGCATTGTAAGATATCGCCCGATGAGTGTTAGCATCACAGCAGCAAATAGCTCTACTCCCCACCCCAGCTCTGAAATCCTCTCTACCGATAGTAGATCAGGCATATTTGTCTCCTAAAAATCATTCACTGAGTCGGCCAGCAACCTCGGCCGCTGTCGCCCATTTGTCCGTTTCAAAAAGTGAGGCTATCTCACGAGACGGTGCTCCGCGCAGCCTCGCGAGTCTTGGATTACCTGGATGTTCGCTTTTCTCGAGGTAATCAGCGACCTCCGACGCGCTCTGAGGAGCATTGCACACCAGCACCATGTCACAACCTGCAGACAACGCTTTCCGCGCTCGCGTCACTGCATCGCCAATTTGTTTCGCCGCCTCCATGTTCAGATCATCACTGAAGATAATCCCTTCAAATCCTAGCCGCTGTCTGAGGATACTCTTTAACCATACGGTTGAATAACCGGCACATTCCTGATCAACTGCGGGATAGCAGACATGCGCAGGCATTACCGCATCTAGCACATCAATACAGTCACTAAAAACTCTGAGATCGTGAGCCCAGATTTCGGATTCGGGCCGATCATCAACCGGTAGCTCTACATGGGAATCTGCAACCACCGTTCCGTGGCCCGGGAAATGTTTACCAGTAGCGACCATTCCCGCTGTATGCATGCCGTCGATATATGCTTTGATCAGCCGGACTGCGATGTCTACCTCGGCTGAAAAAGCTCTATCTCCGATCACCTCACTAACTGAGGTGTACAGATCGAGAACTGGAGCGAAGCTGAGATCTAGACCAAAGTGCAGTAGTTCAGCTGCCATCAACCATCCACAACTGTGAGCCTGACTTATAGCCTCTTCCGGGTTTTGATCGAAAAGCTTTGAGAGCCTGTAAGGTGCCGGCAGCCGGGAAAAACCTGATCTGAAGCGTTGAACTCGTCCGCCCTCCTGATCGACCGCCAGCAGCATATCCGGCTTGCATTCGCGGATTTCCGCGATCAAATCCTGCAGCTGCTTGGGTTCGGTGTAATTGCGAGAGAAAAGAATGACCCCCCCAACCGCCTGCCGAGACAGCAGCCGGCGCTCTTCCGTTGAGAGGTTCTGACCTTGAATATCCAACATCAAAACGCCGGGGATGTGTTTGTCTGCCATCTTGGTGAGCCTTGGTTTTAAAAAATTATCACAAATAAGCGCTATACGAGCAAAGCGAGATTATCAGTCCTGTGTTTTAGTTTCAGAGAGGAGTTAGCTTGGCGCCGTGCCAGTCTGGTAATTTGCCTAGACAAAATCTAAAGACTGATTGAGATCGGCAGATAACTGTATATAATTACAGTTATGTGCAGCTGAGGCATATCCATGAATAGACTCACAGATCGCCAAGAACAGATATTGAACTACATCAGAGAATATCTCGCTGAGACTGGATTTCCCCCTACTCGCTCTGAGATCGCGCAAGAAATGGGATTCAAAAGCCCAAATGCGGCCGAAGAGCATTTACGCGCCCTTGCGCGGAAGGGCGCAATTGAAATGTTACCCGGCACCTCAAGGGGTATCCGCTTGCCGATTTCAGAACAGCTTGGCCTTCCTATTGTCGGCCAGGTTGCTGCGGGCAGTCCTATCCTGGCTGAGGAGTCTATCGCAGACTATTGCGACATTCCTCGAGACTTATTCTTTCCCAAGGCCGACTATCTTCTTGCTGTAAAAGGTACGAGCATGATTGACGTCGGCATTTATGAAGATGACCTGCTCGCGGTTCATAAGACTGATCAAGCCCAGAGCGGCGACATTGTCGTTGCTCGCGTGGATGATGAAGTGACTGTCAAACGTCTGGAGACTTCGCGAAGCAAGAATAAAGTCACCCTCATTGCCGAAAACCCGGATTTTGATCCTATCGTGGTTGACCTGCGTGACAGGGCATTCGCGATTGAAGGCATCAGTGTTGGTATCATACGACGTAAGATCTGAAATATTCCGCTACAAGCACCGGCTGTCTCAGTAAACGGCAGCTGCAAAAGCAGCTGTGAGTGATAGCTATTTGCCTTTTTGGGAGCCTTTCGAGAGTGCTTTGGCCGGCTTCTCGATTGCCCAGGCACCATCTCGATAGAAAGCCTTCCAACCAGTCGCCTTCTTGTTGAATTCGCTTTGCACATATTGCTCTTTCGTTTTGCGACTAAAACGGATTAGCGTTTTGTTACCTTCATCATCTGCAACTGGCGCTGAGAACAGAAACTTGTATTTGGGATCTATTTCATCTTGGTGAGGCAATAATTCCTCGACCAGCGGAGCCCTTGTTTCCCGATTGCGCGGGAATTTGCTGGCAGCAAGAAATAGTCCGGAGGCTCCATCTCTTAGCACGTAGTGGTCTTCGACCGTGTCACAACTGAGCTCGGGCATTTGGACCGGATCCATTTTGGGCGGAGCTGCTTCTCCGTTTCGAAGAAGCTTACGGGTGTTCTTACATTCTTCATTGGTGCAACCAAAGTATTTACCGAACCGTCCAGTTTTCAACTGCATCTCTGCACTGCATTTGTCGCATTCGAGTGTGGGTCCGTCATACCCCCGGATTTTGAATTCTCCGTGCTCGACTGCGAACCCGGTGCAATCAGGGTTATTTCCACAAACATGCAACTTGCGTTTTTCATCGATTAGATAGGCATCCATTGCTGTATTACAGATGTGGCATCTCTGCTTTTGACGCAATAGCTTATTCTCGACCTCCTCCGCCTCTTCCGCTGTATCAGTGCGTATAGCCTCCTCTCCGGGAACTAAATTAATAGTGCTTTTACACCGTTCTTTTGGAGGAAGTGCGTAACCGGAGCAACCCAAAAATACACCAGTAGAGGCTGTGCGGACAGTCATGTGCCTTGCGCATTTTGGGCATTCAATATCAGTTTCAGTGGGCTCATTTGTTCTCATCCCACCTTCTTCGCTCTCCGCCGCAGCCAGCTGATTGGTGAACCCTTCGTAGAATCGATTGAGCAACGCTTTCCAGTCTGTTTTACCCGCAGCAACCTCATCCAAAGAATCTTCCATCTTCGCAGTAAAATCGTAGCTCATTAACTCATCGAAGCTTTCAAGCAGACGCTCGGAAACGATGTCTCCCATTTTAAGGGCAGAGAAACGCTTATTTTCGACCGCTACATAACCACGATCCTGAATCGTGGAAATGATTGAGGCATACGTAGACGGTCTACCGATGTCCCTTTTTTCAAGTTCTTTGACGAGGCTTGCTTCAGTGTAGCGAGCAGGTGGTTTGGTGAAATTTTGATAAGGATCAAGTTTCTCCAGTGTCAGTGAATCACCCACCTCAACATCAGGAAGCACCACATCTTCATCTTTTGAAGGAATCACTTTCAGATATCCATCAAACTGCATGATCCTACCTTTCGTTCGAAGCTCGAATTTGTCAGCGGCAATGGTAATGCTGCTGCTTAAATAACGAGCGGGTGGCATCTGGCAGGCAACGAAATATTTCCAAATCAGGTCATACAGCCTAACTGCATCGTGCTCTATACCTATAAGTTTATCTGGCATCACCTTCACCTCACTGGGCCGGATGGCCTCGTGGGCTTCTTGAGCACCTTCTTTGGCACTGTAGTGCATGGGTTTCTCGGGCAGATAATCCTTACCAAAGTTTTGGTCAATGTATTTGCGGCACATTTCGATAGAATCTTGGCTGAGATGCGTAGAATCAGTCCTCATGTAAGTAATATAGCCAGCCTCATACAGGCGCTGGGCCATCAACATGGTCTTCTTGACCCCGAAACCGAGTCTGGTGCTCGCAGCTTGCTGCAATGTGGAGGTAATCAGAGGGGGACGCGGCTTTGAGGAAGTTGGCCGGTCTTCTCTTTTTTTCACAATAAAGTCGGTGCTTTTGAGAATCGCCAGTGCCGAATCTGTTTCCGCCTTATTGTCCGGGCGGAAGTTTTCGCCACTCACCCTTACCACTTGGCAGCGAAGCTTATCAAGCGCGCTGGTGCTTAATTCTGAAAAGATCTCCCAGTATTCTTCCGGGATAAACGCTCGTATTTCTTGCTCTCTTTCGACCACCAGCCGAACAGCTACGGACTGGACTCGCCCTGCCGAGAGGCCCCGAGCAACCTTCGCCCACAGCAAAGGCGACAGCATAAAACCCACCACCCTATC
>PBTW01000037.1 GCA_002729315.1 Gammaproteobacteria bacterium
TTACAGTGTTCGATGGTGGATTCAACCGGCGTCATACATCTGCGTTTCTTTCACTTCAGCGCTGCCCAAAGAAACGCACTGTCAGAGGGCGTTCGTATCCGCTGCTATGGCGAAGTGCGCCGCGGCCGGTTGGGCCTTGAGATTTACCATCCCGAATATCGCGTTCTGAAAGCCGGTCGGGAAGAGCCAGTCCCAGAGACATATACCGCGGTTTATCCGACGACGGAAGGCCTTCAGCAGGGGCGCATGCGCGGTTTGATCAATCAGGCGCTGCGCTTGCTTGATCAGACGGGAGGCTTGAAAGACTGTCTGCCCGCAGAAATCATCCGAAAGTTCCAGCTCTTTGGGCTCACCGAATCCATCAAGCTTATCCATTGCCCGCCGCTGGACGCCCCATTGGAATGGATGAATGCCGACACGAACCCAGGTGCAAAACGGCTCGCTTTCGAAGAATTGCTGGCACACCGGCTCAGCATGCGCCGGTTCAAGACTCTATGCGCTCATCGCCGCGCACCTGCTCTGACAGAGGGTGCCGAGCTGATCAAACGGTTCGAGGAAACCCTGCCATTCGAGCTGACCGCCTCACAGCGTGAGGTCTCTGCAGAGATCGAAGCCGACTTAATCGCTTCCACGCCGATGCTCCGGCTGCTGCAGGGGGATGTTGGGTCCGGCAAGACGCTGGTGGCGGCACTGAGTGCCTTGAGGTGTCTCGCCAGTGGCTTTCAGGTCGCACTGATCGCGCCCACTGAAATTCTGGCCGAACAGCACTGCACTAGTTTTCGCGCCTGGTTTGAACCATTCGGAATCAGAGTAGGCTGGCTCAGCGGTAAAACCCGAGCAGCAGAGAGAAAGCAAGTTCTCCAGGATCTCATGAGTGGTAAGTGCCAGCTTCTGATTGGCACGCATGCGCTGTTTCAAGATCAGGTCAACTACAAATCTCTCGGTCTGATCATTATCGACGAACAGCACCGGTTTGGAGTCCATCAGCGTTTGTCGCTGAGAGACAAAGGCGGGAAAGACGAGCTGAGCCCACATCAGCTGGTCATGACGGCCACGCCGATACCCCGAACGCTGGCGATGAGTGCTTATGCCGATCTGGAATGCTCGGTAATTTCCGAGCTTCCACCGGGTCGCACTCCAGTAAACACAGCGCTGATTTCAAACTCACGGCGCGCCCAAGTTACCGACCGCATCCTTCAAGCCTGTAACTCGGGGCAGCAAGCCTACTGGGTATGTACTTTGATTGAGGAGTCAGAGCAGCTTCAGGCACAAGCTGCAGAGGCTACGGCGGAGTCGCTGAGGGGCAAGCTTCAGACCCTGAAAGTCGGCTTAATACACGGGCGTATGAAAGCCAGTGAGAAACAGGAAATCATGGTGGGTTTCAAACAAGGCGATATTCACTTATTGGTCGCGACTACCGTTATCGAAGTGGGTGTGGACGTTCCTAACGCCAGTTTAATGGTGATCGAAAACCCGGAACGCCTTGGTCTGGCCCAGCTGCACCAACTACGCGGCAGGGTGGGTAGAGGCAGCACACAAAGCCATTGCATCATGCTCTACCAAAACCCTCTGTCGGAAAACAGCAGAAAACGTTTGACGGTAATGAGGGAAAGCACTGACGGCTTCTTCATCGCAGAGCGAGATCTGGAACTCAGGGGCCCGGGACAGGTGCTTGGGACGCAACAAACCGGAATCATGACCTTTCGGATTGCCGATATTGGCCGAGACTCGTCGATGCTGGACGACGTGAGGCTGGCCTCAGAGGGCCTGTCCGCCAGGTATCCGGAATCCGTCGACCCGCTTATCAGAAGATGGATTGGCGACCGCCTCGAACTTGTCAATGTTTAGGCGTTGCCCATAAATATTACTGACCGATCATTTAATTATTCTGCCGAGTCGCGAAAGGGGCCCCACTGCGGGCAAGGATTCAACTCGGCTGAAAAGATCGTTATATTGGCTGTGTCTATCCTCCTGGAAATCTTTTATCCTAGGCCGTCCTAGCAGTTTTCTCAGCATTCACTGTCATGCCTCACCCTTTCCAATCCATGTATTCAGGCCTGTTTTCACGGCTTAAGACCCGATTTCCGGAAACCGCTGACAAATTACCTGCTTACGCCCAGTTGATCCGCCTAGATAAACCCATCGGTATCCTGTTGCTGCTATGGCCAACAATTGGCGCGCTGTGGATAGCCGCTGAGGGATTCCCGGGCGTTTATCTTTTCTTCATTTTTGTGCTTGGGACTGCAGTCATGCGTTCAGCGGGTTGTTGCATTAATGATTTCGCTGACTCTGACATAGACGGTAATGTCGCACGTACCGAGAACAGGCCGCTGGCGCGGGGAGCTTTAACGCGCAAAGACGCACTCAACTGCTTTTGCCTCCTGTCGCTGGTCGGCTTTCTTCTAGTGCTGATGACTAATTTATCGACCGTACTGCTCTCCGTGGGCGCACTTGCCGTCACTGCAATCTACCCTTTCATGAAACGCTACACCAATCTGCCACAAGTGGTGCTGGGCATTGCGTTTTCATGGGGAATACTGATGGCCTTTACGGCGCAGACAGAAACCGTGCAGCCCGCCGCCTTACTGCTGTTTATAGCAAATACCTTGTGGACAATCGCCTATGACACCCAATATGCGATGGTGGATCGCGAATTCGACAAGAAAATTGGGGTCAAATCTACGGCGATTCTGTTTGGCGAAGCCGACAAGACAGTTATCGGAGTGCTGCAGTCTATGTTCATTGCCGCGATGTATCTTGCAGGGCAGCGCCTGGCGCTAGGCAATATCTATAACATGGCACTTATGGCGGCCGGCGTGCTGCTGGTCTATCAGCAAATCCTAATCAGGGACCGAGTGCCCGATAAGTGCTTTAGGGCTTTTCTGAACAACAACTGGGTCGGCGCTGTGATTTTCGCCGGCATCCTTGTGAGTTACCTATAAGACTGCCAGCAGCAACTAGCGGTCACTACCCTAAGCACCGGTAAAAGCCTGAATGCCGGTTTGCGCTCTGCCTAATATCAGAGCATGAATATCCTGTGTGCCCTCATAGGTGTTAACAACCTCGAGGTTCTGCGCATGTCGCATGACAGGATACTCATCAGAAATACCATTGCCTCCAAGCATGTCTCTAGCCTCTCGCGCCGCGTCCAGCGCTTTAAGACAGGAGTTTCGTTTCAGCAGAGAAATGAGCGGCGGTGCCAATTTGCTCTCGTCCCGGAGGCGGCAGGCCTGCAGGCATCCTTGCAGCCCGAGTGAAATTTCGGTCTGCATTTGCGCCAGTTTTTTCTGAATGAGCTGATTGGCAGCAAGCGGTCGTCCAAATTGCTTGCGCTCAAGTGTGTACTGCAGCGCAGCGTGCCAGCAGGTCTCCGCCGCACCCAGAGCACCCCAGGCGATACCGAGCCTTGCGGAATTAAGACAGCTGAACGGGCCATTCAGTCCCTGCGCTTTCGGCAATTTGTTTTCTTCAGGGACAAAAACCTCATCCATCACGATTTCACCGGTCACAGATGCCCGCAAGGCCAGTTTGCCTTCAATTTTCGGCGCTGTGAGGCCTTTCATACCTTTATCCAGGATAAAGCCCCGTATAACCCCGCCATCATCCTTAGCCCAAATCACGAAGACGTCAGCAATCGGCGAGTTACTGATCCAGTTCTTGGCACCGGTGAGACTGTAACCGCCGGCAACGCTCTTGGCGCGTGTATTCATGGAGCTGGGATCGGACCCGTGGTCAGGCTCGGTCAGACCAAAACAGCCAATAAATTCGCCAGAGGCCAATTTCGGCAAATACCGGGATTTTTGCTCTTCACTGCCGAAGGTATTGATCGGGTGCATCACCAGGCTGGACTGAACCGACATCATCGATCGGTAGCCAGAATCAACAGCCTCAATTTCTTTGGCTATCAGCCCGTAGCAGACATAATTCATACCGGCACAGTCATAGCCCTTAATCATCGGGCCCAACAGCCCGAGCTTGCCCATCTCACGAAAAATTGCCGGATCTGTTTCTTCATTCCGATAGGCATTTTTAACCCGTGGTAACAGCTTATTCTGTGCGTACTGGCGCGCCGTATCACGGACCATCCGCTCTTCTTCACTGAGTTGCTCTTCCATTAGGAAGGGGTCTTGCCAATTAAACTGTACGTCGTCTGATCGAACCGACATGCTGCTCTCCTGCGAGTAAGACAATGCCCGTGGGCCGAGNTNAGATNTTAGCAAATTACTGTCTGCTTCTCTAAGNCTCTGAAACGCNTAAACTGACAAGATCACACCAGTGTTTCTCTGCAAATTTGCNGCCATTTTCTGGGACGCAGATACCGCGAGAAGTTAGAATACGACTATGGATGTGTCTCATATACTNGACTCGCTCAACGACCAGCAAAGAAATGCTGTAGCGAGCCCTGCACCGAATCTGCTCGTTCTTGCTGGAGCAGGCAGCGGAAAGACTCGAGTGCTTGTGCATCGCATTGCCTGGTTATTGCAGGCCGAAAACGTGTCCCCTTTTGCCATCCTCGCCGTGACGTTCACCAATAAGGCTTCGCGAGAAATGCGCAGCAGAATTGATGAGCTGATAGGTCAGTCGATGGGCGGCATGTGGGTTGGCACCTTTCATGGCCTAGCCCACCGGCTGCTGCGTATGCACTGGCAGGAAGCGGGGCTGCCGGAAGACTTTCATATTCTCGATTCGGATGATCAGCTAAGACTGATCAAGCGGCTGATCCGGTCACTCAAGATAGACGATGACAGATGGCCGGCAAAACAGTGTCAGTGGTATATCAACGCGCAGAAAGACGAAGGTCTGCGTGCGGGTAATATTGAACATTTCGATGATGACTACACCAAGACCATGCTGGAGATCTACGCTGCATACGAAACCGAATGTGAGCGGGGGGGCATGATTGACTTTGGTGAAATTCTGCTGCGCGCCCACGAACTCTGGCTGAAAAATCCTCAGATTCTCCAGCACTACCAACAAAGGTTTCAGTATGTCCTAGTCGATGAGTTTCAGGACACCAATGCCATTCAGTACGCCTGGCTCCGGGTTCTGGCAGGCACCAATAATCAGCTTATGGTGGTTGGTGATGATGACCAGTCCATCTATGGCTGGCGTGGTGCGCGTATTGAAAATATTCAGCAATTCAGTAATGACTTCTCTGGCTCGGACATCATTCGCCTTGAACAGAACTACCGCTCAACCTCAACCATACTCAATGCAGCCAACAAGCTGATCTCACACAACCAGGGTCGCCTCGGCAAAAACCTGTGGACCGACGGAGCAGACGGTGAACCCATCAGCATTTATGAAGCCTTCAACGAACAGGATGAAGCGCGCTTTGTCGTTGATCGATTGCAGGACTGGTTTACTAGTGGCAACCGGCGCGCGGATGCAGCCATTCTATACCGATCCAACGCACAATCCCGGGAACTTGAAGATGCCCTGCTGCGGGTTGGCATGCCGTATCGCATTTATGGCGGACACCGCTTCTATGAGCGCCTTGAAATTAAGAACGCGCTGTCCTATTTGCGACTGTTGATCAACCGTCACGATGACACTGCTGTAGAACGCATCATCAACGTCCCCACGCGCGGGATTGGCGGACGCACGATCGACACAGTGCGCCAGGTCGCACGCGAACATAATTGTTCTCTGTGGCAAGCTTGTGTCGAGTGTGTCAATCAGACCCTGCTCAGTTCTCGAGCAGCAAACGCCATTCTTGCCTTTCTCAAGCTCATTGACGACATGCAACAGAACTGCTTTGGGCTGGAGCTGCATCAAAAAGTAGCACACGTTATTGAGCACAGCGGACTGATCGGCCACCATGAGAAAGAAGGGGGAGAAAAGGCACGCGCGCGTATTGAAAATCTCGAAGAGCTGATCACCGCCGCCGGCAGCTTCGACGACCCGGGTATGCAGGAGGAAGAGATTGACGTCACAGCAAGCTCGTTTCTGGCTGCCTTTTTGGATCAGGCGTCACTGGACGCAGGCGATACACAGGCAGATGAAACCGAAGACGCAGTCCAGCTAATGACGCTGCACTCTGCCAAAGGCCTAGAATTTCAGCTAGTTTTTCTGTCAGGCATGGAAGAAGGACTCTTTCCACACAAAATGTCCATGGACAATCTGACCGGCCTGGAAGAGGAGCGCCGCCTGTGTTATGTAGGAATCACGCGCGCCAAGGCCAAGCTCTACATGAGCTACGCCGAGTCTCGCAGGATGCATGGTGATGTGACCCTGTGCCGCCCTTCACGCTTTATCCGGGAAGTCCCCGGTGATCTGGTCGAAGAAGTCCGGCTTAAAACCACAGTCAACAGAGCGCATGCCCCGGCTCGTGGCGGAGCAACATTTGGCAGAGGCCCCGGTCTGGGTGCTGAGGTATCCCAAACCCAGATTTCACTCGGCCAGCGCGTAGCTCATGGCAAGTTCGGTGAAGGCGTGGTCCTGAACTATGAGGGCCAGGGAAGCAATGCTCGGGTGCAGGTCAACTTTGATGCCGTCGGAAGCAAGTGGCTGGTGTTATCATACGCCAAACTCGAAGCCCTTTGACATCACGCTCAAACAAACAGCCAATACTTTACACAGCGCAAGACCTCAGAGAACATGCAGAATAACCGTAGAAATTTAATCGCCCTGGGCATCATCGCACTGCTGATCCAGGCGTGCGGGAACGATGGCCCGCCGGCAGGAACAACACCAGCGGCCGACCAGGCTGAGCAGCAGGTTTATGAATGGAAGATGATAACTTCCTGGCCAAAAAATTTGCCGGCTCTAGGCACGTCACCGGAATATTTTGCAGACATCGTCGAACAGATGAGCGGCGGGCGAATGAAAATCCGCGTTTATGGTGCGAACGAGCTGGTGGGAGGCCTTGAGGTATTTGACGCTGTCCGCCAGGGCGTGGCTGAAATCGGACACTCCGGCGCCTATTACTGGCAGGGGAAGATCCCCGCCACACCGTTTTTTTCCTCTATCCCGTTTGGCATGACTAGCTATGAACAGGACGCCTGGCTTAGATTCGGTGGCGGAAATGAGCTCTGGAATGAGCTCTATGCCCCATTCAATCTTATTCCCGTGCGCGGTGGCAATTCTGGCACACAGATGTTCGGCTGGTTCAACAAGGAAATAAATTCACTGGCGGATCTACAGGGTCTGAAGATGCGCATACCCAGCCTTGGAGGTGAGGTCTTCCGTCGCGCCGGTGGGGTGCCGGTGACCATGCAAGTCAGTGAGGTGCGTACAGCGCTGCAAACTGGAACTCTGGATGCAACCGAGTTTGTCAGCCCCTATAACGACCGTGCCAATGGCTATCATGAGGTTGCGGAGTACTACTATTACCCTGGCTGGCACGAGCCTGGCTCGACGCTAGAAACCATCTTCAACAAGGAACGTTTCGAAGCGCTGCCTGAAGACCTGCAGGCCATTCTTAGGGCCGGGGCCGAAGTCATGAATCAGACCTTACTCGACGAGCTAATGGCCGAAAACAACAAGGCCTTGAAGTCACTGGAGGAGGAGCACGGCGTGGAATTGCGCCGCCTGCCGGATGACGTCTTACTGGAGTTACGCCGGCTGTCAGAGGAAGTGGTTCTCGAACTCGCTGAAAAAGACGAGACCACCCGCCGTGTCTATGAATCCTGGAATACCTTCAGGAAGGGCGTAATGAACTATAACCGCATAGCCGAGGAAGCGCTCATTGACGCGCGCAATCTGCCCCTCAACTAGGTAGCAGAGCCAGACAGCTCGGCTGAGTAAGAGGAATGCACACCACTCCGCCTGCCACATACCCGCTGCGAAATCCTTTTTCGAATAGCGTAGCTACGGTTGGACACTCAGCAGTTCCGGCAGCCAGGTTGCCAGCCCGGGCTGAAATGCCAGAAGGATCAGAAGCGTCAGCTGAATAACAACAAAGGGTATAACGCCGCGATAGATCGCAACCGTGTCGACCTCTGCAGGAGCCACGCTGCGCAGGTAAAAGAGCGAGAACCCGAACGGCGGCGTCAAAAACGACGTCTGCAGATTTATTGCAATCATCACCCCAAGCCATACCGGATCAAGACCCATAGCCAGCAACACAGGCCCCACTAGCGGCACCACCATAAAGGTGATTTCGATAAAGTCGAGAATAAACCCAAGCAGAAAAATAACTAGCATCACCACGAGCGTGGCCGAGAAGGCACCGCCCGGTAGCGCATCAAACAGCGCTTCAATCAATGCCTCGCCACCAAACCCACGAAAAATTGATGAGAAAATAGTGGCGCCAACCAGAATCAGATACACCATGGAAGTGACACGGGTAGTTTCAACTGCCACTTCATGCACAATAGCCATTGACAGCATGCGCTTGCCGGCTGCCAGCAACATAGCGCCAATTGCGCCCAAAGACGCAGCTTCGGTCGGTGTTGCTAGGCCTATCAGAATGGAACCAAGCACCGCAATCATCAGCACAACCGGTGGGAACAGGCCTTTCATTAAGGCCAGAAAGAGCTTGGCATCAGAGCCCCTCTCCTCCGTCACCACCGGCGCCAGGTCCGGTTTGATAAGCGCCGCCACAAACACGTAGAAACCATAGGCCACTACCAGCAGCAGCCCGGGCACGATGGCACCGGCAAAAAGGTCACCGATAGAGACAAAATCCGGCGCAAAGATTCCTGCATTAAGCTGGGACTGCTGATAGGCATTGGAAATGACCTCTCCGAGCAGTACAAGACAAATCGAGGGCGGAATTATTTGACCTAGCGTTCCAGTAGCACAAAGGGTGCCACAGGCTAGAGCAGGATGGTAGCCGGCACGAAGCATAGTAGGCAAAGACAGAATTCCCATAGTCACCACCGTCGCTCCCACAATCCCTGTACTTGCCGCCAGCAGCATTCCNACCANAATAACGGAGATNCCCANTCCNCCGGGCAANNCTNTGAACACCAGNTCCATNTTTTTCAGCAGGTCTTCAGCAATTCGGGACCTCTCCAGCATTGAGCCCATGAAAACAAACAGNGGNACNGCAAANAGNTTCTGATTGACCANNATGCCGTANACGCGGTTGGGTATTACCGNNATNAAGGCNGGATCGAANNCNCCTGCCANCNCTCCNAGGCCAGCNAACAGCAGTGANACGCCGGCCATGGTNAGNGCTACCGGGTANCCTGCCATNAGAAACAGACAAACGACCACGAATAAAACAAGGGGAAGCAGGTCAATCATGATCGGCAAGCTTTCGATTGCGTTTCANTGCTGCCCCTCAGGACGGAATAGGCTCTCATGGCTTCAGCCAAACCTTGCATAAATAACAATGCTGGCAGCAGGAGCAGCGCAGTTTTCAGAACATAAACAAGCGGCAGCCCACTGGCTTCTGCAGAACTTTCCCGAATCCGCCAGGCTAGCGCAACGTAATCCCAGCTGGCCCAGACAATAAACCCGGTGCTAAGCGAGAGGAAAACAGTCGTNCCAAATAAATCAATCAGGGCACGGCCGCGAGGTGGCAGCCGGGTATAAATGACATCAACCCGAACGTGGCGCTGCTCTTTGAGGGTAAATGCCGCTCCACAGCTAAAAAGCATGGCGTTTAAGTAGAACACCGACTCCTGCAGTGCAATGGAGCCGATCTGAAAGGCATAGCGCAAGATCACTATCAGCCCCATCACCAGAACCATCAACAACGCCAGCCAGGAAACAGNTTTCCCCAGTCTGTCACTTGTNTGATCGATGAGAGTGATGAACTTNTTCATAACGNGCTCGAGGCTGCGCCATAATGCCACATNNNNCGNNAAAACCTACATAAATGACANNCGNAGCAGCTGGTAGCTGAGCAGAATCAAAGACACGCTGAGACTCAGAAACAGCANAGCCAGTAACCACATNATNCCCCNNCGCAATCGGTATGACAGGCGCTGCCGCCAGTTCTCAGCGCTCNCAACCGNCGGCGGAAGGCGCGNNAATANNTNNCNTNCTGTNTACAGCATAAGCACCCACAGAAAACCCANGAAACTGTGGAGCAGCCAGCGGTCATCGGAAAGCCAAGGATTGGCTATCAGACTGAGCAGAATCAATACGGCACAAGCCCCGGCCAGCAGCAGCAATGTGTAGCGAATTCGGCTCAAAACCTTAGCAAATTTCTGCAGTCGCTCTATCATAGGCGCCTTTGTCGATNGATTTTAAGGCATTCTACTCTCTGTTGCTTTTCCTATGATAGAAACAGTCGCCAACAAGTTGGAGCTGCCCTTCCTAGCAGGCCTGAATGCAGAAGGAGAGCCGGTTTTCGAAAGCCTGCAGGCGGAATTGCTGGACGGCGGCACCGATCGGGTAAGGCTACTCAAATCACCGCTGCTCGCGCGGAATTTAGCCGCAGGTGACATTTTGAAGGTTATAAATCCGTCAACTGCTGAATATGAGCTGGAAAGGCGCAGCGGTAATCTATGCGTCAGGCTGTTTCGTAAGCATCGTCTCGAAGCGCTTGAAGAGTTTCTGACCTCAGCGATCGAAAAGCTNGGGGGGTCGCTAGATCTTCAGGCTGAGCGGGCGCTGGTATACAGCGTCCACGTTTCGCTCGGATTTGCTGCTATCGAATCGCTATTAAACCGCGCCAGCGAAAAGTTCTCGGATACNGTTTGGTATTATGGCAATGTATACGANCCCGAAGACGGAACAACGCCGCTAAACTGGTGGCTGGAATTTGATAATCAGGAATAGTCNCTATGCTAGTAGTGGTCTCACCCGCCAAATCTCTGGACTTTGAAAACAAGGCCAAGACGCGCAAGTTTTCACAGCCAGAGTTTCTGAAAGAATCCCGAGCCCTGATCAAAGGTCTGAGAAAGCTGGGGCCNGACGAACTGTCCGAGCTGATGAGCATCAGCCCAAAGCTTGCTGATGAAAATCAGCAGCGCTTCGCCAACTGGCACACCCCCTTTGATCTGAATAACGCCAAGCAGGCAATCTTTGCGTTCAGAGGCGATGTGTATCTCGGGCTGCAGGCGGAAGAATTCAGCACCGCCGATCTCAATTTCGCCCAGGACCACCTGCGCATTCTGTCCGGACTGTACGGCATGCTGAGACCGCTTGATCTGATGCAGGCCTATCGCCTGGAGATGGGACGGAAGTTTGCTTCTAACGGCGCTCAGAGTCTTTACGAGTTCTGGGGTGACAAACTCACCAAAAAACTGAACAAGGAATTTGATTCCCGTGCAGCCAAAGCCAACACGCTGGTCAATCTCGCTTCCAATGAGTACTTCAACTCCATTGACACAAAATTGCTCAACGCCGAGATTATCACGCCGGTGTTCAAGGACTGGTCTAACGGCAAGTATCGAATAATCAGCTTCTTCGCTAAAAAGGCCCGCGGCCAGATGGCAGCCTACATCATTAAAAACCGGCTGAAAAAGCCAGAACTACTTACCGGTTTCGACGTTGATGGCTATCGCTTCGATCCGGAAGAATCTACGGGCGGTAAACGGGTATTCAAGCGCAAACAAAGCGCCGCGTAACGTCTTTCGTAACAGGCGCGAATGCCTGAGGCGGCTTAATGGCTAATGACTCCGAATCAGATTTCCCCTTCAGCCAAGCGTGTGAGAACAACAAATACCCGATTCTAGAACATCTTAAAACACTGCTGACAGGTTTTCAGTCCGTTCTTGAAATCGGCAGTGGCACGGGCCAGCACGCTCTGTACTTCGCACAATCGCTGCCCAATCTGACCTGGCACTCCTCTGATGTGGCCAGTAATCTCGCCAGCCTTTCGCGCAGAATTGTTCATGCCTCGCTGGAGAATCTCCCTGAACCAATCAGGCTCGACGTCGACCGCCGGCCGTGGGGCTGTGGCCGGTTTGATGCCGTTTTTACCGCGAATTCGCTGCACATCATGTCGGAAAGTTCCGTTGAAAACTTGTTCGTTGAAATCCCTGATCACCTGAATGCTCAGGCGCAGCTGCTTATATATGGCCCGTTCAAATATAAGGGCGCATTCACCACGGCTAGCAATGCCAGTTTTGATGAGTGGTTAAAGGAAAGAAACCCTGTCAGCGGGGTCAGAGATTTCGAATGGATCAATGCGCTCGCCCAGCGCGCAGGGCTGCGACTAAAGCAGGATTTGAGCATGCCGGCAAATAACCAACTACTGGTCTGGGATAAGCATTCGTCAGCGAGGCCCTAGCAACAACGCTACTGCGCAATCGCCTTACTCCTATTTACATCCGGGTTTTAACCAATTTGACAATAATCGGCTGGTCGATCTTTTCACATCGGCAAGTCTACCCACGGAACGAAACTATCGAGCCCAGGGGTCCTTAGTTTCTGGAGAACTAGCGGAAGGCCTGCGGGAAGTTTCTGAAATGCTAGAAAACCGGCGGGCAAAGACTTCGGATCAGGCGGCGAAAACCTTTGCCTCCTCGCAAGATTTATCGGGCGCTCGCGTCAAGCTCAATCATCGAGCTGGGCTGGTAGCCGATGCGGTGAGCAATAGCGATGAGGCGCATGCCGGATGAAAGTTCCAATGGTTCTGTGTAGACCTGCCAGCTACTGCCAAAATTCTCCTCGGCGCCCAGAATCTGATAACCAATGTTGGCGCCGGGCGTCAAGCTCGAAAGGACGATCCTCCCATATTGACGGAATGCTGTCGGACTGCTGGTCACAGGCTGCTCCATGCCCGGCCAGATCTGATTAATCAAGTCGGGTTCTGGCATCATCCCCATGTCATCAAAACCGGAAAGCCAGCGGTCAAGCTCAGCTCTCAGCTCGAGAAGTTTGTCGCTGTAAGCAGGGTCAAGAGCGAGGTTTGTCAGCTCATGAGGATCTGCAAGCGTGTCAAAGAGCTCTTCTAACGGCTTGCTTTCCCGAAACCATTGCGACTGAGCCTCTGTTAAAGCATCCTGATCCTTAAGACGCAGCAGCTCCTGCATGATTGGCATCTGCTCTCGATAGGTCAGCGGCAAGTAGTAGCCTCGTTCCGGATAATAGTTGCGTAGGTATTTGAAACGCTCATCGCGCACCGCTCGGATCGTATCGTACTGCCGGTCAAAGCGGTCTGCCGCCGCATGTATATATTGGCGGGACTCTGTCGACTGAAATTTGCCAGCAAAAGCCCGGCCGTCGACGTATTTTGGAGGCTCGATACCCGCTAAGGAAAGGGCCGTCGATTTGAAATCAACAAAGCTGATCAGCTGATCATCAAGCTCTCCTGCTCGCCACTTATCTGGATAGCGAATAATCATCGGCACCTGCAGGCCGGCGTCATAAAGGAGTCGCTTTTGTCGGGGCAAAGGGCCGCCGTGATCGGAGTACCAGAAGATCACAGTGCTCTCCAGTAAGCCGTCCTGCTCCAATTCTTCAAGAATCTGGCCCACCTGCTCATCCATGGCGACAATATTTGAGTAAACCTGCCGCACGTCTCGTTGGGCCACAGCGGTATCCGGCAGGTAAGGCGGGATCGGCACCTTAAGATCATCAGGCACCCGAAGCGGATTTTCGGCCTGCACCCAGATCTGGCTCTCGTGGGTTATGTTGAAATTAAAGACGGAAAAAAAAGGCTGATCCGGCCCCCGATTGCGCCAGTGAGCGGTTTGGCTGCTGTCATCCCAGGCCGTAACCGGCTTGCGGAACTGATAATCCTCCTTGGCATTGTTGCTCGTGTAGTAGCCGGCTTCCCTGAAATACTGGCTGTGCATTTTGACGAAAGGCGGAGGCACGGCTTCATAGGGAATCAGACCATCAACACCAAATCCGGACACGTTTGTCGTTCTCATATGCTGCGCGCCAATCCTGTTTTGGTACATGCCTGTTGCCAGAGCAGCGCGGCTCGGAGCACAGACTCCGGAAGTAGAAAATACCCGGGTGTAGCGAACCCCTTCCGCCGCAAGGCGGTCCAAATTCGGCGTCGCCACCGTGTAGTCTCCGAACGCAGGGATAATTGGACTGAGATCTTCCGCAACCAGCCACACGACATTCAGCACATCAGTAAGGACCGGTTGATCCCTAGAGGCTTGGTGAGGCGCATCACAAGCGCAAACTAGCAGCGCGGTGAGAAATGAAAAAGCCAGCTGTTTCATCAGTGATTACTAACCGTTGCAACTTCAAAGCACGAGCAGCAAGTCTCTGGTGGCATTACACGCACCGCAATCAATAGCGCAGGCCGATACTCGGGCTTTGGTGCCCGCCTTATCCGGAGAACTTGAACCGCGCACCCGCGCGGAAGATGCTGCTAATGCGATCCGACAGGCCCAAGCAGCCGGGCAGACTACCGCCTTCTATATGCACGTCAGGGCGGACACTTCTGCAATGGCTATTTGCGCCAGCCTGTTCGGTGCCCACGCCGGGAATGGCAATCGGGTGTCCCACTCATCCGACGCTCTTAAAATACTCTCAGTTGATCGCTTTGATCACCTCTCTGGCAAGGCCCCAACGATCGAACCCCTGTCTCCCGTAGTCAAGACCACGGCGCACAATAACCAGATCATGGGATGGCACGATAATCGTAAACTGCCCGCGGTTGCCATTTGTCATGTAAGCGTCCCTAGGGACGTCTGTGCGGTCATCCGGAACAAGCCAGAACTGTCCCCCATACATATTTCCAATATCCGAGGTCGCGGGGGCTGGAGTGGTTACGAAATCAATCCACTGCTCGGAAAGCAGGCGCTCTCCGTTCCAGACGCCTTTTTGTAGATACAGCAAACCAAAACGGGCCAAGTCTCTCGCGTTAGTATAGACCTGGCTGCTGAGAATAAAATCACCAAAGCGGTCGGTGCTTACTAGAGTGTTCCTCATGCCGATTTTGTCCAACAGCGCCCTCCGAGGGAACTCAGCGTATTCTCGCTCCCCCCCGAGTGCTCGCTTCATAGCAAAAACCGCAAGTAGCGTGTCATAATTTTCGTAATCCCACCGAGTGCCCGGCTCACGTATCAGGCCACGCTCTCGCGCATCTTCGATCGAGCTGTCACCTGCCCAGTAGGACATACCAGAACCTGTGGCATATTCCATTAGATTGTTGTCAATTGATTGTAGCCCGGTCGACATATTCAGCGCATGGCGAAGCGTGATCGCATTGCGTGGATCGGTTTCCGGAGAGCTAGTCTCGGGAAGCCACTCAAAACCCAGAGGGCCGTCCAGCTCCAAGCGACCCTCGTCAACCAGCATTCCAATGAGGGTCGCTGCTATGCTCTTTGCTGTCGACCAAGTGCGCGTCCTTGTAGTCATGTCAAAGCCATCAGCATAGCGCTCATGGACTATGTCGCCCCGATAGACCACCATCAGGCTGATCGTACTCTGTTCGGGAGTGGGACGGTCAAACGCCCAATCCGATGCGCGCTGCAAGGCGTCAGCGTTTACCTCAGCCGGCAACGCCTTGTCTTCTATCAGGTCACCATCAGGCCAGGGAATCTGAGAAGAATTACCCGGCGGGTAAGGCAACGTGAGCTCTGGCAACTGATCTGCATCGGCCAAGGTTTGGTCAGGAGGCAGTATAACGCAGCCAATGCCTTCACGAAAAACGGCCCGCATCGTTGGTACCTGTCCAGCAGCGCCTACCTCAACGCCCTGCTCTTCCCAGGCGATATAGTAGTCGCCGCCCTCCGGTGTGCCGATTGGGTCAGGAAGGAAAGCCAGCTCTCTTTCATACACCTGCTCAATTGTGCGCTGAGAGGTGAACAGACCATTACACATAAATACGGCTTGTTGGCCTCTTCTTATCATCTCTCGTTGATGCTGCCAGTAATCGTAGCTTCTTTCCTGCTGTGCCATCGAGGCTTCCGGCTGCAAGGCAATACCACCGAGCGCTGCCGTCACCAGTAACATGCGGGGGAAAATTCTCATCGTGCGCTCCTTTGTTATTTAATTGTTTTATTAGACGCTATACTATTCTATGCTGGTGACGGGACGCCGCACAAACTCGAAATTGGCGGCAACTAGTCTTCCTGGCGAAATGGCAACAGGCCTTTCGCTTCATCACGATAGGACTCCACGTGAACACGTTCCTCCTGCAGGAAACGATCAATTGCCAGTGAGAACCCGTCATTGCCAATCCAGTGGTTGGAATAAGTAAGAATTGGCTCAAAGCCTCGCTGTATTTTGTGCTCTCCCTGAGCGCCTGAATCAAACGATTGCAGCTCATTGGCAATGGCATATTCCTGCCCCTGATAATAACAGGTTTCGAAATGCAGAAACTGATAGTCGGCCAGGGATCCCCAATATCGCCCGAACAACTTCTCTGAATTTTTGAAAAACAGCGCAGCAGCCGTATTATTCCCTGCCATACGTGCATTTATCATCAGCATCTGCTCGGGCATGGATTGTGCGAGCCCTCTGAAAAAAGATTCCTTTAAATAGCCCTGCATGCCTCTGACCATGTAGGTAGACTGATAAAAGCGATAGAACTCAGTCCACTGCTGATCGGAAATCTCAGGCCCTTCAGTTATCGAGAACTGGAACCCTTGTTCTTGAACCTGGCGTCTTTCGCGTTTGATCGATTTCCTTTTTCTGGAACTGAGTTTCTCGAGAAAGTCGGGGAATGATCTATAGCCTCTGTTGTACCAGTGGAATTGGGTAGCGATTCTTGACTTCAGCCCCAATCTGGACAGGGTGGCGCTCTCCTCCCACTGCGGAAACAACACGTGCCATGACGACAAATCAAGGGAAGTTGCTTTCTCTATCAGCTTCTCCACAATCACGCTGATAATAGCGTCTCGGTCTTGGCCGTCAGCGACAAAAATCCTCTGGCCATGGCTAGGAGTGAAAGGCGCTGCCGTAACCAGCTTGGGATAATAGTCGTAACCATGGCTCTGGTAAGCATTTGCCCATGACCAGTCAAAGACATATTCACCCCAGCTGTTGGTTTTCCTATACAGCGGCATAACCGCGAGCGGGGATATCTCTTCCGTGCTGGCCGGGTCGCCCTCATACAGCGCCAGATGATAGGGCTCCCATCCGGTAACCTCAGTAGTGCACCCTGTTCTTTCCAATTCATACAGAAACTCGAAGCGAGTAAACGGATTCTCCGTGCCTGTCAGGTTGTTCCACTTGCTGGAGCCCAGTAATGACAGGGACTCCAGAAAATGTGCGCTGTAGCGGGATTCCTGTTTGTTCATGGAAAGAAGTGCGCCCGATGGCCTAATTAGGTAGCATTGATCTGATCTTTTATGCTTGACTCAGTGTACAGTCACCCCGTGCAATCGCCTAATCTCATACGAAGGATTAACGATAACAGGCCAAGCCTGAGGAAATCCGAAGCCAAAGTGGCGGACTTTGTTCTGTCGAACACCAATGAAGTCATCACCATGCGTATTGTTGATCTGGCTTCTCGGGCCATGGTCAGCGAGCCCACCGTCATCCGTTTCTGCCGTGCGCTCGGATTCGATGGTTTCCAGTCATTCAAGTTAAGCCTCGCGCGGCAGCTAGGTTCGGGCAGCGTATATACTCAGTTCGCTGTAGATGACAGCGATACCGTAGAAGACCTGCGAAACAAAGTTTTCGACACGACCGTAGGTTCCCTGCTTACGGTGAAAGATGAGCTAGACCCTGAAGTGCTTCAGCGGGCAATCGACACGATCAGCAGCGCCCGGCGGGTGGAGTTTTACGGGTTTGGTGCATCCGGTTCAGTTGCGGCGGACGCACAACACAAATTTTTTAGACTACAGCTGTCAACAGCCGCATACACAGATCCGCACATCCAGCATATGTCTGCCATCTCACTGGGTAACGGTGATGTCATCGTTGCCATTTCGCAATCAGGACAGACCCGAGCTCTGCTAGAAAGTGTGCGTCTGGCCAGAGAAGCCGGCGCCACGGTCATTGGGCTGACACCCGAAAACACCCCGCTAAGCAAGGCCAGCTCAATCTCTATCACTGTCAATATCGAGGAGGACCTGCGGGCCGCAACCCCGGTATCCTCGCGGATTGCTCATCTGGTGGTCATTGATGTGTTGGCTACCGGTGTGGCCCTGCACCGCAAGCCGCTGCTTAACGAGCATCTGAAACGGCTGGAAAAAAGCCAGAAGGCGCTGCGTGCACCAGACAACAGTTGAGGGTTCACTCGGGCCGTTGCGCCCGGGATCTGCAAAATTCCGGAGGCGTTCTACTTTTTTCTCGGCCTTTTCCAGCCCTTAACGTTGCGCTGTTTGACCCGCGCAACCGCAAGGCTGCCGGCCGGCACATCACTGGAGACCGAGGACCCCGCTGCGACAAAGGCGTTGTCTTCCAGTGTCACGGGGGCAATGAGGACGCTGTTTGACCCGACGAAAACGTGATTGCCCAGCCTGGTCTGGTGCTTATTAGCACCGTCATAGTTACAAAAGACGGCGCCGGCCCCAATGTTGCAGTCATCGCCAATAACAGCATCGCCGATGTAAGCGAGGTGGTTCGCTTTTGTCCCCTCGCCGATGACTGCGTTTTTCGTTTCGACAAAATTTCCTATCTTGCAACCATCGCCGAGCACGGTTCCCGGGCGGATACGCGCAATCGGCCCGATACTGATCTGTTTGCCGATCTCAGCACCTTCAATATGAGTACCTGCTAGGATTTTGGTTCCCTCACCGATAGTCGAATCCTTGATGACACAGTTGGCACCCACTGTCACACCATCCCCAAGATGAACCTGCCCTTCAAGCACCACATTCACATCAATCTGAACATCGCGACCGCAGTCAACGTCACCGCGCACATCCAGCCGTGCCGGGTCCAGCAGGGTAACCCCTTGCTTGAGAAGTGTATTGGCTATACCCATTTGATAATGCCTCTCCAAAAAAGCCAGCTGTGACTTGTTGTTGACTCCGAAAACTTCCGTCTCTTCCACCACCGTAGCTCGTGTGCGCACCTCATCGGCATGTGCCATTGCCACAATGTCTGTCAGGTAATACTCACCCTGATCGTTGCCAGTATCCAGCGCTTCCAGCCAGGCACGCAACCTCAGCGCCGGAATTGCCATGATGCCGCTATTCACTTCATTGATGCGTTTTTGCTCCGGGGAGGCGTCAAGTTCCTCCACGATCGCCGCAACATCTCCATCACGGTTCCGGATAATCCGGCCAAAGCCCTCTGGCAGACTCGCCCGGGTAGTCAACAAAGAGACCTGCTCCGGCCCACAGTGGTCAATCACCCGCTGGAGGGTCGAGCGGGTAATCAGCGGAACATCCCCGAACAGAATCAACACGCTGTTGTCAGCGTCGCTTTGCTTTAAGCCAGGCAGCGCCTCGCGAACAGCATGCCCCGTGCCCAGCTGTTCTTTTTGCGTTACCCAGTTAATGCCAGCGGAAGGATACGCTTCTTCTGCTATTGCGATCGTCTGCTCAGCACCGACACCAACCACCACGTGAATCGCATCAGGAGACAAACTCACTGCCGCGTCCAGAACACGCAGGAGCATCGGTCTTCCTCCGATTTGATGCAGCACCTTGGGGAGTGCGGAATGCATGCGGGTACCCTTGCCGGCAGCAAGAATGACGACTTCCATATAGCGTGACCTGCGAATTCCCCTGGTTTTTAAAATCAATAATCACGGTAGACTATCAAAAAAAAAGGTAGCCGGAGCTACCTTTCCTTTTGTGTCTGTTGATACCTAGACACTATTGCGATCTGTTTTTCAGCTGCCTCAGTGCACGCAGCTGAGCAGCCGCTTCCGCCAGTTGGGCAGCCGCCGCGCCGTAGTCAAGCTCGGCATTGGAATCTCGCATAGCCCTTTCGGCCTCTTCCATCGCTTCGACCGCGGCCTCTTCGTCAACATCATCGGCGCGCTGTGCGGTATCGGTTAGCAAAGTCACTACACCACTTTGGACTTCTAGATAACCGCCAGAAACATAAAACACTTCTTCGTCTCCGCCATCTTTAACCAGGCGAACTGGGCCAGGGATGAGTCCGGTAATAAGCGGTGCGTGCCCCGGCACAATACCAAGATCACCTAGAGTGCCGGTCGCGACTACCATCTCAACGCGACCAGAAAATATACTATTTTCTGCACTTACTATGTCGCAATGCATTGTCGTCGCCATGTCTTTCAACCCCCCTCAGTCCCCAGCGATAAATGCTAACTCAAGAATTTTCTTCCTAATGCAAGCTGCTTTAAATTTATGCAGTTGTTATTCAAGAACATTTGAGCCTAGAGCGTTTTAGCTTTTTCGACCGCTTCATCTATCGACCCCACCATACTAAATGCCTGCTCAGGCAAATGGTCATACTCGCCGCCCAGAATGCCTTTGAATCCAGTGATTGTGTCTTTGAGCGAAACATACTTACCTGGTGCATTGGTAAAAATTTCCGCCACTGTGAATGGCTGGGAAAGAAACTGGGAGATACGACGAGCCCGAGCAACGGTCTGCTTGTCTTCATCGGAGAGTTCATCCATGCCCAGAATCGCGATAATATCCTTCAACTCTTTATAGCGCTGCAGCACCGTCTGCACACCGTTGGCCACATCGTAGTGCTCCTGCCCGATGACCAGCGGGTCAAGCTGCCGGGAACTGGAGTCCAGCGGGTCCACCGCAGGATAAATGCCCAAGGAGGCAATTTCTCTGGACAACACCACCTTGGCATCAAGGTGGGCGAATGTCGTCGCCGGTGACGGGTCGGTCAAATCGTCCGCAGGAACGTAAACCGCCTGAATGGAGGTAATTGAGCCTGTTTTAGTAGAAGTGATTCGCTCTTGCAGCGCGCCCATTTCTTCAGCCAGAGTTGGCTGGTAGCCCACCGCGGACGGCATACGCCCCAATAGCGCAGACACTTCGGTACCCGCAAGCGTATAACGATAAATGTTATCGATGAACAACAAGACATCCCGGCCCTCGTCGCGGAACTTTTCAGCCATGGTCAGACCGGACAACGCAACACGCAGGCGATTTCCCGGTGGCTCATTCATCTGGCCATACACCATGGACACCTTGGATTCGCCCTTCAGGTCGATAACGCCAGACTCCTGCATTTCGTGATAGAAGTCATTGCCTTCACGTGTTCGCTCACCAACACCCGCAAAGACAGACAGCCCGGAGTGTTCGGTCGCGATATTGTTGATCAACTCCATCATGTTGACGGTCTTGCCGACACCTGCACCTCCAAACAGACCGACTTTACCGCCCTTGGCAAAAGGGCAGACCAGATCAATAACCTTAATGCCTGTTTCGAGCAGTTCATTGGTGCTGGAAAGCTCTTCATAAGTAGGCGCTTTTCGGTGAATCGGCATACGCTCCTGCTCACCGATATCTCCCCGCTCGTCAATTGGCCGGCCAAGCACGTCCATGATCCGTCCCAGCGTCTCAGTGCCGACCGGCACCGACACGGCGGCTCCTGTATCCTGCACGCTGAGTCCCCGGCTCAAACCTTCGGTGCTGCCCAGAGCAATAGTGCGCACAACCCCGTCACCCAACTGCTGTTGCACTTCAAGCGTAATGTCTCTGTCGTCGACAGTCAGGGCGTCGTATACCTGGGGCACGTCATCGCGCGCGAATTCAACGTCGATAACCGCGCCAATGATTTGTACGATGCGACCGCTACTCATGTTCGGTTCCTCTTTCAGTATGGCCGTTGCGACAGCCAGTTCAATCTAATAGTTAAATTCATCTTCGTGTTTTATGGCACCGCCATTGAACAGGTTTCATTGCTAAACAGCCGCAGCGCCACCCGCGATTTCCGACAACTCCTGGGTAATCGCCGCCTGGCGGGCTTTGTTATAAACCAGCCCAAGCTCCTCTATGAGATCGCCAGCATTGTCGGATGCATTCTTCATGGCCAGCATGCGCGCAGCCTGTTCGCACGCATTGTTCTCTACCACAGCCTGGAAGACCTGTGACTCGATATATCGAAGCAACAGTCCGTCCAGCAGCTCTTTGGCATCAGGCTCGTAGAGATAGTCCCAGTGATGCTGCAAGTCCTCATCATCGGACGGCAGCAGAGGTAACAGCTGCTGAACGGTCGGCTGATGCGTCATGGTATTCACAAAGTCGTTGCTCACCAGCATCAGACGATCAATTTCTTCCCTGTCAAACTTGTCCAGCAATACACGGACTGAACCGATTACATCCGCCAGCTCGGGTGATTCACCCATGTCCCTCGCCGAAGCGACAACATTACCGCCGAAGCTATTGAAAAATGTCGCGGCTCGACCTCCGATGGTAACGATTTCAATGCCCACTCCGGCATCGGCATATTCCTTCATCGACGCGACGGTTGTCTTGAATGCGTTGATGTTGAGGCCGCCGCACAGACCTCGGTCGGTGGATATCACAATATAGCCGACACGCTTCACCTCGCGTATTGCGAAATAGGCATGCTTATATTCGGGCTTAGCGCTCGCGATGTGACTGATGACCGCGCGAATACGATGCGCATAGGGTTTACCCAACTGCATGGCGTCCTGGGCCTTGCGCATTTTGCTCGCAGAGACCATTTCCATCGCCTTGGTGATCTTTTGAGTGTTCTTGATACTCGAGATCTTGTTGCGTATTTCTTTGCTGCCGGCCATGTCTCTAAGCTACCTTATCGCTTCTGTGATTGACTGCTGTTCCTTGTGGAATCGATCCAGCTACCAGGTCTGAGTTTCTTTGAACTTATCGATCCCGGCCTTAAATTGCGCCTCGATTCCGTCATCCCAGTCGCCAGATTCATTGATGCTGGCGAGCAGGTCACCATACTCGCTATTCATATAGCTCAATAGAGCCGCTTCGAAATCCAGGACCTTATTCAGCTCGACATCTTTGAGGTGTCCCTCATTGGCTGCATAGATCGACACCGCCATCTCCGCAATGGAGAGCGGGGAGTACTGCCTTTGCTTCATCAGTTCGGTAACGCGCTGACCGTGTTCAAGCTGCGAGCGGGTCGCATCGTCCAGATCAGATGCAAACGCCGCAAAAGCTGCAAGCTCACGATATTGGGCCAAAGCAATACGGATTCCACCACCGAGCTTTTTAATGATTTTGGTCTGTGCCGCACCACCGACCCGTGACACCGAAATTCCGGGGTTCATTGCCGGACGGATACCGGAGTTAAACAAATCTGTTTCGAGGAAGATTTGTCCGTCGGTGATCGAAATAACGTTGGTGGGAACAAACGCCGAGACGTCGCCAGCCTGCGTCTCAATAATCGGCAAAGCGGTAAGTGACCCGGTCTTGCCCTTCACTGCACCATTCGTGAATTTCTCAACGTAGTCTGCGCTGACCCGAGAGGCGCGCTCAAGCAGTCGGGAGTGGAGGTAAAACACGTCGCCGGGATAAGCCTCTCGGCCAGGCGGTCGACGAAGAAGCAGCGCAATCTGTCGGTAGGCGATCGCCTGTTTGGTCAGATCATCGAAAACAATCAAAGCGTCCTCACCACGGTCTCTGTAGTATTCACCCATCGTGCTGCCAGAATAGGGTGCTATAAACTGCATGGAAGCTGGGTCAGAAGCCGATGCCGCAACGACGATCGTGTATTCCATAGCACCGTGTTCCTCTAGCTTCTGCACCACGCTCGCGATCGAAGACGCCTTTTGGCCCACCGCAACATAAATACACTTAACATTTTTGCCTTTCTGGTTAATGATGGTGTCAATAGCAACTGCGGTCTTGCCTACTTCTCTGTCACCAATTATTAACTCGCGCTGGCCACGACCTACCGGAGTCATAGAGTCGATTGACTTGAGCCCCGTCTGCACTGGTTGGGACACTGACTGTCTGGCTATAACGCCAGGTGCCACTTTTTCGACTGCATCCGTCAACTCTGTCTCGACAGGGCCTTTGCCATCAATAGGCTTACCTAAAGCGTCAACCACTCGGCCTTCGAGTTCTGGGCCAACGGGCACCTCAAGAATGCGGCCAGTACACTTACACGTCTGACCTTCTTTGAGGCTAAGGTAATCACCCAACACGACCGCGCCGACAGAGTCTCGTTCAAGGTTCAAGGCCATGCCGTAGATGCCGCCATCGAATTCGATCATCTCACCATACATCACATCAGCAAGGCCATTGATTCGGATAATACCGTCAGACACACTTACAATTGTGCCCTCATTTTTAGCCTGAGCAGTGACGTCCAGCGACTCTATACGCTGCTTAATAATTTCACTGATTTCGGATGGATTAAGTTGTTGCATGCTTGCTTCCTTTGTTCCTGGAGCTTTCAGGGATTAATTGATTCATTCAACTTGGCTAGTTTTCCGCGGACGGAATCGTCGATTACTGTATCGCCGGCTCGCACCACCGCGCCCCCAATTAGTCTTGCGTCGGTGCGGGCTACCAACTTCACTTCCCGCTGCAGACGAGATTTTAGAGCAGTGGCCAGTTGATCAGACGCTGCACTGCTGATCTCGTAGGGAGTAATTACTTCTACATCAAGTGATTTCTCCTGCTGAGCTCTCAGGTTCTCATAAATCCTAGCTATTTCAGCTAACAATATAACGCGCTTGTTTTCCGACAATAAGCGGATGAGTCTCTTGCCTTTGTCGTTAAGCTCATCATTACATACATCAATAAAGGCATCGGCGACCTGCTCTGAATTCAGTGTTGGTGATTGAAGCAGCAATCGCACGCGTTCGTCCTTTGAGACCGCTGCCGCTATCGCTAGCATGCGCGACCAATAATCCAGAGCATTATCGTTCAGTGCTGCCTGGAACGCTGCCTTAGCATAGGGTCGTGCGACTGTGGTTAGTTCAGCCATGAGTAATGCCTATTCCGGTTACTGCTATTTAAATTACAGTTCGCTAGCGAGCTTGCTCAGCATTTCCTCGTTGGCGGCCTGGTCCACGGATTTTTCCAGGATCTTTTCCGCCCCCGCTACAGCGAGTGCAGCAACTTGTCCCCTCAGATGTTGCTTAGCGCGGTTAATCTCTTGATCAATTTCTGCATTTGCGCCTGCGATAATTCGCTGGCCCTCCTCTCTAGCCAGTTCCCTGGCTTCGTCGACAATCTGGGCCGCTCGCTTGTTCGCAGATTCGATAATAGCGGCCGCTTCTTGTTTGGCTTTTGTCATCTGCTCGGTGGATCTTTCTTGAGCCAGAACAAGATCTTGTTCTGCGCGATCTGCAGCGTGCAAACCCTCAGCGATTTTATTCGCGCGCTCTTCCAAGATGGTCACAACCGGAGGCCAAACATATTTCATGCAGAACCAAACGAAGAAAGCAAAAGCGATACTTTGTCCAATTATGGTGGCGTTGAGATTCATTAATCGTCTCCTTCAGTCTTGGTGGACAACTGCCCTGCCATGGCAGGATTGGTCAGTCGGCCCCTTAAATGAAAGGATTGGCGAAGATAAACAGGAACGCAATACCCACACCAATGATGGAAATCACATCCACAAACGCGGCAACCAAGAAGAATTGGGTTTGCAACTTCGGCGCGAGTTCCGGCTGTCTAGCTGAGCTTTCGATGAGCTTACCACCCAGATTTCCGAAAGCTACGGCTGTGCCGGCTCCGCAGATACCAAATATGATGGCGGCCGCCAGCAGAGTAAAAGCCTGTACTGTTTCCATTTGAGTCTCCGTGTTTTACAAAATAGTCGTTTACGTATTTTTCAAATTAGTGATCCGTATGGGCCTGATCCAGATAGACAATCGTCAGCATCATGAACAAGTAGGCTTGCAGGGTCACAACCAAGATGTGGAAAAACGCCCAGCCAAAGTGCAAGGGCAGCTGCCAGTATCCGAGCAGAGCAATCACCAGGAAAATGGTTTCGCCAGCAAAAAAGTTTCCGTAGAGCCGCAGCGCCAAAGAGACTGGTTTAGCAAGAAAACCTGGCAACTCGAGCAGAAGGTTGAGCGGAATGGCGTACTTACCAAAAGGCTGAAATGCAAACTCTCCCAGAAAGCCTCCCAGTCCTTTTACCTTGACGCTATAAAAGATTATCAAAAAAAACACACTCACCGCGAAACCAAGGGTGATATTGAGATCTGTAGTGGGAACGGCGCGAAAATAGGCATGTGAATCGCCCATAACCGCTTGCGCCAGCAGAGGAATCCAATCGACTGGTACCAGGTCCATTGCGTTCATCATGAGGATCCAAACGAATATCGTCATGGCCAAAGGACCGATCATCTCGTTACGCGCGTGAAAACTGCTTTTTACGCTGCCCTGCACCATCTCAACAATCATTTCAATCACGTTTTGCAAGCTCTTGCCTTTAGGAGCTTCAGCAGACATTTGAGTAATGGACAATTTAAACAACCCAACGAACAGCACGCCCAAGAGCACAGACATCAACATGGAGTCAACGTTAATTGCCCAGAAGCCCATTGCTGAGGCTTCCTCTGGGGAGTGCGCAAATGCCCAATGACCATCTATCCTTCCAAACGTGAGGTTGGTCAGATGATGAGAAACGTACTCTGTAGCGGTTTGAGGGAGTTCCGTGTGCTCAGCTGAAGCCATAATTAGTCCTTGCTTCCTCTCGCTCTAAAAACGATTAGATTTTTTAAATTCCAGCTTGGTTGTAGGTTCTCACTACATGCATCGTGCTTAACATGCCCACTAGGTAAACAGCCATGAAACCCAACAGCACTAGCGAAGGTTGCGCAGCCGGTAAATATATAAATGTGGACGCGAAGCCAGCACCACTCAGGAGGATTTTGTAGACCTCACCCGAGACGAATTCTTTCACTATTTGCTCAGTCGCTGAAGCACCACGATACTTGAAGGCTTTCAGCGTAAAGACAGTGTTTGCAATAAGACAGAGCAAGCCGCCAATTCCAAGGGATAGGGACGCCTGGATGCCCAAAAAACCGAAACTAATCAATGCCAGCAAGAATACTGCACCGATTTGGCTGCCGATAATGCTGGAGATAGAAGGAGCTCTAATTGTAATCACGATTGAAATTACGGACGTCAGCTCGCTGCCAGGTTTGCTCGATTGAGTGTCGTGGTCTCGGCCAGATCAGCGGTCTTCTTTTACTGAAACGCCAAAAAACGTAGTGCTTTCTGAAGCCGTCTAGCTCGAAGCACGCGCATTATATGGGCTTTGATGGGCTACCGCAACCACGTCTCAGGTTCAATTTAACCCATGAAACACAAGGAATTTAAGTGCGTTATTGGAGGGGATCCCGAGGTTAGCATTAGCATAGCCAAGGGACCAAATTGGTGGCACCTCGGAGTTTTGGACATGCCCGCTAAAAGCTCTCTTGGTATTTAGTTTATGTGACCAAGAATCCCGTCCAACTCGTCAAGGGAATTGTACCTTACCACAACCTTCCCCTTGCCTTTGGCGGTGTGCTGGATCATGACCTTCGCGCCGAGTTTTTCTGCCAGCTTGTTCTCTAGATTCTTTATGTCAGGGTTAGATACTTGCTTGCTTTGTACGGCGCCACTACCGGAAGTTAGTCGCCTGACCAGGGCTTCTGTCTGACGCACCGAGAGTCCTTTACCTGAGACCATCCGAGCAGCACTGGTTTGTTCCTCATCAGGTAGCGCAAGCAACGCTCTGGCATGGCCCATCTCCAGGTCCCCGTGTTCCAACATCCTCCTGACGCTGATGTGCAACCCAATCAGTCGAATCAGATTGGTCACAGTCACCCGCGATTTGCCAACAGCGTCGGCGACTTCCTGCTGAGTGAGCTCAAACTCATCCTGAAGGCGCTTGAGGGCCATGGCCTCTTCAATAGGATTTAGGTTTTCACGCTGGATGTTCTCAATTAGCGCCATGGCGATGGCGGCCTCATCACCTACTGGTTTTACGATTGCGGGTATAGTGTCTAGACACGCCATCTGGGTGGCTCGCCAGCGTCGTTCACCGGCAATGATTTCATATTTATTTGAGGAAATAGGCCTCACAACGATCGGCTGCATGACGCCTTGAGTCTTAATCGACGCAGCCAATTCTTCGAGGGCCTCCTCGTGCATATCGGTCCTCGGCTGGTACTTACCGCGCTGGATTAGTTCCACGGGTATATTCTTCAGATCCCCATCGCGGTCCGGTGTAGTATCGTCGACATTGGCCGATAACCTCGCCGTTTCACGCGGACGCCCGCCAAGAAGGCTCGCCATCATCTGTGAGCTTCCAGATGAAAGGAGGGCGTCAAGCCCCTTACCGAGTTTTTTCTTGTCGTTCATGATGTGGATAATCCAGCTCGAACATTATAGGTAAGTGACTACTTACTTCTATCATAGGGATAACGTTTATTGAATCGCCCGGGCGGACTCGTCATGGCGTCGCAGCATTTCTCCAGCCAGGGCCAGATAGGCGATGGCTCCCCGAGATTTACGATCGTATTTAATCACAGGCTTGCCATAGCTCGGCGCCTCAGCCAATCGAATATTTCGAGGCACCACGGTTCGGTAAACTGCATCACCGAAATAGTTGAACAGTTGGCCATTCACTTCGCTCGTAAGTTTGTTGCGCGGGTCGTACATCGTACGAAGGATGCCTTCTATTTTCAGCGTCGGGTTGATCCTGTCTTGGATCGCGCTAATGGTGTCCATCAGCGCCGATAGTCCCTCAAGCGCGTAGTACTCGCACTGCATTGGAATTACCACACCATCAGCAGCCACCAGAGAATTAATCGTCAGCATGCTGAGCGCCGGAGGACAATCGATGACGATAAAGTCATAGTGCTTCCGGTTTGCTTCGATGATATTCCGCAACCGAAGCTCTCGGTTTTCAAGGGAAATAAGTTCTACTTCCGCTGAAACCAAGTCACCGTTTGCAGGAATCAGGTCATACTCTCCGTCCGACCGCTTTACCACACTGGCGAAAACCGCTTGATCAGTTAACAATTCATATATTGAATACTTGAGCTCACTCTTGTCTACCCCCGAGCCCATAGTAGCATTGCCCTGAGGGTCCATATCAATCAACAGAACCCGGTTTCGGGTCACGCTGAGAGAGGCCGCCAGATTCACTGAGGTTGTGGTTTTCCCCACGCCGCCTTTCTGATTTGCAATGGCCAGTACTTTGCTCACTGTTACTCCCTGTACTTTATCTTTTTATCGAGCGTCGCGACGACACCTGATTGTCGCAGTTTACCCTAATGAGGTCGCAGTGTGTGCTAAATCTTGATGATACCTTCAGTCACTGCTTGCCTTTTCACAACGGTCACTAAGTGTCTCTGCTCCTGAAGGAATGGAACCAAAATGTTTTGCACGTCTGATGCTTCAAACGCAGGAGGTAAGTCTGCTACTTCAGCANTGGGCAGTTGACCTTTCAACGCGTACAAACGTGTATGATCATGCATAAGATCTCCNAGCTTTTCGGTCAAATCACGCAAGGATGCGAGGGCGCGGCAAGTCANGATATCCAAAGGNGTGANTGGTTGGAAATGCTCCAGCCGGCTGTGCTCGATGTANACATTTTTCANATTTAGCGCCACTTTCACCTGAAACAGAAATCGNGTTTTCTTGCCATTGCTNTCCAGCAAAATGAATGATGAATCTGGGTGAAAAATTGCCCAGGGTATTCCCGGCANGCCCGCTCCCGAGCCGACATCCAANACATGTGCACCGGGGGGGATTGAGACAAGCGGCAGAACCGACAAACAATCAAATAGGTGCCTGATCAATAGCGNTTCAGGCCTGCAATCTGCCACGAGATTGTAGGTTTGATTCCATTTCTGAATCAGATCGAGGTAAGCGTCGAGCTGTTCACTCCGCCGAGAGGTAACAGGCAATCCGATCTGATTTAATCCGTCTGACAATCGATCTTGCAATAACATGAAGCACCGATGACCGACCCGGTCGACGTGATGATGCACTACGAGCTTTTAGCGACAAAGGCCTAGCTCGCTTTTCGAGTCGTCGCGCCGTATTTCTTGAGATAGACCAGCAGCAGAGAAATCGCAGCCGGCGTCATGCCCGGTAAGCGCGACGCCCTGCCGATATTGTCTGGCCTCGCCGCTTCCAGTTTCTGCTTAAGTTCCGTGGAGAGTCCGTGAACTGATGAGTAATCAAAATCAGCTGGAATGGTTGTATTTTCCTGTTTTTTCAGTCTGGAGATTTCTTCAGACTGCCGGTCAATATACCCCTGATATTTGATTTTAATTTCCGCCTGCAGACGAGCCTGTTCCGCTATCCGGCGTTCCGGGCTGTCTGCTTCTGCGTCTGATCCGGCCAGTGGGCTCCCGAGAATTTCGAGCAAGGTGTCATAGTTCAACTGAGGTCTAGCAAGCAATTCAGACAGTCGATATTCACGAGCAATAGGCTTCTCCAGAAAAGCATTCAGTTTTACTGCAGCGCTTGAGTCCTTGTGAATGATCTGTTGGTTCAGATATTCAAGGTTAGCAGCAACAGCACTGGCTTTTTGCTGATAAAACGCCCACCGCTCGTCATCAACCAGACCAAGTTCCCTGCCTGTGGGTGTAAGTCGGGAATCGGCATTATCTTCCCTCAGCGTCAATCGGTATTCTGCGCGACTGGTAAACATGCGGTAAGGCTCGTTAGTTCCCAGAGTGATGAGGTCATCAATCAAAACACCGAGGTAAGCCTGATCTCTGCGGGGGCACCACGACGCCTTCCCCTGCACCGCGAGCGCTGCGTTCAGCCCTGCCAGCAGCCCCTGCGCCGCCGCTTCCTCATATCCGGTCGTGCCATTGATCTGGCCAGCAAAGTAGAGCCCTTCAACGAAACGCGTCTCAAGAGAATAATTCAGATCTCTAGGATCAAAAAAATCATATTCAATCGCATAGCCGGGTCGTGTGATATGTGCTGTTTCGAACCCTCTAATCTGCCGAACCATTTCAATCTGTACATCGAATGGCAAACTGGTTGAGATCCCGTTGGGATATAATTCGTTGGTTTTTAGCCCCTCCGGCTCAACAAAAATTTGGTGACTGTCCTTGTCAGAGAACCGCATCACCTTGTCTTCAATTGAAGGGCAGTAGCGAGGACCGGTTCCTTCAATCACTCCCGTGTACATTGGTGAACGGTTGAGCCCACTGCGGATGATTTCATGACAGGCAGGATTGGTGCTGGTGATGTAGCAGGGGATTTGTTTTGGGTGTTCTGCCTGTCTCCCCAGAAATGACATGACCGGCGTCGGAATGTCGCCATTTTGAATCTCCATTACTGAAAAATCTACGCCCCTAGAATCAATCCTCGGCGGCGTGCCGGTTTTCAGACGCTCTACCCTGAAAGGGAGCTGCCGAAGACGCTCTGCCAGCGCAACAGAGGGCGGATCACCAGATCGACCACCGCTGCTCTGCTCCAGGCCAATATGGATCTTGCCGCCCAGAAAGGTACCGGTGGTGAGTACGACTTTTTTGCTGACAATCTCCAGTCCCATCTGAGTGCGGACGCCACCGACCGCCCCGTTCGATAGCAAAAGATCGTCAACAGCAGACTGAAAGATTGACAGGTTCTCCTGCGCTTCGAGAATTTCCCGAATGGCTGCCTTGTACAGTGAACGATCTGCCTGAGCGCGTGTGGCTCGAACGGCAGGTCCTTTGCTGGCATTGAGGACCCGGAACTGGATGCCGGCTCTATCAGTCGCACGCGCCATTGCACCACCGAGCGCGTCAATCTCTTTGATAAGATGGCTCTTGCCTATGCCTCCTATAGCTGGGTTACAGGACATCTGACCAAGCGTTTCAATACTATGGGTAACCAGCAGCGTATTAGCCCCAGTACGAGCAGAGGCAAGAGCGGCTTCGGTTCCGGCATGCCCCCCGCCCACCACGACGACGTCATATTTAAGTCCGTAGCGCATAGTCAAGCTCATCTGCTTATTTTCGGGAGGAAAAGTATATAGCGATCTTCGGTAATTGACAGGCCTGTCAGTGCTATAAATAAGTTAAGCACTGATTTATTTAAAATATTACTTATCTGATAAATTAATCTATTAATAAATATATTATGTAGAGAAAAAAGTATTGATGTTGTTGTTATAGGGGGACAAAATATCTGTTGAAATTTTAAATAAATACAATTAAATCAGATCCTTACCCCTGTGATAAGTGGGTGTGGAACCGCGGTATCAAAGCGGTATACCTTATGCACCAATTGTGGATGTTTGGACTCCTGACGGTTCCTTGAGTTCTACCGGCGATTT